>NZ_JASCAE010000007.1:0-213073 GCF_029967975.1 Pseudomonas sp. V98_8
GATTTTGTTTTTAAGATCAAGATCAAAAGATCGCAGCCTGCGGCAGCTCCTACAGGGAACGTGAACCTTTCGGGGGGAGAATAATAAGAAATGCACGACAACCATTTGAGTCGCCATGCCCAGCAGGTATTGACCGTCACCCAGGGCAAGGCCCACCTGCAGGGGCCTGGTAGCGACCCGTCGATCGCCCGTTCCTGGCTGCGCTGCCTTGAGGACTACCACCTCGACCCAGCCTTGAATATGGCGCCGACGGTGCTGGAACATGGCCGCGTACTGGAAAGTCGCGAACGCTTGCAGCAAGTGCTGCACATCGCCGGCAATGAAATGACCAGCCTGCATCAGCAGCTCTCCGGTGCCGGCCATGCCGTGCTGTTGACCGATGCCCGCGGCGTGATCCTCAATTGCGTGACGGCGCCGGCCGAACGCAAGATTTTCGAGCGCGCCGGCCTCTGGCTGGGTGCAGACTGGAGCGAAGCCTGTGAAGGCACCAACGGCATCGGCACCTGCCTGGTGGAACGCCAGTCGCTGACCATTCATCAGGATGAACATTTTCGCGGGCGGCATACCGGCCTGACCTGCTCGGCCAGCCCGGTATTCGATCCGCACGGCGAGCTGCTGGCCGTACTCGACGTGTCTTCTGCCCGGCACGAGGTATCGCGGCAAAGTCAGTTCCATACCATGGCTTTGGTCAATCTGTCGGCGAAGATGATCGAGAGCTGCTATTTCCTGCGTTGTTTCGATAATCAATGGCTGCTGCGTTTTCATCTGCAGGCCGAGTCCGTCGGCTTGTTCAGCGAAGGGCTGCTGGCGTTTGACGGCGAAGGGCGGATCTGCGCGGTCAATCAGAGCGCACTGAACCTGCTGGGGCATATCCGTGGCGGTTTGCTGGGCAAGCCGGTGGAGGCATTTTTCGACTGCTCGCTGGACGAATTACTCGGCCGCGCGAGCGTCAATGCCAGCGCGAGCTGGCCGCTGCGTACCCGGGACGGGCGCCATCTGTTCGCCGTGTTACGTGGGCAATCGCGAAAAGTCCCGGTACCGTTGGTGCCAGGTCCGGTGGTTGAAGAGCGCCCGAACCTGTCGGGTATCTGCCTGGGTGACCCGGCCTTGCAGGCGGATTTTCGCAAGGCCCTGCGCGTATACGAACGGGACGTGCCATTGCTGATCAACGGCGAAACCGGTTCGGGCAAGGAAGCCTTTGCCAAGGCCGTGCACCATGCCAGCCAGCGCGCGGAAAAAGCCTTCGTCGCCCTCAACTGTGCGGCCATCCCCGAAAGCCTGATCGAGAGCGAGCTGTTCGGTTACCGCGGCGGCAGCTTCACCGGCGCACGCAAGGAGGGCATGCGCGGCAAGCTGCAGCAGGCCGACGGGGGGACGTTGTTCCTCGATGAAATCGGCGACATGCCCCTGGCCTTGCAGACCCGTTTGTTGCGTGTGCTGGAAGATCGGCAAGTGGTGCCGATCGGTGGCGAGCCGGAATCGGTCAATGTGCGGATCATCAGTGCCACACACCGCAATCTGTTGGAGAGGGTGCAGGACGGCAGTTTTCGCGAGGATCTGTATTACCGCCTCAATGGCTTGGAGGTCGCGTTACCAGCGTTGCGCGAGCGCAGTGATAAATCGCAGTTGCTCGACTACTTGCTGGCCGAAGAGACGCGCGGAGAAACCGTATTGATCGACGGACCGGCGCGTGAGGCGTTGTTGGGATTTGCCTGGCCGGGCAATGTGCGGCAGATGCGCAATGTGTTGCGTACGCTGGCGGCGTTGTGTGACGGCGGTCGAATCGCGCTGGAGGATCTGCCGGCGATGATTCGTCAGGTGCGGCAAGTGGTCATGCCGAAAATTGAACAGCCCTGCGAGCATCCACTGGAAGATGCCGAGCGCCTGGCGCTGTTGAATGCGCTGGAGCATACGCGCTGGCATATGACGAATACGGCTGAACAGCTTGGGGTCAGTCGCAATACCCTGTACCGAAAATTGCGCAAGCACGGCATCGCCCGGTAATCCGCTGCGTGTCCATTCGCGAGCAGGCTCGCTCCCACAGGATGTTGGGTTGAACCCACAATTTGGGGGCTGACCCAGATCTACTGTGGGAGCGAGCCTGCTCGCGAATGGCGTCATTGAGGACGAAACAAAGGTGCGAATTTTTCCCCCCTAAGCTAACCTGCGGCCATGTTTTACGAGGTCGACTATGCACATTCATATTCTGGGTATCTGCGGCACTTTCATGGGTTCGATGGCAGTCCTGGCCAAAGAGCTCGGCCATCACGTGACCGGCTCCGATGCCAACGTCTACCCGCCAATGAGCACTCAGCTCGAGGCACAGGGTATCGAGTTGACCCAGGGCTACGACCCGGCGCAGCTGGACCCGGCGCCTGACCTGGTGGTCATCGGCAACGCCATGTCGCGAGGCAACCCGGCGGTCGAGTACGTGCTGAACAAAGGCCTGCCCTATGTCTCCGGTCCGCAATGGCTGGCCGACCACGTGCTGCAAGGTCGCTGGGTACTGGCGGTAGCCGGTACGCATGGCAAGACCACCACCAGCAGCATGCTCGCCTGGGTGCTGGAGCACGCAGGCATGAGCCCGGGTTTCCTGATCGGCGGTGTACCGCAAAACTTCTCGGTGTCGGCGCGCCTGGGCGACACGCCGTTTTTCGTGATCGAAGCCGATGAATACGACAGCGCGTTCTTCGACAAGCGCTCCAAGTTCGTTCACTACCGTCCGCGCACGGCCATCCTGAACAACCTGGAGTTCGACCACGCCGATATCTTCCCGGATCTGCCGGCGATCGAGCGCCAGTTCCATCATCTGGTGCGGACCATCCCGAGCGAAGGCCTGGTGATTCATCCGACCACCGAGCCGGCCTTGCTGCGCGTCATCGAGATGGGTTGCTGGACCCCGGTGCAAACCACCGGTGCGGGCGGGCAATGGCAGGTCAAGCTGCTCAGCGACGATGGCTCGCAGTTCGAAGTGATGTTCGAAGGCGTCGCTCAAGGCGTGGTCGAGTGGGACATGACTGGCCAGCACAACGTGGCCAACGCATTGGCCACGTTGGCCGCGGCGCGCCATGTTGGCGTGGCGCCGGCCCTGGGCATTGCCGCCTTGAGCGCGTTCAAGAGCGTGAAGCGACGGATGGAAAAAGTCGCCGAGGTGCGAGGCATCACCATCTATGACGACTTCGCCCACCATCCGACGGCCATTGCCACCACGCTCGACGGCCTGCGCAAGCGCATTGGTGATGCGCCGTTGATTGCGATCATCGAACCTCGCTCCAACTCCATGAAGCTTGGCGCGCACCGTGACGGCTTGCCGGAGAGCGTGGTCGATGCCGACCAGGTGATCTGGTATGCACCGGCCAATCTCGGCTGGGATCTGGCAGGTACCGCCGCACTGTGCACGGTACCGTCGATAGTCAGCGACTCGCTGGAAGGCATCATTGAGCGGGTCAAGAGCCAGGCCCAGCCAGGCACCCACGTGGTGATCATGAGCAACGGCGGCTTCGGCGGCCTGCACGGCAAGCTGGCCGAGGCGCTCAAATGAGCAACGGTCCCGATCGCATCACGCTGGCGATGACCGGCGCTTCCGGCGCCCAGTACGGCTTGCGCCTGCTCGATTGCCTGGTGCGCGAAGACCGCGAAGTGCACTTCCTGATTTCCAAGGCCGCGCAACTGGTGATGGCTACCGAAACCGACGTCACGCTGCCGCCCAAGCCACAGGCGATGCAAGCCTTCCTTACCGAGTACACCGGTGCCGCCGCCGGGCAGATTCGGGTCTACGGCAAGGAAGACTGGATGTCGCCGGTGGCCTCGGGCTCCGGCGCGCCGGCGGCGATGGTGGTAGTGCCATGCTCTACCGGGACGCTGTCGGCCATCGCGACGGGAGCCTGCAACAACCTGATCGAGCGTGCCGCCGATGTGACGCTCAAGGAGCGCCGCCAGTTGATCCTGGTGCCGCGTGAAGCGCCATATTCAAGCATTCACCTGGAGCACATGCTCAAGCTGTCGAACATGGGGGTGACGATTTTGCCGGCATCGCCGGGTTTCTATCATCAGCCACAAACCATCGACGACCTGATCGATTTCGTCGTGGCGCGGATCCTCAATCTGCTGAGCATTCCCCAGGACATGCTGCCGCGGTGGGGTGAATATCATCTGAGCAGCGATGAATAAGCTGCTGGTGATTGTGCTGGCGCTACAGCTGGCGGGATGTGCCACGGCGCGTACGCTGGATGCTGCCAAGCCGGGAGCGCCAGTGGTCTACTCCGGGACGCGGCTGGATTGGTATGCGCTCAATGGCGGCTGCTGCGCGATGGACCGTTTTGGTGCCGAGGCACCGAGCTATCCGGGTGTAGATCTGCCGGCCAGCGCGTTGATGGACACGCTGTTGCTGCCGTTGTCGTTGCTGACGGTGATCGGGGTGAGTTTCCAGGCAACCGGCGGGTTGTAAAGACAAAAGATCGCCGCCCTGTAGTTGCTACCGAAGGCTGCGATCTTTTGATCTATTTCCCCAACTTCCTCAACTCATCCGACTCGACAATCCGCACCCCATCCTGCTCCTCCAGAGCGAGGCGCCACATCGCGCGGGCCAGTTGGCAGGCTTCTATGCCTCGGTATTTGCCGGGAATCAGTTTCGACAAAGGCCCGGCGAACTGCTCGCCCAGGCGTGGTTCAGTGCGTTCGCCCAGCAGCAACGATGGACGGCAGATGGTCAACTGTGGCCAATTCTGCGCGCGCAATGCATGTTCCATCTCGCCTTTGACCCGGTTGTAGAAAATCGAGGATCTGCGATCGGCTCCCAGGGCGCTGATAACGATCAGGTGCCGGGCACCCATCTCCCGGGCACGTTTGGCGAAAGCCACCACCATGTCCAGGTCCACCGCGCGAAACGCCTCCTCCGAGCCGGCCTGTTTGATGGTAGTGCCCAGGCAGCAGTAGGCGATGTCAACGCGGCCGTTCAATTGCGGCAGAAACTCAGAAGGATCGCCCACCGGATTTTCCAAGTGGGGATGCTCGGCCAGTGGCCGGCGTGAAGGGGCCAATACTCGCGATATCGTTGGCTCGTTGAGCAAGCGATCAAGTAAGTGTTCACCGGTTAATCCGGTGGCTCCGGCAAGCAACACGTGCTGAGGCGTCAAGTACATAGTGTTTCTCCCTTGATACTGTTCAGCTTAGTTGTTCTTTGCATCCTTGTTGTCAATGGAAACACTTTGCAGGGCTTTTCTTGCCTGCTGCCTGCGTAACAGTTGCCAGTGCGAGAGCACGGTTTTAGGCGCCCAGATCTGCGGTTCGGAGGCTTCGAAATTGTCCGCCAGCTCGCGCTCGGCAACGGTGGCCTTGGCCAGTTTGAAGGCTTGCTCCAGGTCATCGGTCTGGTTCAGTGCCCGGGCAAACAGGGCATCGCCGAAGTAGGTGAAGTTGGCTTCTTCGGAACAACCGAAAGACACGCGGTCAGCGCGCGAGGCGGTCATGATCAGGGTGCGTTCGTCTTTCAGGGCGGGGATGAAACCGCCGGAGTAGCAGGACGAAATCACGATGATCTTGTCGCGGTTTTTCAGTGGGGCCAGGACGGCGGCCAGCTCGTCGGCCGGCAGATCGGCCAGTTCCATGCGCGGCTGGTCGAGCACCAGTTCGTGCTCGCTGGTGCCGTGACTGGTCAGGTAGATGAAAATCAGGTCTTCCGGGCCACTGCGTTCGGCCAGCGTCACGGCGGAGCGCCTCAGGTTCTCGCGGGTTGCCATCGGCCGGTCGCCGAGGTGGTCGCGATGGTTCACCAGGCGGATTTGGCCATAGGCACCGAAACGGCTGGTGAGCATGTTCGCGACATAGTCCGATTCACGCAGGAAAACACTCTGCTTGCCATCGCCGCCAAGGGTCAGGGTGTACAGCTCCACCGCCGGGGTTGAGGCTGGAACGTTGGTAAACGCTTCTTCGAGCAAGCGTCCCTGGGCCAGCAGACCCAGCTCGAGGGTGTCTGGCAGTAATTTGCCTTCGGCGTCGCGCACGCGCTGGCCGTTGATCCAGGTGCCACTGAGTACGGCGCCGTCGGTGAGGACCAGGGTGCCGCGTCCGGAATAAGTGTCATTGTCGAATTGCCCGGTATAGAAACTACCGTCGGCCAGGTTCAAGCGACCTTGGCCGCTGAAGCGCCAGTCACTGAAGTGGCCGATGTAGTGGCTGCCGTCGGCGCCGATCAATTCGCCCTTGCCGTTGAGCGAGCCTTCCTTGAATTGACCCAGCCATACGTCGCCATCGGCATTTTCATAACGGCCCTTGCCGTGCAATTGGTTGTTTTTGAACCCGCCGACATACATGTCACCTTCCGCACTGTTGAAGGTTCCGTTACCTTCCAGCTGGCCGTCGACGAAGTGTCCGGTGAATTGATTGCCGCTGCCGTCGCTGCGTTGGCCCTCGCCGTTGGGCTTGCCGTGGGCGAATTGACCCTGATAGGCACTGCCATCTTCGAGTTCCAGGCGACCGAGCCCTGAAAATTGATCGGCCTTGAATTCGCCGCGGTAGAGCATGCCGTTTTCTTTGAGGGTGCCTTCGCCGTCGCGACGGCCAAGCTTGAAACCGCCGTTGTAGCTGCCGGCGTTGGTGGTCAGGGTTCCCTGGCCGTCAAACAAGCCTTGCTTGAACTGGCCGCGATAAACCTCGCCATTGCTGCCGTGCCACTCACCCTGGCCATGCCATTGGCCCTGGTCGAACTCGCCGGCATACCAGCTGCCGTTCGGGTAATCGATACGGCCCTGGCCCTGCAGCAATCCGTTGACCAGGTCTCCGCGATAGCGTCCGCCGTCCGGCAGGCGGGCGTCCGCGGGCAATAGCGATTCGCCGTCGCCGCAAGCGGTGAGCATCAGGGTCAAGGCGAGGAGTGCAAGTGGGCGCATAGCGGGTTCCGGGCAATTAGGCGACCGAGTATGCCGCAGCCATGTGTCCATATACAGCCGGTAGAAAAGCATCTGGTGCGAAACAGCGTGTGCTGCTTCGCACCGACAGGGCTTACACGAAGCAGAGTGACAGGGATTCGGCGACGTACGCCGGTTTGTCCATGCCTTCGATTTCCAGTGTGGCGATGGCCTTGAGCAGCAGTTGCCCGGGTTTTTTCTCGGTGACCTCGGACAGTTCGACCTTGAGGCGCACCTTCGAATCGACCTTGACCGGCTGAATGAAACGCACGCTATCCAGACCGTAGTTGACCACCATCTTCAAGCCTTCGGGCATGACGAGGATGTCTTCCATCAATTTTGGAATCAGCGACAGTGAAAGGAAACCATGGGCGATGGTGCTGCCAAATGGCGTTTGCGCGGCTTTGGCCGGGTCGACATGGATGAACTGGAAGTCCCCTGTGGCTTCGGCGAACAGGTTGATGCGTTCCTGATCGATGGTGAGCCATTCGGAACATCCGAGTTCCTTGCCGACATAATCTTTGAGCTCTGCAGCAGGTACAAAGGGCATTGAGACTCTCCTTGGGTTCATCGGTTTTATAGTTTTTAGGTGGGGGGATTTGACCTCCCGGATTACCACTTTAGATCACCATGGCAAAACGCCGCGGTCAACTGACCATGCTTATGGCGAATGCCGATCCATAGCGCAAGCGTGCTTATAATGCGTCGGCCAATGCGGGTGACGGATTTTGCGGGGGATCATTGATGTTGTTACGTGGCCTGACCTGGCTGGTGCTGTTCCAATTGCTCGGCACCGCGACCAACCATTTGTTTTTACCCTTCCTGCCGGGGCCGATTATCGGTCTGCTGCTGTTACTGATATTTCTGATCGGGCGTGGCCAGGTTGGCGAACCGTTGAACCTTGCCGCCAGCAGCCTGCTGCGCTACCTGCCGTTATTGCTGGTGCCGCCGGCCGTGGGGGTGATGGTGTACGCCGCTGACATCGCCGCCGATTTCTGGGCGATTGTCGGGGCGCTGGTGTTGTCATTGTTGCTGTCGATGGCGTTCGCAGGCGTCCTCATGCAGCGCATGGTCAAGCGCCATGTCCATCCTGAGGAAGGCCAATGATCCTTGACTGGCACGGCGCCTGGGCGTCAGTGATTCATCATCCGTTGTTTGGTATCGGCATCACGCTCGGTGCCTATCAGCTGGTACTGGCAGCGTTCGAGAAAACCCGCTGGATCTTTTTGCAGCCCGTGCTGGTCTCCATGTTGCTGGTGATCGGCGTGCTGGTGGGCTGCGGCCTGACCTACGCCGAGTACCGCAAGAGCACTGAGATCCTGAGTATTCTGCTCGGCCCCGCGACGGTCGCGTTGGCGGTGCCGCTTTACCTCAATCTACGGCGGATTCGACAGTTGTTCTGGCCGATATTTACTACGCTGGTGATAGGTGGTGTGGTCGCCACCTGCTTGGGAGTGCTGTTGGGCTGGTGGTTCGGGGCCGAACACATGATCCTGATGACCATGGCGCCGAAATCGGTAACATCGCCTATCGCCATGCTGGTGGCCGAGCAGATTGGTGGTGTCGCCGCGCTGGCGGCAGTGTTCGTCTTGATCACTGGAGTGATCGGGGCGATCTTGGGTCCGAGTCTGTTGACCCGGCTCGGTGTCCACAGTCCAGAGGCTCGCGGCATGGCACTGGGCATGACCGCCCACGCGGTGGGCACTGCGGTAGCGATGCAGGAAAGTGACGAATGCGGCGCCTTCGCGGCGCTGGCGATGAGTTTGATGGGCGTGGCCACGGCGGTATTCCTGCCGTTGGCGGTGTCGATGGTGGTGTAAGGAATATGTCTATGAGTCTGCCGCTTTTTCCGCTGAACACGGTGCTGTTTCCTGGTTGCATCCTCGACCTGCAGATCTTCGAGGCGCGTTACCTGGACATGATCGGTCGCTGCATGAAACAGGGCGGCGGCTTCGGCGTGGTGTGCATCCTTGAAGGAAGTGAAGTCGGTATCGCGCCGCATGGCTTTGCCATGGTCGGTTGTGAAGCGCGTATCACCGATTTTCAGCAGCAGGACAACGGCCTGCTGGGTATTCGGGTTGAGGGCGGGCGACGGTTCAAAGTGTTGTCCACCGAAGTCCAGCGCGACCAGTTGATCCTTGCCGAAGTTGAATGGCTGGAAGACGAGCCCGAGCAACCACTGCAGGACGAAGATGCCGACCTGGTGGCCTTGCTCAAGGCCCTGGCCGAACATCCAATGGTCGAAGCACTGAACATGGGCACCGAAGCGGCAGGGCAGCAATCACTGGCCAACCAGCTGGCGTACCTGCTGCCCTTCGCCGAAGTGGACAAGATCGACCTGTTGCAACTCGATGATCCGCAGCAGCGGCTGGATGCGATTCAGGCGTTGCTGGATGAGTTGCAGGGCGAGTTGTTTGCCTGACGCGGCCAAAAGATCGCAGCCTGCGGCAACTCCTACATGAATTTGGTATGCATTCTGTAGGAGCTGCCGCAGGCTGCGATCTTTTGCTTTTGGCTAATACGCGTACCGCAGCATCGTATGTGGCAAATGCCTCAATACGAAGAACCCGAACAATGCCACCAGTGACGGCAGCACCAGCCACCAGACTTTTGGCGGCATGGCGTTCAGCGAGGTCTGGCGTTGGCTGAGCCACAGGCTCGCGGCGCAGACGCACGATGCCAGCATCGCTCCTGCCAGCACATCCGTCGGCCAGTGTGCGCCGAGGTAAACCCGCGACAGGGAAATTGCCAGCGCCGGCAGGCACGCCACCAATAGCCAGGTCAGGCGCATGCGCGGCGGTTGTCCGCGGCCGGCCAGTACGGCGAGGGTCAGGAACAGCGCAAATGACCCGGAGGCGTGGCCGCTGGGCATGCTGTAGCTGGTCAGCGGGTCGCTCAATACTTCCGGGCGCACGCGGGCAAAGAAGTGTTTGGTCAGGGTGTTGCCCATCGCGGTGCAAAGCAGGGTGGTGCCGGCGAAGATCAGCTGTCGCCATTGCCGCGTAATCAACAGCAGGACCACCAGCAAGGCGCTGAAGATCAGCATGTTGCGGAATTCGCCGATGAGGGTGAAGACCACCGCCACTTCATCGAGCATCGGGCTGCGGTGTTCCTGTACCAGGGTCATCACGCCCTGGTCGAGCGCATTCAGATGCGGATAGCCGATAAACAGGCCCGCCAGAATCAGCAAGCTCATGCCGGCAATGAACACCGTGGCCTTGCGATGGCGGCGCAGGCTGCTGGTAGCGCTAAGCCCGATCATGAGCGTAATGCTGCCGGCAACGATGCCGGCTTCAGGCCAGAAGCCTTCGGGCAGTGGCAGGCGAATCGCCGCGCCCGTGGCCCATCCCGGTAGCAGGTACGCCACCGACCAACCCGCACCGGCTAGCAGGCTGACCGCAAAGAACCGTGGGAATGGCATGTCGAACATCCCGGCGACCATCGGTAACATGGGGCGCAAGGGGCCGATGAAGCGTCCGACCAGCAGGCTGGCGATGCCATAGCGCTGGAAATACGCCTCGGCCCCGGCAATCCATTCCGGGTGATGACGCAAGCCGGGCAGGCGCCGGATGTTCTGATGGAAGTGCCGGCCGAGGAAATACGAGACCACGTCGCCCAGTACACCGGCGAGAAACCCCAGCAGCAGCGTTTCACTCAGCGACAGCGCGCCGCTGCCGGCCAGTACCGCCACGGCGAACAGCAATACCGTGCCCGGCACGATCAGGCCGGCGATCGCCAGGCACTCGACAAAGGCCACGATAAATACCGCTGCCGCCAACCATTGCGGGTTGACCGTCAACCAACCGGTCACGCTATCGAGCCATGGGCCCATAAAAACAACTCCATTGAATTCAAGTGGCCCTTGGCGGGCGAACAAAATCTACACAACACCACAAACGTCTGTAGGAGCTGCCGCAGGCTGCGATCTTTTGATCTTGACCCTTTAAAAGCAAAAGATCGCAGCCTGCGGCAGCTCCTACAGGGACCGGGCTCACAGCAGGATGTAGTCGCGACCTTCGACCTGGCCTCGCCGCAGCGGGTTCCGGGTGCAATAGGCGGCATAGGCCGCGTCAACGAAGCGGTACATCAGGTGTTCGTCGCGCCCATGGGGAATGCCCAGGCGCGTAGCCTGGATAACATGGGCGGGCGTCTGGCCGACGTCTTCCACCAGCAGCACCTCATGGTCGAAGCGCTTGGCGTCCCAGACCGGCACTTTCAGGCCCAGTGCCTTGCACAGCAGCGTTTGCCCTGCGCAAAGCTTTTGCGACGGGCGAGGGCGGCCCTGGGCGTCGGGGTTGTTCAGCAGCATCTGCGCCAGGCTCGAAGGTCCGCTCAGTTCATCGACCCAAGGGTAGGCGGACTTGATCAGCACTGCGTTACCCGGGCCCTGGGCGCTGAAGTTCAGCGAGTCGCCCCCGCGGGCGTAATACATATAGATGTGCCCGCCATCCAGAAACAAAGCCTTACGCTTTTCCGTATAGCCGAGGGACGCGTGGCTGCCTTTTTCTGCGCAATAGTAGGCTTCTGTCTCGATGATCCGCGCGCTGAGCCACAGATCGCCGACCCGATGACGGATGACTTTGCCCAGCAAGTCGCGGGCTAGAATTTGCGCGTCGCGGTCGAAAAACGCGTCTGGGAGGCCCTTGGGCAGGCTCGCGGAGGGCACATGAACAGGCAAATTGGACATGGTGGGCAGCGTTTATCAAGGCTGAGTGAGTCGCGATGATAACAATTTGCGGCTTAATCCCGGCTGAACGTCGGCAAATTGCCCTCGATTTCGACCATCCGCCCGTCACCGCTGTTAGTCGGCGGACGCGACAGCTATAATCTGCCGCTTTACTCTTTACCAAGACCTAATCAAAGACCACTCCAGACCATGACTGAGTCCGTTCTTGACTACATGACCCGTTTGGGTCGCGCCGCCCGCGAGGCTTCCCGCGTCATCGGCCGTGCCAGTACCGCGCAGAAGAACCGCGCGTTGCAGGCCGCTGCCAATGCGCTGGATGCTGCCCGCGGCGAATTGACCGCTGCCAATGAGCTGGACTTGGCGGCTGGTCGCGCCAATGGTCTGGAACCGGCCCTGCTCGAGCGTCTGGCGCTGACCCCGGCGCGAATCGACGGGATGATCGTGGGCCTGCGACAGGTCGCGGCGCTGCCCGATCCGGTCGGTGCGATTCGCGATATGAGCTATCGTCCGTCGGGTATCCAGGTGGGCAAGATGCGCGTACCGCTGGGCGTGATCGGGATCATCTACGAATCGCGACCTAATGTGACCATCGATGCCGCCAGCCTGTGCCTGAAATCCGGCAACGCGACCATCCTGCGCGGCGGCTCCGAAGCCATTCATTCCAACCGTGCCATCGCCGCCTGCATCCAGCGCGGCCTGGCCGAGGCCGATTTGCCGGCCGCCGTGGTGCAAGTGGTCGAAACCACCGATCGCGCTGCCGTCGGCGCCCTGATCAGCATGCCTGAATTCGTCGACGTCATCGTGCCCCGTGGTGGCCGTGGCCTGATCGAGCGCGTCAGTCGTGACGCCCGAGTGCCGGTGATCAAGCATCTGGACGGTATCTGCCACGTTTACGTGGGCGAGCACGCCGATCTGGCGAAGGCCCAGCGCATCGCATTCAACGCCAAAACCTACCGTTATGGCATCTGTGGTGCTATGGAAACGCTGCTGGTCGATCAAACCGTTGCGAAAGATTTCTTGCCGACGATGGCTGCCCAGTTCCGCGAAAAAGGCGTCGAACTGCGCGGTTGCGAACGCTCCCGGGCAATCATTGATGCCCTGCCGGCCACGCAAGAGGACTGGAGCACCGAGTATCTGGCGCCCATCCTGTCGATCCGCGTGGTCGATGGGCTTGACCAGGCCATCGAGCACATTAACCATTACGGCTCCCATCACACCGATTCGATTGTCAGCGAACACCAGGGCGACACCCGGCGTTTTGTGGCTGAAGTCGATTCTTCGTCGGTGATGATCAACACCCCGACCTGCTTCGCCGATGGCTTTGAATACGGATTGGGTGCCGAGATCGGCATTTCTACTGATAAGCTGCACGCCCGCGGCCCGGTCGGTCTCGAAGGTTTGACCTGCGAGAAGTACGTGGTAGTGGGTGATGGCCAGTTGCGCGGACAGGAGCCGGCCTGACTTGGGCGACTTCGACCCGTCAGCCCCGGTAACCGCCAGCGCGCCTCGACCCAGACGCATCGGCGTACTGGGCGGGACCTTCGACCCGGTGCACATCGGCCATTTGCGTGGTGCGCTGGAAGTCGCCGAAACCCTGGCGCTCGATGAGCTGCGCCTGACGCCAAATGCCCGGCCACCCCACCGGGGTACGCCGCAGGTATCGGCCAAGGACCGGCTGGCGATGGTCAAGTGCGCGGTAGCCGGAGTGGCACCGCTGGTGGTGGACGCCCGCGAATTGCAGCGGGACAAGCCGTCCTACACCATTGATACCCTGGAGTCGATGCGCGCCGAAATGCCCGCCGAGACCCAGGTTTTTCTGCTTTTGGGCTGGGACGCATTTTGCGGCCTGCCCACTTGGCACCGCTGGGAAGAGTTGCTCCAGCATTGCCATATCCTGGTGTTGCAACGCCCGGATGCCGACAGCGAACCGCCGGATGCCTTGCGCAACCTGCTGGCAGCGCGCTCGGTGAGCGACCCGCTGGCCCTCAAAGGGTCGAGCGGACAGATTGCATTCGTCTGGCAGACGCCGCTCGCGGTATCCGCCACCCAGATCCGTCAACTGCTGGCCAGCGGTAAGTCGGTACGTTTCCTGGTGCCCGACGCGGTCCTGGCCTACATCGATGCGCACGGGCTTTACCGTGCGTCGAACTGAATAGGAGTGCCTCAAGGCACGTGGCAACAACGTGTATTGAAGCGCCCGAACATACGAGCAAAACGAGTTTTATATGACGAACAACGACGTAAACAAAGTTAAGCGCAAAGGCACGTTCAAGAGCGCCCCGCTGCCTGAGAAGGTCCTGGCAGCCGAGCCGCCAAAAGGCGACGAGCTGGTCAAGATCGCCGTCGCTGCCCTGGAAGACGTCAAGGCCCAGGACGTGCTGGTCATCGACGTTCGCGACAAGCAGAGCATCACCGACTACATGATCATCGCCACCGGTACTTCCAACCGCCAGATCGGCGCGATGCTGGACAAGGTCCGCGAAGCGGTCAAGGCCCTGGGCATCAAGCCACTGGGTGAAGAAGGCAAGGGCGACAGCGACTGGGTCCTGTTGGACATGGACGACGTGATCGTCCACATGATGACCTCCAATGCCCGCCAGTTCTACGACCTGGAGCGCTTGTGGAAAGGTGCCGAGCAGAGCCGTGCCGCCGATGGCAAGCACCACAGCCCTGAAGTTGGTCACGAGCATTTCACCAAGCTCAACAAAGACCAGGAATAAGGAACGGCTGTGCGACTGCGACTGATCGCCGTCGGTTCACGCATGCCCAAATGGGTGGAAGAAGGCTGGCATGAGTATGCCAAGCGTCTTCCGTCCGAGTTGGCGCTGGAACTGGTGGAAATACCGCTCAATACCCGTGGCAAGAACGCCGACGTGGCGCGCTTCATCCGTCAGGAAGGCGAAGCCATGCTGGCCAAGGTCGGGCCCAATGAGCGCGTTGTCACCCTCGAAGTCCACGGCAAGCCCTGGAGCACCGAGCAGCTGGCGGTCGAGCTCGATCGCTGGCGGCTGGATTCGCGCACGGTGAATTTCATGGTCGGCGGCCCTGAGGGGTTGGCGCCGGAAGTCTGCGCCCGTGCCGATCAGCGCTGGTCGCTATCACCGCTGACGTTGCCGCACCCGTTGGTGCGAATCCTGATCGGCGAGCAGCTGTATCGTGCCTGGACAGTGTTGTCCGGCCACCCTTACCACAAGTAGTTCTGCCCTCATGTCCCAACCGATCCGCATCAAGGACCACGAAAAAGACGCCCGTCTGGTGCGTGGCCGCGTCGTGTTCGGGGCTATTGCGGTGGTGCTGCTGATTGGTGTGCTGATTGCGCGCCTGTATTTCCTGCAGGTCATCCAGTACGAATACCACTCGACCCTGTCGGAAAACAACCGCGTCCATGTGCAGCCGATTCCGCCGACTCGCGGGTTGATTTTCGACCGCAACGGCGTAGTGATTGCCGACAACCGGCCCAGCTTCAGCCTGAGCATGACCCGCGAGCGCTCCGGCGATTGGCAGCAAGTGCTCGATGTAATCGTCGAGGTGCTGGAGCTGACGCCCGAGGACCGGGTGATTTTCGAGAAGCGCATGCGCCAGGGGCGACGGCCGTTCGAGCCGGTGCCGATCCTGTTTGAATTGACCGAAGAGCAGATCGCCCGCATTGCCGTGAACCAGTTCCGCCTGCCCGGGGTGGAAGTGGTCGCGCAGCTGGTCCGTCACTATCCGCAGGGGGCGCACTTCGCGCATTCGGTGGGTTACATGGGACGGATCAACGAGAAAGAGTTGAAGTCGCTCGATCCGGTCAATTACAGCGGCACTCACCACATCGGTAAAACCGGCATCGAGCGTTTCTACGAGCCGCAATTGCATGGCCAGGTGGGTTACGAGGAAGTCGAGACCAACGCTCGCGGCCGTGTGTTGCGAGTGCTCAAGCGCACCGAACCGATTTCCGGCAAGGACATCGTCCTGAGCCTGGATATCAAGCTGCAGGAAGCCGCCGAGGCTGCACTCGGTGGTCGTCGTGGCGCGGTGGTGGCACTGGATCCGAAGACCGGCGAAGTGTTGGCGATGGTCAGTCAGCCGAGTTTCGACCCGAACCTGTTCGTCACCGGCATCAGTTTCAAGGCCTATTCCGAGCTGCGCGACTCCATCGACCGGCCGCTGTTCAACCGTGTCCTGCGTGGCCTGTACCCGCCGGGTTCGACCATCAAGCCGGCCGTTGCGATCGCGGGGCTGGATGCGGGTGTGGTGACTGCTTCATCCCGGGTGTTCGACCCGGGTTACTACATGCTGCCCAACTACGACCACAAATACCGTAACTGGAACCGTACCGGCGATGGCTTTGTCGACCTCGATACGGCAATCATGCGTTCCAACGATACGTACTTCTATGACCTGGCCCATAAGCTGGGGATCGATCGGTTGTCGGCGTACATGACCAAGTTCGGCATTGGCCAGAAGGTTTCCCTGGACATGTTCGAGGAATCTCCGGGGTTGATGCCTACTCGGGAATGGAAGCGTGCGACCCGCCGACAAGCGTGGTTCCCGGGTGAAACGCTGATTCTGGGGATCGGACAGGGCTACATGCAGTCGACGCCATTACAGCTGGCCCAGGCCACGGCGCTGGTGGCCAACAAAGGCGTGTGGAACCGTCCGCACCTGGCCAGGACCATCGAAGGCGAGAAGCCCGTGGATGAGAACCCGATGCCGGACATCATCCTGCGCGATCCGTCGGACTGGACGCGGGTCAACCATGGTATGCAGCAGGTCATGCACGGCGCCCGAGGCACCGCGCGCAAGGCCTCCATCGGCGCGCAATACCGGATTGCCGGCAAAAGTGGTACAGCCCAGGTGGTCGCGATCAAGCAGGGCGAGAAGTACGACCGTTCCAAGGTCCAGGAGCGTCATCGCGACCACGCCCTGTTCGTTGGTTTCGCGCCGGCCGACGACCCGAAGATCGTGGTGTCGGTGATGGTCGAGAACGGTGAATCCGGCTCCGGCGTGGCCGCGCCGGTGGTGCGTCAAGTCATGGACGCCTGGTTGCTGGACCAGAACGGTCATCTAAAGGCCGAATACGCCAGCCCTACTACCGCAGAGGCTACCGCCCGTGATGAATAACTTCGATCGCATGCTCTCCAGCGAGGATGTGATGCGCCGCCGTGCCACGCTGTTGCAGCGCCTGCACATCGATGGACCGTTGCTGATCCTGTTGCTGACACTCGCCGCCGGCAGCCTGTTCGTGCTGTATTCGGCCAGTGGCAAAAGCTGGGACCTGCTGGCCAAGCAAGCCACTTCGTTTGGTATCGGCCTGGTGTCGATGATCGTCATCGCCCAGTTCGAGCCTCGTTTCATGGCGCGCTGGGTGCCGTTGGGTTATGTGGTCGGCGTGTTGCTGCTGCTGGTGGTGGACATCATGGGGCATAACGCCATGGGGGCCACGCGCTGGATCAACATTCCCGGGGTAGTGCGCTTCCAGCCTTCGGAGTTCATGAAAATCCTCATGCCGGCGACCATCGCCTGGTATCTGTCCAAGCGCACGCTGCCGCCGCAGCTCAAGCACGTGGGCGTCAGCCTGATGCTGATTGGCGTGCCGTTCATTCTGATCGTGCGCCAACCCGATCTCGGCACGTCGCTGCTGATCCTGGCGGGCGGAGCCTTCGTCCTGTTCATGGGGGGCTTGCGCTGGCGCTGGATTCTCAGTGTGCTGGCCGCCGCGGTGCCCGTGGCGATCGCCATGTGGTTCTTTATCATGCATGACTACCAGAAGCAGCGAATCCTGACGTTCCTCGATCCCGAAAGCGATCCGCTGGGGACCGGCTGGAACATCATTCAGTCCAAGGCCGCGATCGGTTCCGGCGGCGTGTTCGGCAAGGGCTGGTTGCTGGGCACCCAGTCACACCTGGATTTCCTGCCGGAAAGCCACACCGACTTCATTATCGCGGTGCTGGGTGAAGAGTTCGGCCTGGTGGGCATTTGCGCGCTGTTGCTGATCTACCTGCTGTTGATCGGTCGCGGGCTGGTGATCACCGCCCAGGCGCAGACATTGTTCGGCAAATTGCTGGCAGGCGCCTTGACCATGACATTTTTTGTGTATGTTTTCGTCAACATCGGTATGGTCAGCGGCCTGTTGCCGGTGGTGGGGGTGCCGTTGCCGTTCATTAGCTACGGAGGAACTTCGCTGGTGACGCTGCTGTCAGCGTTTGGGGTTTTGATGTCGATCCATACCCATCGCAAGTGGATCGCGCAGGTTTGAATAAGGTGAAGAGTTCAATGCAAGTAATGCGTGGCTGGGCGACTCGATACGCGCCATGGGTCGGCCTGGTAAGCATCCTTGGTACTGCGCAGCAGGCGGTGGCAGGCGATTATGAAGGCTCGCCCCAAGTGGCCGAGTTCGTCGGTGAGATGACCCGCGACTATGGTTTCGCCGGTGAGCAGCTGATGGGTGTGTTCCGTGAGGCGCAGCGCAAGCAATCGATCCTGGACGCCATTTCGAAACCCGCCGAGCGAGTCAAGCAATGGAACGAATACCGGCCGATGTTCATCACCGATGCGCGTATTGCCCGTGGCGTTGACTTCTGGCGTCAGCATGAGGCGGTGCTGGCCCGTGCCGAACAGGAATACGGCGTACCGGCGCAGGTCATTGTCTCGATTATCGGCGTTGAAACGTTTTTTGGCCGTAACACCGGAAATTTCCGGGTCATCGACGCGTTGTCGACCCTCGGTTTCGACTATCCTCCCCGTGCCGAATTTTTCCGCAAGGAATTGCGTGAATTCCTGTTGCTGGCCCGGGAAGAGCAGGTCGACCCGCTGACCCTCAAGGGTTCCTACGCCGGTGCCATGGGCCTGCCGCAGTTCATGCCCAGCAGCTTTCGCGCCTATGCGGTGGACTTCGACAGTGACGGCCACATCAATATCTGGAACAACCCGGACGATGCCATCGGCAGCGTCGCCAGTTATTTCAAGCGACACGGCTGGGTCGCCGGCGAGCCGGTGGTCAGCCGCGCCAATGTGCGCGGCGAACAGGTGGACGAAGGTTTGACCACCGGTATCGAGCCGACTAAAACCGTTGGAGAGTTGCGGGCCCTGGGCTGGTCAAGTCATGATGCGCTGCGCGATGATATGCCGGTTACCGCCTTCCGCCTGGAAGGCGACAATGGCCCTGAATACTGGATGGGCCTGAAGAATTTCTACGCGATCACGCGTTATAACCGCAGCGTGATGTACGCCATGGCCGTACATCAACTGTCTGAACAGCTGGTCCAAGCACGGGGCGTCAAGTAATGCGGGCATTGCCTATGAATAAACCCCTGAAGCTGATGGCATTTGCCGCGTTGGCAGTGCTGGTTGCCAGTTGTTCGACCAGTCGTGCGCCAGCGCAGAAGTCGTCCACCGCCGTGCGCTCGGCGCCGGGGCTGGACATCAACCGTGCCCACAAGGATGGCGCGCCATGGTGGGACGTCGACGTTTCACGCATCCCGGACGCCACGCCAACCCTGCACACCGGCCCCTACAAGGCCGCCCCTTACTCGGTACTGGGTAAAACCTATTTTCCGTTGCAAGAGTCCAAGACGTACGTGCAGTCGGGTACGGCGTCCTGGTACGGCACCAAGTTCCATGGCCAGAACACCGCAAACGGCGAAGTCTATGACCTGTACGGCATGAGCGCCGCACACAAGACCTTGCCGTTGCCGAGTTACGTCCGGGTGACCAACCTGGACAACAACAGGACTGTGATCCTGCGGGTCAATGACCGCGGCCCGTTCTATTCGGACCGGATCATCGACCTGTCGTACGCCGCCGCCAAGAAGCTCGGCTACGCCGAAACCGGCACCGCGCGGGTCAAGGTCGAAGGCATCGACCCGCAGCAATGGTGGGCTGCCAAGGGCCGTCCGGCGCCTTTAATGCTCAACGAACCGCAAGTCGCGCAGAATAGCGCCCCGGTCATTACGGCTTCGGCCGGCACCATCGAGCAATGGACACCTCCGCCGCAGCAGCACGCCGCCGCAGTCGTCCCTGTTCAACTTGCCGATGCAAAAAAAAACGCTTCTGCACCAGCGTCTGGCCAGTATCTGCAGGTGGGCGCGTTCGCCAACCCGGACGCTGCCGAGTTGCTGAGGTCCAAGCTCAGCGGGATGGTGAAAACTCCGGTGTTCATCAGCTCGATCGTGCGCAATCAACAGACACTGCATCGAGTGCGCCTGGGGCCGATCGGTTCGCCGGGTGAAATCCAGCAAGTGCAGAACAGCGTGCGCCTGGCCAACCTGGGTTCGCCCAGCGTTGTGACGGAGTAATACGTAGAACTTGATTGACGGTTCATCTGCGGTTTTGGGGGGTGGACCAGGTTGTTGGCTCTTTGAAGAACAAAAGCCCGGCAAGGGTTACAGAGTGAGCAGCTGAATACGCGATGACTCGTTAGAAAGTCATCTGATTAGTTTTGCCTTCGGGCAGTTTCCATTAGCGATTTCGAGAGACGGATGAACATCACCACCTTTGCCAAACGCCTGTGCCTTCTAGTCCCGCTGCTCCTCTCGCCTGCCGCATTCGCGGTCGAGATGATGCCGTCGCCACCGCAACTGGCCGCCAAGGCCTACGTGCTCATGGACGCCAGCAGCGGCAACGTGCTGGTCGAGAACAATGGTGACCAGCGTCTGCCGCCAGCCAGCCTGACCAAGCTGATGACCGCGTACATCGCGACCCTCGAAATCCGTCGTGGCCAGATCGGTGAAAACGATCCGGTGACCGTCAGCGAAAATGCCTGGCGTACCGGCGGTTCGCGGATGTTCATCAAGGTCGGCTCGCAGGTGACCGTCAGCGACCTGCTGCACGGCATCATCATCCAGTCGGGTAACGACGCCAGCGTTGCACTGGCCGAACACATCGCCGGCAGCGAAGACGCGTTTGCCGACATGATGAACAAGACCGTGGCCGACCTGGGCATGACCAACAGCCACTTCATGAACCCGACTGGCCTGCCGAACCCGGAACACTACTCGTCGGCTCACGACATGGCAGTGCTGGCCCGCGCGATCATTCACGAAGACCCGGCTCACTACGCGATCTACTCGCAGAAAGAGTTCTTCTGGAACGGCATCAAGCAACCGAACCGCAACCTGTTGCTGTGGCGCGACAAGACTGTCGACGGCCTGAAAACCGGCCACACCGACGAAGCCGGCTACTGCATGGTGTCTTCGGCCGTGCGTGACGGCATGCGCCTGATCGCCGTAGTGTTCGGCAC
Organism: Pseudomonas sp. V98_8; assembly: GCF_029967975.1. Lineage (NCBI taxonomy): Bacteria > Pseudomonadati > Pseudomonadota > Gammaproteobacteria > Pseudomonadales > Pseudomonadaceae > Pseudomonas > Pseudomonas sp. V98_8. The sequence continues at coordinate 20,813 of NZ_JASCAE010000007.1, forward strand.
CAACAGCGAAGTGGCTCGCGCCGCCGAGACCCAGAAACTGCTGACCTACGGTTTCCGTTTCTTCGAAACCCAGACCTTCTATCAGAAAGGTGCCGAGCTGGCCCAGGCGCCTGTCTGGAAGGGTTCCACCAATCAAGTCAAGGCCGGCCTGGCTGAAGACCTGACCATGACCCTGCCGAAAGGCCAGCTGAAAAAGCTCGCCGCCAGCATGACCATGAACCCGCAACTGGTTGCGCCAATCGCCAAGGGCGACGTGATCGGTAAAGTCGAAGTCAAACTGGAAGACAAGGTGGTACACAGCGCCGACCTGATCGCTCTGGATGGCGTCGAAGAGGGTGGTATCTTCCGTCGCATGTGGGATAGCATCCGTCTATTCTTCTACGGCTTGTTCAACTGATAGTGTGCTCCTGCAAGGTCTCGTGCTGATCCGGCGCGGGGCCTTGTCGTCGCCACGGCTTACGCTTACGAGGCCGTTACGCCATGACCGATACCGAAGTAAAGGCGCCTAAGATCGAATTCCCCAACGTTGATTACCCGGTTAAGGTGATCAGCGATACCGGTGTGGGCAACAAAGACAAGATCATTGCGATCGTCAAGAAGCATGCGACGATCAACCATGACCGTGTGGATGAACGCCAGAGCACCAACGGCAAATACACCACGATCCAGTTGCACATCGTTGCGACCGACCAGGACCAGCTGTACAACATCAACAGCGAACTGCGGGCCACCGGTTTCGTGCACATGGTGCTGTGATGTCCGGCACGCTGGGCTTTCGCGAACTTGGCCAGATGGCTTACGAGCCGGTCTGGCATGCCATGCAACGCTTTACCAACGAACGTGGCAGCGATGCCGCCGACGAGATCTGGCTGGTCGAACACCCGCCAGTCTTCACCCAGGGCCAGGCCGGCAAGGCCGAGCACTTGCTGGTGCCGGGAGATATCCCGGTGGTGCAGGTCGATCGCGGTGGCCAGGTGACGTATCACGGCCCCGGGCAGTTGGTGGCCTACCTGTTGCTGGATGTGCGCAAGCTGGGGTTCGGCGTGCGTGACCTGGTGACTCGCATGGAGGCGTGTCTCATTGAGCTGCTCGCCAGCTATGGTGTGACGGCGGCGGCCAAGCCCGATGCACCGGGCGTGTACGTCAATGGCGCGAAAATCGCCTCCCTGGGTCTGCGGATCCGGCACGGTTGTTCCTTTCATGGGCTGGCCCTGAACGTGGACATGGACCTGGAACCGTTTCGACGGATTAATCCCTGCGGCTACGCCGGGCTGGCGATGACCCAGCTGAGCGATCACGCAGGATCGATTGAATTTGCCGAGGTAAGTGCCCGGCTGCGCGCGCAGCTCGTCAAACACCTCGACTATGCTGAGCAGACGACCCTCACGGGCGGAATCGACTGATATGACTACTGATGCAGTGCAAACCATGATCCCGACGCTCGATGTCTCCGAGCGCCCGGCCCCGCGTCCCAAGGTTGAAGCCGGCGTCAAGCTGCGCGGCGCCGAGAAGGTTGCACGCATCCCGGTAAAGATCATTCCGACCACCGAACTGCCGAAAAAGCCTGACTGGATTCGTGTGCGTATTCCGGTCTCGCCGGAAGTCGACCGTATCAAGGCGTTGCTGCGCAAACACAAGTTGCACAGCGTGTGCGAAGAAGCCTCCTGCCCGAACCTGGGCGAGTGCTTCTCCGGCGGCACCGCGACCTTCATGATCATGGGTGACATCTGCACCCGTCGTTGCCCGTTCTGTGACGTTGGCCACGGCCGTCCAAAGCCGCTGGACGTCAACGAGCCGGAAAGCCTGGCCATCGCCATTGCCGACCTGAAACTGAAATATGTGGTAATCACCTCGGTAGACCGCGACGACCTGCGTGACGGCGGTGCCCAGCACTTCGCCGATTGCATCCGCGAGATCCGCAAGCTGTCGCCGAACGTGCAGCTCGAAACCCTGGTCCCGGACTACCGTGGCCGCATGGACATCGCCCTGGAAATCACCGCCGCCGAGCCACCGGATGTGTTCAACCACAACCTGGAGACCGTGCCGCGCCTGTACAAGGCCGCGCGCCCGGGTTCGGACTACCAGTGGTCGCTGACCCTGCTGCAGCGCTTCAAGCAGATGATGCCGCACATCCCAACCAAATCCGGTTTGATGCTGGGTCTGGGTGAAACGGACGAAGAAGTCATCGAAGTCATGAAGCGCATGCGCGAGCACGACATCGACATGCTGACCCTGGGCCAATACCTGCAACCGTCGCGCAGCCATTTGCCGGTGCAACGTTTCGTGCACCCGGACACCTTTGCCTGGTTCGCCGAAGAAGGTTACAAGATGGGCTTCAAGAACGTTGCTTCCGGCCCGCTGGTACGCTCTTCCTACCACGCCGACGAGCAGGCCAAGCTGGTCAAGGCCGAGTTGATGTCGTCCTGATTCGGTCATGAAAAACAGCCCGCAACGTTCAATCGGCCTTGCGGGCTTTTTTTTCCAGTCCCACAGCGACATCAGTCTTTTCCTGCGACTGCGCGATGCGTGATCCGCTTCTGTTTGTCTACGTTCCTGACTAATGTGTGTTTGATGTTTTCACGCAGGGAGATCCATGGATGAACGCAAGACCTGACCCGACGCTGCTTCCTCACACGCCTGTGCCGGCCTTGCCGATGCAAGGCCTGATCGCGGTTATCGCGCCTGCAGGTCCGGCCGCACTGGACACTAAAAAAGCCATCGCCTGGATGCGTGCTCGTGGATATTCGTTGCGGATATTTCCCGGAGTGTTCGAAAAGGAAGGCTATCTTGCCGGCAGCGACGAAGTGCGACTCAATGACCTGCACGCCGCGTTCACTGACCCTGAGGTCGACGCCATCATTTGCCTGCGCGGTGGCTACGGTACGCCGCGGTTGCTTGACCGCATCGATTTTCCGCTGCTGCGCCAAAACGCCAAGCCATTCATCGGTTACAGCGATATTACCGCGCTGCACCTGGCGATCAGCCGTTATGCGGGTTTCGTAACCTTCCATGGCCCGCTGCTCAATGCCGATCTGCTGGGTGAGCGACTACCGCCGACCGAGTCCTCATTCTTCAACATGCTCAGGGGCCAGTACAGGGCCGGCATGGTGCTTGCCCATCCGGTTGGCCGGCCCTTGACGACGATCGTGCCGGGTGTCGCCCATGGACGCCTTCTGGGCGGCAACCTGTCGATGATTGCTGCAACCATGGGCACGCCTTACGAGATCGATGCAGCCGGTGTCATCCTGTTTATCGAAGACATCAACGAGCCGCTGTACCGCATCGACCGGCTGCTGACTCATCTACGCCTCGCGGGCGTGCTGCACAAGCTGCGTGGGGTTTTGGTGGGTGATATAGCGGGGGTAGAGGCCCAGGCCCTGGACCGATTGCTCAGGCAGACCCTGGAACCCTTGTGCATACCGGTACTGGCCGGGTGGCGCAGCGGACATTGCAACCCCAACCTGACGCTGCCAATGGGCGCGTTGGTGAAGCTGGATGCGGGGAACCAGCAACTGTTTCTGGAGCAGAATGTCGTCAGGCGCTAAAACCCTTCGCCCTTGTACTTGTAGGAGCGAGCATGCTCGCGATGGTCGTGAACGATAATGCGGGAAATCTGACACCCCGCGGTGTTCTCGGGTTCATCGCGAGCATGCTCGCTCCTACGCAAGGGAAGGGTTTAGCGGTTGCGCAATCCTTCCAGCAACTTGTGCGTCGGATAACCATCCGCCGGCCAGCCAAATGACTGCTGGGCGCTGCGGATAGCCTTGCGGGTATTGGCACCAATGATCCCGTCGGCAGTGCCCGCATCGTAGTTCTGCGCACTCAGCAGGTTTTGCAGTTCGATCCGTTCGGTGCGGCTCAGGGGTAGATCATCCTTGGGCCACGTGCCGCTGATCAGTCCTGCGCCATTGAAGCGCTCGGACAGCAGGCTCACCGCGAGGGCGTAGGACGACGAGTTGTTGTACTTGAGAATCGCGCGGAAGTTGTCGAGCACCAGAAAGGCCGGGCCGCGGTAGCCTGCTGGCAGCAACAGCGCCGCGGACAATTGCTCGGAGCCTGCCGGGAACTGGCCGCCGTTTGGCAGCGCTACGCCCATTTGCCGCCATTCGGCAACGCTCTTGCGAATCGAGCCATCGGCGAGAACGTAGTTGAAGCTGCCCGGCAATTGCACTTCGAAGCCCCAGGGCTGGCCTTTTTGCCAGCCGGAGCTTTGCAGGTAGTGGGCGGTCGACGCCAGGGCGTCGGTGGCGCTGCCCCAGATATCGCGGCGACCGTCGCCATCAAAGTCCACGGCGTGGGTGTTGTAGGTGGTCGGGATGAACTGGGTCTGGCCCATGGCGCCCGCCCAGGAACCCAGCATTTTGTCGGGTTCGATATCGCCTTGCTGGAGGATCTGCAGGGCGGCGATCAATTGTGCATGAGCGAAGCCTGGGCGGCGGCCTTCGTAGGCCAGGGTTGCCAGGGAGTTGATCACCGACTTGCTGCCCTGGAACTGGCCGAAGTTGCTTTCCATGCCCCACACCGCGACCAGCGCCTGGCGGTCGACGCCGTAGCGTTGCTCGATGCTTTGCAGGATGCCTGCGTACTGGTCGACCAATGCCTGGCCTTTGCGAACGCGCAGCGGCGACAGGGCGCCATCGAGGTATTCCCACACCGGTTTTGCGAATTCCGGTTGACTGCGGTCGGCACGGATCACGGCCGGGTCGAAGCTGACATTGGCGAAGGCGCGGTCGAACAGCTCGGCACTGATACCGGCGGCCAGGGCGTCCTTGCGAAAACCTGCCTGCCATTCGGCGAAGGTCTGGGTTGGCTGGATGTCGAGGTTTTCGCCGCTCGGAACCACGGGCGCGATGACCGCCGGGGCGGTGGCGACAGGGAGGGTCTGAATTGGCTGGGCGTCAGCGGCGGTGGGTTTTTCCGCGCAGGCGACTAGCAAAATGAGGCTGGAGGCAGCAATCAATTGGCGAAACTGCCAACGACGGGAAAGACAAAGGGGCATGCACGGGTCCAGGGCAAACGAATCAGGTACAGACCTTAACATGTTGAGCGAATGCTTGCCTTTCAGGCCGCCAGAAAGTAAGAAGCCTCCCAGTTGTCAGACTGGAAGGCTTCGCGGCGGTAGCTGCCTTTGCCTTTGCCGGCGCGTTCCTGGCGGCTGCGGAACAAGGGCTGGGCGATGATGGATTTGGCCTTGTTGGGGCCATGTTTAGATGGCTTTTTGCTCATGATGGGTTCTCGCAAGTGGAGTGGTTTTTGCGGGGCAAATCATCGGCCGAATTTGGGGTTCTGTCTAGTCCCTACACTCTGTAGGACCTTTCGGACGCCTTCCCTGTAGGAGCGAAGGCGCCAAGCCTTACTCTGCAGGCAACGACAATCTCTGCCCAGCCATCAACAGCGTCAGGCGACTCAAGCTCATCCACGGGGAGCCCGCCGCCTGGCCCTTGATCTGTGCGTCGATGCGCTGGGCTTCGAGCAACAATTGCGCCCAGCGTTGCGCCGAATAACGCTGCAGGGCTTTGCTCATCAGCGGTTTGCGTTTGTCCCAAACCGGCGGCTTGGCCTGGCTGAAGGCCTTGTCCAGTGGCGTACCCTGGCTGTATTGCAATGAAATGTTAGCCAGCAGGCGCAGTTCCCGGGCCAGGGCCCAGAGAATCACCGGGGGCTCGACACCTTCACCGCGAAGCCCTTCAAGCATACGCAGCGCATGGGCGGCTTCGCCATTGAGAATGGCGTCGGTCAAGCCGAAAACATCGAAGCGCGCACTGTCGGCCACCGCGGCCTGTACTGTTTCGATGGTGATCTGGCCGCCTTCGGCCATCAGCTTGAGTTTTTCGATTTCCTGGGCGGCGGCCAGCAAGTTGCCCTCCACCCGTGCGGCGATCAGCTCGACGGCGTCCTGGCTGGCGGATAGCCCGGCCTGGGACAAACGTTGACGGATCCAGCTGGGTAACTGGTTGGCATCCACCGGCCAGATCTGGACGAACTGGGTCTGCTGGCCTTCGACCAGCGCCTTGCCCCATTTGGTTTTCTGCGCGCTGCCATCGAGCTTCGGCAGGCTGATCAACAGCACCGTGTCTTCGGCCGGGCGCGAGCAGTATTCAATGAGTGCAGCGGCACCTTTATCGCCGGGTTTTCCGGAAGGCAGGCGCAATTCCAGCAAGCGTTTTTCGGCGAACAGCGACATGCTGGCACCGGCTTGCAGCAAGGTACCCCAGTCGAAACTGGCGTCGGCGGCGAACACCTGGCGTTCATCGAAGCCTTGTTGGCGGGCGGTCGCGCGGATGGCGTCAGCGGCTTCCTGGCACAGCAAGGGGTCATCGCCACTGATGACATAGACCGGCGCAAGGGCGCCTTGCAGGTGTTTGGCGAGTTGGGCGGGAGCGAGCTTCATAAGAGAGGGCAAACGGGGCGCCAGAGCGCCCCGTAAGTCTTACTGCCGAGGCAGATCGATTGGCGACTGGCGTGGCGTGTTCGCCTCAGCCTTCTGGGCCGCTTCCAGTGCCGCGGCTTCCGCCTTGGCCTTGGCTTCGGCAGTCTGCTGCAACTGGTCCAGTTGGGCCGGGGTGAATTGCTGCAGGCGCAACATCATGCGTTGAACCAGCTCGCGACGCATTTCCTTGCGGGCATCGCTGGCTTCCTGGTCGGACCCTACCAGGTTGTTGCCATCGTGGATGAACACCTTCTGCACTTCGAGTTTATCGCTGAGCAGGGGCAGGTTTCCCTGGCCGCGAATGTCATAGTTGAGCACTGTGCTCAGTTGGTATTCGCCAGTGCGGCCGGCACCTGCGTAGCTCAGGATGCGCTGGGATTCCTGCTGGTCGGTCAGGATGAGTTTGTACGGTGCACCGTTGTAGACCTTGACGCCGCTGCTCACCAGCATCTGGCGCAGTTGCGTCACGGTATCGCCGTAGGCGTCGCGGGCGCTCAGGTCAAGTTCCTTGAGCGCCAGGTCGGTGGTGCCGGTGCCGCGCAGCTGGAAGCCGCAGGCGCTCAACAGGACCGCGAGCCCTATCACCAGCAAGTTGCGTTTGATCATTGTGTTGCTCCCCTTGAAACCGTGTGGGCCAATCGAGCGGCCCGTAAGGTTTTGTTCGGCGCCCGGCACGGCCGGGCGCCTGATCCAATTAGCTGGCGACGATGTTGACCAGTTTTCCGGGCACCACGATCACTTTGCGAATGGTCAGACCATCGACGAAGCGCAGCACGTTTTCGTTGGCCCGTGCGGCGGCTTCGACTTCTTCGCGAGTGGCGCTGGCCGGCATTTCGATCTGGCCGCGCAGCTTGCCGTTCACCTGGATAACCAGCGTCAGGCTGTCTTGCACCAGCGCGCTCTCGTCCAGCACAGGCCAGCCGGCATCGATCACCGGGTCGGCGTGACCCAGTCGATGCCACAGCTCGTGGCAGATGTGCGGGGTGATCGGCGCCAGCAGCAGTGTCACGGTTTCCAGGCCTTCCTGAACCAGCGCGCGATCCTGCTCGGTGCCTTGCGCGGCTTTCTCCAGCACGTTCATCAGTGTCATCACCTGGGCGATGGCGGTGTTGAACTTGTGGTTCTGGCCGACGTCGTGGCTGGCCTGCTTGATCGCCTGGTGGATCGAACGGCGAATGGCTTTTTGCTCGTCGTTGAGGCCGGCGACGTCCAGTTGCCCCGGCAGGCCCTGGGTGACGTGCGCTTGGGCCAGGCGCCAGACGCGCTTGAGGAAGCGGTGCGAACCTTCTACCCCGGAATCGGACCATTCCGCGCTCATGTCAGGCGGCGAGGCGAACATCATGAACAGGCGGCAGGTGTCGGCACCGAACTGGTCGATCATCGACTGTGGGTCAACGCCGTTGTTCTTCGACTTGGCCATCTTCTCGGTGCCACCGATTTCCACCGGCAGGCCGTCGGCGATCAGCTTGGCGCTGATGACTTTGGCCTTGCTGTCGCGCTCGAGTTCGACGTCCGCCGGGTTGAACCAGGTGTAGGCGCCGTTGGCTTCGCGACGGTAGTAGGTCTCGGCGATCACCATGCCCTGGGTCAGCAGGTTCTTGAACGGCTCGTTGGAGCTGACCAGGCCTTCGTCGCGCATCAGTTTGTGGAAGAAGCGCGCGTAAAGCAGGTGCAGGATCGCGTGTTCGATGCCGCCGATGTACTGATCCACCGGCAACCAGTGGTCGGCTGCGGATTTTTCCACCAGGCCACCCTCGAAATGCGGCGAGGCGTAGCGGGCGTAGTACCACGAGGACTCGACGAAGGTGTCCATGGTGTCGGTTTCACGCTTGGCAGGCTGGCCGCATTTCGGGCAGCTGCACTCGTAGAACTCGGGCATGCGCGCCAGTGGCGAACCGGCGCCATCGGGAACGACGTCTTCCGGCAGTACGACGGGCAATTGATCTTCCGGCACCGGCACGTCACCGCAGGTAGTGCAGTGGATGATCGGGATCGGGCAGCCCCAGTAGCGTTGACGGCTGATGCCCCAGTCGCGCAGGCGGAACTGGGTGCGCGAGGCGCCGAGTTCTTTCTTGATCAGCGCGACTTCGATGGCGTCGAAGGCGCCGACGAAGTCGAGGCCGTCAAACTCGCCGGAGTTGATCAGCGTGCCGTGCTCGCCGTAGGCGTCTTGCCACGGGGCAGGGTTGGTGTCGCCTGCACTTGTGCGAACCACGGACTTAACCGGCAGGTTGTACTTGTGGGCGAACTCGAAATCGCGTTCGTCGTGCGCCGGAACCGCCATGACGGCGCCGTCGCCGTAATGCATCAGCACATAGTTGGCGACCCATACTGGCAGTTTTTCGCCGGTCAACGGGTGCTCGACGAACAGGCCGGTTGGCAGGCCTTTTTTCTCTTGGGTCGCAACGTCGGCTTCAGCAACGCTGCCGCCCTTGCATTCAGCAATGAACGCTTGCAGCTCGGGGTTGTTTTGCGCGGCCAGGGTGGCCAGGTGGTGCTCGGCGGCCACGGCAACGTAGGTCGCACCCATGAGGGTGTCCGGACGCGTAGTGAAGACTTTCAGGGTGCCGGCTTCGCCGATGGAGTCGACGTTGTACGGGAACTGCACTTCCATCCCGCGGGACTTGCCGATCCAGTTGCGCTGCATGGTCTTGACCTGCTCAGGCCAGCCAGTCAGTTCGTCGAGGCTCTCCAGCAGTTCATCCGCGTAGGCGGTGATCTTGAAGTAGTACATCGGGATTTCGCGCTTTTCGATCAGCGCGCCGGAACGCCAGCCGCGGCCGTCGATCACTTGCTCGTTGGCCAGGACGGTCTGGTCGACCGGGTCCCAGTTAACGGTGCCGCTCTTTTTGTAGATCAGCCCTTTTTCGAACAGGCGGGTGAACAGCCATTGCTCCCAGCGGTAGTAATCGGGCTTGCAGGTGGTCACTTCGCGCGACCAGTCCACCGCCAGGCCCAGGCTGCGCAACTGGCTTTTCATGTAGGCGATGTTTTCGTAGGTCCACTTGGCGGGCGCTACGTTGTTCTTCATCGCGGCGTTTTCCGCCGGCATGCCAAAGGCGTCCCAACCCATGGGTTGCAGGACGTTCTTGCCTTGCATGCGCTGGTAGCGGGAAATCACGTCGCCGATGGTGTAGTTGCGCACGTGCCCCATGTGTAGCTTGCCGCTGGGGTAAGGGAACATCGACAGGCAGTAGTAAGTCTCCTTGCCTGGCTGTTCACTGACTTCAAAGGACTTTTGCTCATCCCAGAATGACTGGGCGGCGGCTTCGATTTCACGGGGCTGATATTGTTCGTGCATGGCTACTTTTGAACTGAATAGGGGTGGCCTAATCCTCTTCAATGCGACGCTGGACGGTGAACACGCCAATTTGGCGTTTTTCGGTGCCCAGAGGAGCTGGAAGTGGAGTTACAGGAAGCGCCGTAGCATACATGACCGCACTCTATCGAGGGAAACCCTGATTACTGCCGCGCGTCTCGTGAAAACCGCTGCGAGGGCCGTTGGTCGCGGCGTCCAGCCGGTTTGTCGATGGAAGCTAAGCTCTAACTGGGGAGTAGTTCTTATCTTCCAATGAGGTGAGGGATGGTTGAGTCACGGCAAAAAGTTACAAAACCGGAGCTGTACGAAAGACTGATAGACCGTCTTGGAATGGCCCTGGATGCGGCGAAAACCGCGGGCCGGTTGCGTGATGAACGTCCACTGGAGCTGGAGTTGCGTGGCCTGAGCCCCGCAGAGTTTGCATTGGTCAAGGCGTACCTCGATCGCAGTGAGCGTGAGACACACGGATGCTTGTCAGAGGCAGTGAAGCAACTCGACGCACCACGCACAGCCAAAATTATCTGGCTCAAGGACAAAGTAGCTGGCAGAGACGCGGTAAAGGTCCGGTCCCTGCAGTGCAAATAAGGCATAGAGCCATGCTCCACGGTATTTTGAAGCATAGTCCTTGCGTATTTATTGTCGCATTGCGTCAACCCACTTAGGCTTCGGGCATCTTTAAGGAGATGCCTGATGCCTTTTCGCTATTTCGTCAAACACCTTCTGATGCCGCCCGGCGTTCTTATCCTGTTGCTGGTGCTCGCCTGGTGCTGGCGCCGCTCAAGACCGCGGCTTGCCGCTGGGTGCTTCGCCCTGGGCGTCGGAGGGCTCTGGTTGATGAGCCTGCCAGTCATGGTGCAGTGGGGCGCCGGGCTTCTTGAGCGTGAGGCACCCTTGGCACGCGACGAATGGGCAGCGTTGGCCCAGCGCGCCGATGCGATCGTAGTGCTGGGAGCCGGTCGTGAGCGGGGCGACCTGGCCTGGGGCAGCGATCAACCCACCGGGGTGGCACTGGAGCGAGAACGCTATGCCGCTCGCCTGGCAAAGGCTTCGGGCTTGCCGATCCTGACCAGTGGCGGTTTGCACTATGGCACACCGCCCACCGAGGCCAAGCTGATGGCGGACTCATTGCACGATGATTTTGGCGTGGCGGTGCGTTGGCAGGAAGGGCGAAGTCGCACCACTTGGGAGAATGCTACGTTCAGCGCCGAGGTGTTGTTGCCTGAAGGCATCAAGCGCGTGGTGGTGGTGACACAGGCCTGGCATATGCCGCGAGCGGTCTGGAGTTTTCAGAAGGCCGGGTTTGAAGTGGTGCCGGCGCCAGTGGGATTCTTGAGCGTGGATAACGCTGAGCCACTGGGCGGCTGGATGCCCGAGTTCAAGGCGATCTGGCGTAGCGGGCAGCTGTTGAATGAGGCTGCGGGGCAGATCGGGTATTGGATGTTCTACCGCTGAAGATCAAAAGATCGCAGCCTTCGGCAGCTCCAACATTTGGAATGCAATCCCCTGTAGGAGCTGCCGCAGGCTGCGATCTTTTGCAGGCGCCACAAATATTCAGACGGTCTTGGCCATCCGGCTGGCAATCAACGCCCAGCCAAACAACAGCACACACACAATGATCAGCGGCCATGACCGCCATTGCAGGTACGGTGTGAGGTCGTGCATGGGCACCACTTCACCGTACAGGATGCCGCGTTCGAATTGCGGGATCTGCGTGGTGATCTGGCCGAACGGGTTGATCAGGCCGGTCACGCCATTGTTAGTGGCGCGGATCATCCAGCGGCCGGCCTCGAGCGCGCGCATCTGCGCCATCTGCAAATGCTGCAGCGGGCCGATGGACGTGCCGAACCAGGTGTCGTTACTGATGGTCAGCAGCAGGTCGCTTCGCGCGGCAAGGCCGGCGGCGAACTCTGGATACACCACCTCGTAGCAGATGAAGGGCGCAATCTGGTACCCCTTGGCTTGCAGCATGGCCTGGTCGGAAGGGCCGCGGGCAAAGTCCGACATGGGCAGGTCGAAGAACGCGATCAGGCCACGCAGCACATCCTGCAAAGGCACGTACTCGCCAAACGGCACCAGCTTCTGCTTGAGGTAGGTGCCGTCGCCTTCGCCGACCACGGTAATGCCGTTGTAAAAGCGTTTTTCGTGATGGACCATTTCGCGGATCGGCACGCCGGTGATCATGGCCGAATCCCGTTCGGCGGCGAATTTGCCCATCATGTCCAGGTAGCCCTGGGCAGACTCCTTGAGCACCGGGACCGCGGTTTCCGGCCAGATCAGCAAGTCGACCCGTTTCGAACTGAAGCTCATGTCGCGGTACAACTCCAATTGCGCGTTGAGCTGCGCCGGGTCCCACTTCATGCTCTGTTCGATGTTGCCCTGAAGCGCCGCGACACTCAGTGGCGCGCCTGACGGGCTGGTCCAGGCGTGTTGCTTGAGTGCCATGCCGGCAACCCACGGGCCAGCGAGCAGCACAATGCCCGCGGCGATGAAGCCCTTGCGTCCGGTGCGCACCAGGCGCATGGCGTTGTAGATCAAGGCGGCGGTCAGGGCCAAGGTAAAGGATATCAGCCACATCCCGCCGACAGGCGCGAGACCGGACAGCGGGCCGTCAAGCTGGCTGTAGCCGGAGTAGAGCCATGGGAATCCGGTCAGGAACCAGCCGCGAAATGCTTCCTGGCCGACCCACAGCGCCGCAAATGCCAAGCTGTCCGCCAGCGGTGCTTCGTTGCGTCGCAGCCAGCGCGCCCAAATCCAGGCAGGCAGGGCGAAGAACCAGGCAATCGCCGCGGTGAAGATCAGCATCAGGAAGCCGGCCAGCAGCACCGATGCACCACCGAAGTGATGAATGCTGTAGTAGATCCAGCTGGTGCCGGCGCCAAACAGGCCGAAGCCGAAACACCATCCACGGCCCAAGGCTTGGCGGGGGTTCAGTTCACGCAAGCCGGCATAGAAAAGCCCGACCGCCAGCAGTGCCAGTGGCCAGATATCGAACGGCGCCAGGGCCAGGGTGGTGATTGCACCGGCCGCCACGGCCAGCAGGTTACCGGGCCAGCCGGGGCGGGTTGTCCAGCGCATTTCAATCCTTAGGTTTTTACCGGGCGATAGGTGACAGTCGCAGCAAATGAATCCGCCGACTGTCGGCGTTCAGGATGCGAAAGCGATAGGCGCCGATTTCGGTGATTTCGTTGCGTTTTGGCAGGTGCCCGAACGCGCTCATCACCAGGCCACCCACGGTGTCGAACTCATCGTCGGAGAATTCGCTGTCGAAGAACTCATTGAAGTTCTCGATCGGCGTCAGGGCCTTGATCAGGAAGTCGCCGCTGGGCAGTGGCTTGATGTAGCTGTCTTCCTCGACGTCGTGTTCGTCTTCGATGTCGCCGACGATCTGTTCCAGCACGTCTTCGATGGTCACCAGGCCTGCCACGCCGCCGTATTCGTCGATGACGATGGCCATGTGGTTGTGGTTGGCGCGGAACTCACGCAACAACACGTTCAGGCGTTTGGATTCCGGCACGAAGGTAGCCGGGCGCAGCAGGTCCTTGATGTTGAAGCTGTCGCCGTTCTCCCTGAGGATCAACGGCAACAAGTCCTTGGCCAGCAGAACGCCCATCACGTCATCGTGGCTTTCGCCGATCACCGGGTAGCGGGAGTGGGCCGAATCGACCACGGCAGGCAGGAACTCGCGAGGTGTCTGGGTCGCCTTGATGCTGATCATCTGTGAGCGCGGGACCATGATGTCCCGTACTTGCAGGTCGGCAACCTGGATAGCGCCTTCGACGATGGCCAGCGCTTCGCTGTCCAGCAGTTTGTTCTGATGTGCATCGCGCAGCAGCTCCAGCAGCTCCTGGCGGTTCTTCGGCTCGTGGGCAAAAGCCTGGGTGAGCTTACCCAGCCAAGACTTCTGCCCGTTGCTCGATCGATCTTCGCTCATAGCGATTACTCTGAATCCTTTGTTGTTTCGGTAGGGGATAAATCGGTTTCGTCGTCCGCGTACGGATCGCGATAGCCCAGTTCTGCAAGCAACGTTCGTTCCAGTGCTTCCATCTCTTCGGCTTCGTCGTCATCTATATGGTCGTAACCCAGCAGATGCAAGCAGCCGTGAATCACCAGGTGCGCCCAATGGGCCTTGAGTACCTTGCCCTGCTCGGCGGCTTCTCGCTCGACCACGGACACGCAGATCACCAGATCGCCCAGCAGCGGGATGTCGAGGAACTCGTCCGGCACATCGGCAGGAAACGACAGGACGTTGGTGGCGTAATCCTTTTGCCGCCAGGTGTTATTCAGTTCGCGGCCTTCGACTTCGTCGACCAGGCGAATGGTCATCTCGGAGTCGGCGCTGCGCTGGCGCAAGGCCAGTTCGCACCATTGGCGGAACTCGGCTTCGCTGGGGGCGGGCGCTTGGGTCGCGATTTGCAGATCAAGCTCAAGCATCGCGTCGGCTGTCCTTTGGCGTTTCATCGATGGCACGATTTTCGAAACGCTCGTAGGCCTCGACAATGCGCTGCACCAGCGGATGACGCACGACGTCCTTGGGCATGAAATGGGTAAAGCTGATACCCGGAACATCCTTAAGCACTTCGATCACGTGGTGCAGCCCGGACTTGGTGCCTTTAGGCAAGTCGACCTGGGTGATGTCACCGGTGATGACGGCGGTGGAGCCGAAACCGATCCGGGTCAGGAACATTTTCATCTGTTCGACCGTGGTGTTCTGGCTTTCGTCGAGGATGATGAAGCTGTTGTTCAGCGTACGGCCGCGCATGTAGGCCAGTGGGGCCACTTCGATCACCTGGCGCTCGATCAGCTTGGCGACGTGTTCGAAACCGAGCATTTCGTAGAGCGCGTCATAAAGCGGGCGCAAGTACGGGTCGATTTTCTGCGACAGGTCACCGGGCAGGAAGCCGAGCTTTTCACCGGCTTCGACCGCCGGACGCACCAGCAGGATACGCCGGATCTGTTCACGCTCCAGGGCATCCACTGCGCAGGCGACGGCCAGGTAGGTCTTGCCGGTACCGGCCGGACCGATGCCGAAGTTGATGTCGTTGCCAAGGATTTCCTTCACGTAGCGCACTTGATTCAAGCCGCGAGGGCGAATCATGCCTTTCTTGGTGCGCAGGGCGACGGAGGCATCGGCGGGCGAATGGTTGTCCAGCTCTTCGACGGCCGATTCCTGCAGGAACAGGTGAACCATGTCCGGCGACAGCTCAGTACCCTTGGTTTCCCGGTACAGGCGGCGCAGCAGGTTTTCCGCGGAGGTGGTGTGCTTACGCTCGCCGATCAGTTCGAACTGGTTTCCGCGGTTGCGGATCTCGATAGTCAGGCGCTGCTCGATCAAGCGCAGGTGCTCGTCGAACTGCCCGCACAGATTGGCGAAGCGGCGAGCCTCGAAAGGCTCGAGGATGAAACGATGTGGTTCGATGGGTGCGTTCAAGGTCGTATTTAGCCGCCCTGGGGCAATTGGGATGATTCAAGGATAGCGCCAGTGGCGCGGGTGCGAAAGCTCTTAAATCGGGTGCAGAAATTTTGCTTTTGTGGCGAGGGGATTTATCCCCGCTGGACTGCGTAGCAGTCCCATCTTTTTGGGGCCGCTGCGCAACCCAACGGGGCGGTGCGACGTTTCGCTAAATCCCCTCGCCACAAAATCCCCTCACCACAGAAGCCCGCTCCCATAGAGGGCGCGGGGGTTATTGGATCAACGAGCCTCGCAGCGAGTGCGGCTGCGCGGCGTCGATGTGCACATCCGCGAACTGGCCGATCAGGGTCGGATTGTCACAGCGGAAGTTGACGATGCGGTTATTCTCGGTTCGCCCTTGCAGCTCGCCAGGGTCTTTCTTGGAATAATCGGTTACAAGAATCCGCTGAGTCGTACCGACCATTTGTCGGCTGATTTCAAAGCCCTGCTGGTTGAGGCGATGTTGCAGGGCGTTCAGGCGCTCTTTTTTCAGCTCTTCCGGGGTTTCATCGACCAGGTCGGCGGCCGGAGTGCCCGGGCGCTGGCTGTAGACGAACGAATAGGAGAAGTCGAAACCGACGTCCTGAATCAGTTTCATGGTTTGTTCGAAGTCTTTCTCGGTCTCGCCGGGGAAACCGACGATGAAGTCCGAACTGATGCAGATACCCGGCACGGCAGCGCGCAACTTGCGCAGTTTGGATTTGTATTCCAGCGCCGTGTGGTTGCGTTTCATCGCCGCGAGGATGCGGTCCGAACCCGATTGCACCGGCAGGTGCAGGTGTTTCACCAGCTCCGGCACTTCGGCGTGGGCCTGGATCAGGCTGTCGGAGAATTCCAGCGGGTGCGAGGTGGTGTAGCGGATGCGGTCGATGCCATCGACGGCGGCGACCACGCGGATCAGTTCGGCCAGATCCGCCAGGCGACCGTCGTGGGTCTTGCCGCGATAGCCGTTGACGTTCTGCCCCAGCAGCGTCACTTCACGCACGCCGTGTTCGGCTAGGTGGATGATTTCGGCAATCACGTCGTCGAACGGGCGGCTCACTTCCTCACCGCGGGTGTAGGGCACCACGCAGAACGTGCAGTATTTGCTGCAACCCTCCATCACCGACACGTAGGCGCTCGGGCCGTCGATGCGTGGCTCGGGCAAGTGGTCGAATTTTTCGATTTCGGGGAACGAGACGTCGACTTGCGGCAGCTTGGTGATGCGCGCGGCGTCGATCATTTCCGGCAGGCGGTGCAAGGTCTGCGGCCCGAATACCACGTCGACATAGGGCGCGCGGTCGCGAATGGCGGCGCCTTCCTGGCTGGCCACGCAACCGCCGACGGCAATCACCATGTCCGGGTTGGCCAGCTTCAGCTCGCGCCAGCGACCCAGCTGGGAATAGACGCGGTCCTGGGCGCGCTCGCGGATCGAGCAGGTGTTGAGCAGGATCACGTCGGCGTCTTCAGCGCGCGCCGTGACTTCCAGGGCCTGGTGTTCGCCCAACAGATCGACCATGCGCGAGCTGTCGTACTCGTTCATCTGGCAACCGTGGGTTTCGATGTAAAGCTTCTTGGCCATGGATAGAGTCATCACGTGATTCAAAGAACCGCGCATTATAGGGAACATGTCCTCAGGTTCCTACCGCTGCGCGTCCGGCGGCTATGCTATAGTTCGCGCCCTCATTTTTATCCCCGATGTGTTTCGCCTGCCATGACCAAACGTGAAGCTCCAATCTACAAGGTGATTTTCCTCAATCAGGGCCAGGTGTTCGAAATGTACGCCAAGCAGATCTATCAAAGCGATCTGTGGGGCTTCCTGGAAGTGGAAGAGTTCGTCTTTGGCGAGCGCACACAGGTAGTCGTAGACCCGAGCGAGGAGAAGCTCAAGGCCCAGTTCGAAGGGGTCGTGCGCAGTTTCGTGCCCATGCATTCGATCGTGCGCATCGACGAGGTCGAGCGCCTGGGTACACCGAAAATCAGCGAAGCCCGCGGCACGGTCGGCAATGTGATGCCTTTTCCGGTGCCAATGCCTGAGAAGTAGGCTTCAAGAGCGAGTCGCCCCTTCGCGAGCAGGCTCGCTCCCACAATAGATCAACTGTGGGAGCGAGCCTGCTCGCGAAGGGGCCGTCAGATCAATACTGAAGTCAGGGAAGCGGCGCGAACGGCGTCCGCCCATCGGCGCTCTGCAATTCCATCAGGTATTTACGGAAAATTTGTCCCAGCACCTGAGTGGCGACTTCCAGTTCCTGGCGCGGCATCTTCTCGGCGACTTCGTCGGCGGTATCCAAGGCTTCTTCCGCACCGTTGACCGCCGCCATCTTCAGAACGATGTACGCCTGAATATTATTGGCCGGTACGCCCTCGCCGTGAAAGAACATGGTGCCGAGTTTGAATTGGGCCTGGGCATGGCCTTGCAGCGAGGCCTTTTCGAAGTAGTTCAGGGCTTTATTGAGATCGCGTGGCGCGTTATTCCCATCGTAGTAGAACTCACCCAACTCGTATTGCGCTTGGGCATCCCCTTCATCCGACGCTTTCTGGCAGGCAGCCAGTGCCTGTTCCAGGTCTTGCGGCTGGGTATTGAGGGTGCAGCGACCCATCGCTGGGATTAACAACGAGTTACCGCCTGCTTGTGCGAGCGCGAGCAGGGGCTGAAGGAGCAACAGGCAGCCCAGTGAAAGGGCGCGGCCGGTGCGGTTCATGGGAATCGACTTACCTCTGAGGGGCGCGCGGACCCATCGAGGGGATCCAATAAGCGCGCATTATGAAATAAGCAGGGCCAACCTTACAAAGTCTTTACTCGTTTTTCTGCTGCGCGGGAAATATATCGCCCACTTAACAGGGATTATTAGCAGATGAGCAGGAAAAAGGGCAGGAGTGAAGGCTGACGCCGGCAAGAGCCAGCGTCAGCGCTACGGCGTTACTTCAGTGCAGCAAAGGCGCGCTCGGCGGCATCCAGGGTCAGTTTCAGCTCTGCTTCGCCGTGGGCGATCGAGGTGAAGCCGGCTTCGAAAGCGCTTGGCGCCAGGTATACGCCACCTTCGAGCATCAAGTGAAAGAAGCGGCCGAACAAGGCGGCATCGCTGGCCATCACGTCATCGAAGGTCACAATGTCGTCGGCACCGCTGAAGTACAGGCCGAACATGCCACCGGCCTGGGTGGTCACGAAGGGAATACCAGCCGCATCGGCGCGCACTTGCAACCCGTCGAGCAGGCGAGTGGTGTAGTCGGTCAGTTCGTCGTGGAAGCCCGGGCGGCTGATCAGGCGCAATGTGGTCAGGCCCGCCGCCATCGCCAGCGGGTTACCCGACAATGTACCGGCCTGGTATACCGGACCCAGCGGGGCAATGCGCGACATGATTTCACGCTTGCCGCCGAAGCAACCGACCGGCATGCCGCCACCAATGATTTTGCCGAAGGTGGTCAGGTCCGGTGTCACGCCGTAGTGAGCCTGGGCGCCGCCAAGGGCAACACGGAAACCGGTCATCACCTCGTCGAAAATCAACACCACGCCGTGCTTGTCGCACAGGGTCCGCAGGCCTTCGAGGAACCCTGGGGCCGGCGGCACGCAGTTCATGTTGCCAGCGACCGGTTCGACGATGATGCACGCCACGTCCTGACCGACTTCGGCGAGCATGGCCTCGACGGCATCAATGTCGTTGAATGGCAGGGTCAGGGTGTGTTTTGCGAACGCCGCGGGTACGCCCGCCGAGCTCGGCACGCCCTGGGTCAAGGCGCCGGAGCCGGCCTTGACCAGCAGGCTGTCGGAGTGACCGTGGTAGCAGCCTTCGAACTTGATGATGCTGTCGCGACCGGTAAAGCCACGGGCCAGACGGATCGCGCTCATGGTCGCTTCGGTGCCGGAGCTGACCATGCGCACCATTTCCATCGACGGCACCAGCGAGCAGACGAGATCCGCCATCTGGGTTTCCATCTCGGTCGGCGCGCCGTAGGACAAACCGTGTTCAAGCTGCTTGCGCACGGCATCCAGGACTTGCGGGTGACTGTGGCCGAGGATCATCGGGCCCCAGGAACCGACGTAGTCCACATAGCGCTTGTCGTCTTCGTCGGTGACGTAGGCGCCTTCGGCATGCTTGAAGAACAACGGCGTGCCGCCAACGCTCTTGAATGCACGGACCGGCGAGTTCACGCCACCGGGGATGTGTTTCTGGGCATTGGCAAACAGGGTTTCGGAACGAGACATGATCGGGCTCTCAAATCAGATTTTCAGTAATTCGTTAAAGGCGCGGGCGCGGCGGGTCACCTCAGCCGTGCTCTCGGCGCCAAACAGGCCGTGCACCACAGCGAGTAGATCGACCCCGTGGGCCACTAGCGGGGCGGCGTTGTCGAGGGTGATGCCGCCGATCGCGCAGATCGGCAGATGCAGCTTGCTGCGGGCCTGGTCGAGCAGGTCGAGACTGCAAGTCGGTGCGCCGGGCTTGGTGTTGGAATTGAAAAAACGGCCAAACGCGACATAGCTGGCGCCTTCTTTGGCGGCCTGCTCGGCGAGTTCGAGTTGTGCATGACAGGTTGAACCGATAATCGCCTTGGAGCCGAGCAACGCGCGGGCCGGGGTGAGCGGCCCGTCAGTCTGCCCCAGGTGCACGCCGACGTTCAGGCGCGCGGCCAGTTCGGCGTCGTCATTGATGATCAATCGGGTCTTGTAGCGATCGCACAGATCGCGCAGGGCTTCGGCTTCACGCAAACGACGGGCCTCATCGCTGCTCTTGTCGCGGTATTGCAGCAGGGTGACGCCACCTTCCAGCGCCGCCTCCACGTACGAAAGAAATTTACCGGCCAGCAACTGGCTGTCGGTAATGGCGTACAGGCCACGTAGTTTCATCAAGCAAGCCTCACCGCAGCTAATAGAGAGTTACGAACAGAAGTCCAGTGGCAGGCGGCGTGGCACGAATTGGCCTTTGCCCAACTGCTCCGCATCGCGCAGGGTGCGCCACGTGTAGTTAAGTGCAGTCTGTACGGCGCTGGCGAGGTTTTCACCTTGGGCCAGACGGCCGGCAAGCGCACTGGCCAGGGTGCAACCCGAGCCGTGATAGCTGCCCGGCAGGCGTTGACAGGTGTAGGTTTCGCGCAAGCCGTCGCGGCTGTACAGGCGGTTGTGGATTTCGGTTTCGTCGCCGTGGCCGCCGGTGATCAGCAGGTGTTTGACGAACGGCAGGAGTTTTTCAGCGCACTCGTCCGCGGTGCCTTCAGGCAGTTCGGCGAGGATACGGGCTTCGGGAAGGTTGGGGGTGGCGATGATCGAGAGCGGCAGCAGGCGTTCGCGCATGGCGTAGCCGACTTCGTCCTTGCCCAGTCGACCTCCGCCACCGGCGCGCAGTACCGGGTCACAGACCACCGGCAAGTGCGGGTGCGCCGAAAGCAGTTCGACCACGGTGTCGACCATTTCCAGGGAGCCGAGCATGCCGAGCTTGACCGCCGCGACTTCGGAATCGTTGAGCACGGCATTGGCCTGGGCCAACACCCACTCACGGTCGAGCACGCGAAAGTCAGTGACATTGACAGTGTCTTGCACGGTCAGGGCGGTGACGGCCGGAGCCGCATGGCAACCCTGAGCGAGCAAGGCTTCGATATCTGCCTGCAAGCCGGCGCCACCACTTGGGTCGTGGCCGGAGAGACAGAGGACAACGGGGCGAGAGCTGTAGATATTCATGGTGCGCGAGCTTACCACCAAACATCTTTTTTCGAAGCCCGCTGCGCGACAGTCAAAAGATCGCAGCCTTCGGCAGCTCCTACAGGGTCTTCAGATCGACGCGAAAACCGTAGGAGCTGCCGAAGGCTGCGATCTTTTGATTTTTGTGACCAAACCAACAGCTCTATCTCAATAATCTTCGCTGGAACTACCGTTCTAGAGCCTTTGTGTGAAAAATTTCGGTAGTGCTCATTAGCCATCAACGGCTATGCTAGAGTGGATCCAAACCAATAACAGGTATCACCGGTTTTACGTCTGCTCAAAAGGAATGGGGGGCTTCCTGACAGGACCGGACAGGCCATGCTGGGGCATAAATGCGCTATTTGCTGATGTTTGTGTTGTGTTTGCCCCTCTTGGCGAACGCCGTTGAGTTCAATGAACTCACCCGAAGCCTTCCCCTCGGGCGAACCCTGCAAGTGTTTGAAGACGCGGGTGGTCAGGCGACTGTCGCGGATGTTCGTGCGCAGGCGGCAGCTGGCAACTTCAAGGCGCATGACAAGACCACCCTTAATGCCGGCTATTCGCGCTCGGTGTTCTGGCTGAAAATCGACCTGCATTACCGCCCTTCAAACCCGACCGCGCAACGGACGTGGCTGCTGGAGTTGGCTTACCCACCGCTCGATCACCTTGACTTGTATCTGCCTGACGCGAGCGGCAACTATCAATTGGCCAGGCAAACCGGCGACGCCTTGCCGTTCGCCAGTCGTGAAATACGCCAGAACAACTACCTGTTCACTTTGGATTTTACGCCTGACCAAGTGCAAACCCTGTACTTGCGGCTGCAAAGCCAGGGGTCGATCCAGGCGCCAGTTACGTTGTGGTCCAGCACGGCCTATCTCGAAGACCAACCGGTGCGCCTCTATGTGTTGGGGCTGATCTACGGTGTATTGCTGGGCATGCTGGTCTACAACCTGTTCATTTACCTCAGCGTGCGTGATACCAGCTATCTCTACTACATCTTCTACATCGCCTCGTTTGGCTTGTATCAGCTGTCGGTGAACGGCGCGGCCGTGCAGTATTTCTGGCCAGACAATCCCTGGTGGGCCAACGCTTCGACGCCTTTTTTCATCGGTTGTGCCGGATTGTTCGGTAGCCAGTTCGCCCGCAGCTTCCTGCAGACCGCCACCCTCAGCCGCTGGATGGACCGCTTGCTGCTGGCGTTGGTGGCATTCGGCGCGCTGGTGGTCGGGTTGTCCCTGATGACCAGCTATGCCTTGGCCTTGCGTCTGGCCACTACCCTGGCCCTGACCTTCACGGTGGTGATTTTTGCCGCGGGGATTTTCGCCTGGTTGCGCGGGTTGCGGGTTGCGCGCTATTTCATCATTGCCTGGTCGGCGTTTCTGCTCGGCGGCATCATCAATACATTGATGGTGCTCGGTTACCTGCCGAATGTGTTCCTGACCATGTACTCCAGCCAGATTGGCTCGGCCATCGAAGTGGCGCTGCTGTCCATGGCCCTGGCCGACCGTATCAACGCCATGCGCGAGCAGCAGGCGCAAACCCTGCTCGACGCCGGGCAAAAACTTGAGGCGCTCAACCAGCAGCTGGCACACAGCAACAAGCTCAAGGACGAATTCCTCGCCACCCTGACCCACGAATTGCGTACGCCCATGAACGGCGTGATCGGTTCGCTGGAGCTGATGCAGACCGTCGAGATGGACCCTGAGCTGGAGCAATATCAGCAAACGGCCGCCGGATCGGCGCGGGACATGATGCGCATGGTCAATGGCATTCTCACCCTGACCGAACTGCAGGCGGGCAAGCTCAAGGCTTCTGCGACCACCTTCAGCTTGCGCACCGTGGTAGAGGCATTGCGCGCCCAGTTCTACGGTAATGCCGCGAGCAAGTCGCTGGACTTCAAGGTCGACGTGGCACCGGGTGTGCCGGATCGCTTGGAGGGCGATAGCGCCAAGCTGGCGCAATGCCTGGAGTGCCTGCTGGATAACGCCATCAAGTTTACCCGGGTCGGCGGGCTGGCGTTACGGGTCACCGGGAAACCAGTCAACCCAGAGCGACTGGCGTTGTCCTTTGCGGTGATCGACACCGGTATCGGCTTCACTGACCTTGGAGAGGCGACGATGTATCAGCGCTTCTTCCAGCTCGATGGTTCGATGACGCGCGAGTACGGCGGCCTGGGTGTAGGCCTGGCCATCTGCCGGCAACTCGTGGAATTGCTCGGCGGACGCCTGACGCACCGCTCCGAGCCCGGGCGCGGCAGTCGTTTCCAGCTTGATGTCGAATTCGACATTGCCACACCGCAGCGACCTGCCACACCGATCGCGCCGCGGGAATCGTCCCGGCTGCGCCAGCCTCAGGATTGCAGCGTATTGCTGGTGGATGACAGCAACGTCAACCAGTTGGTGATGCGCGGCATGTTGCTCAAGCTCGGGTTTCGCGTGCGCACCGCCGACAGCGGCTTGGCCGCGCTGGATTTTTTGCAGCGCGAAACCTTCGATGCGGTGCTGGTCGATTGTCAGTTGCAGGCGCTCGACGGCGTTTCCGTGTGCTGCCGGATCCGGGCATTGCCCGGTTACGCGCAAGTGCCGATATTCATGATCGCCCTGGGGGCTGATCTGGAGCGCTGCGAGAGCGGCGCGATGATTGACCATTTGAGCAAGCCGGTGAAATTCGAGGACTTGCAGGTCGCGCTTTATCGTCGCGTGCTCTGTTCCGAGCAGGGCGAAAGCGCCGACAGTTAGGCAGATATGACACTTTGATCGGCCAAGGGGCGGTGCTTAACTGAAGTCCCTTGGCTGAGCAAAGGAGCCCCGTCATGAACCTGCATCAGTTCGCCGAAACCCACGAAGTCACCAACCAGCCACCGTCGCTGGATGGCGCCAACCTGTATCGCATCGACCTGCCCCTGCAGGAGTGGGCGCGGCGTTTCGGGGCCGGTTGGGCCGAATCGCGGATCGATGCGTACGGCGCGCTCGCTGGTGGACCGCTGATGGCGGCGGGTTTCCTGGCCAATCAGAACAAGCCGATTTTCAGCAGTCATGACCGCTATGGACATCGTATCGACCTGGTGGAGTTTCACCCGGCCTATCATGAACTGATGCGCGCAGCGATCGAGCATGGCCTGACCTCGTTGCCCTGGGCGCACCCACAGTCCGGTGCGCATGTCGCCCGCGCCGCCATGACCTACCTGCATAGCCAGGCCGAAGCCGGCAGCGGTTGCCCGTTGACCATGACCTTCGCCAGCGTCCCGGCGCTGCGCCTGCAACCGGACCTGGCGGATCAATGGCTGCCGAAGATCCTGTCCACTGAGTACGACCCGCGTAATGTCGGCATGGCCCACAAGGCCGGCGTCACGATTGGCATGGCCATGACCGAGAAGCAGGGCGGCACCGATGTCCGCGCCAATACCACCAAGGCTTATCCGGTGGGCGCCAGCGGTCCTGGCCAGGCGTACGAATTGGTGGGGCACAAGTGGTTCTGTTCGGCGCCCATGTGCGATGCCTTCCTGACCCTGGCGCAGACGGACAAAGGGCTGACCTGTTTCCTGCTGCCGCGGCATCGGCCGGACGACACGCGCAATCAGTTCTACATCCAGCGCCTGAAAAACAAACTCGGCAACTGTTCCAACGCCTCCAGCGAAGTGGAATTTCGCGGGGCCTTGGCATGGATGGTCGGTGAGGAAGGGCGCGGCGTGCCGACGATCATCGAGATGGTCGCCATGACCCGTTTCGATTGCATGGTCGGCTCAAGTTCGTTGATGCGCCAGGCGCTGACCCAGGCCAGCCACCACTGCGCCCACCGCAAGGTTGGCGGCAAGTTGCTCAGCGAACAGCCCCTGATGCAGAACGTGCTGGCGGACCTGGCGCTGGAAAGCGAAGCCGCCCTGGCCTTGAGCCTGCGCATGGGACGGGCGCTCGATCATCTGGACGACTCACAGGAAGCCAGGTTCGCCCGGCTGGTGACTGCGGTGGGCAAGTACTGGATCTGCAAGCGCGCGCCGGCCATGATCAACGAAGCCGCTGAATGCATGGGCGGGGCGGGGTACGTGGAAGACAGCATCTTGCCGCGCCTGTACCGCGAGGCTCCGGTGAATTCGACCTGGGAAGGCTCCGGCAACGTGCAATGCCTTGATGTGCTGCGCGCCTTGTCCAAGGAACCGGGCGTGCTCGATGCATTGTTCAGCGAATTGGGCGACGGTCATGGCGATAAACGCCTGGCCGCACACATCGCCCAGTTGCAGTCGGCCTTCAAGGATACCGACGATATTCAATACCGTGCCCGGCAGTTGACCGAAGACATTGCCCTAGGGTTACAGGCGAAGCTGTTGTTGGAGGCGGGGAATACGGCGGTGAGTGACGGGTTTATCGCCAGTCGCCTCAATGGTGGCGGTCGGGTGTACGGTGCGTTGCCGCGTGGGGTGGATGTTGAGGCGATAGTCGCTCGGTCCGCCCCGCAAGGATTTTGATCGCAATCAGATGAGCACCACCCAACCCTGTGGGAGCGGGCTTGCTCGCGAAGACGGAGTGTCAGTCGACATCAATGTAGCTGACACTCCCTCTTCGCGAGCAAGCCCGCTCCCACATTTGATCGTCGGTGAACATTCTATTTGTACACTGGCCACTGTTCCCGTGAAGCGACGATACAGGCAAGATGAAGGCCTGCAAGTCAGAACACAGGATGCTGATCGTGACCGAAGCTTTTATTGTCGTTCAAACCGCCGAGCAAGCTGTAGACCGGCTTGCGCTCTTGCACAATCGTGCAACCACCGCGCTGAGCCAGGCGCTCAAGCGTTATCTCAAGGATCGTGTCGAGCCGGACGCCGAACAACGGGCAATGTTTCGTTATCCCGAACTGCGTCTGACCTACCACTGCCAGGGCGAAGTCCCGCAAACCACGCGGGCCTATGCCAAGGTCCAGTTGCCAGGCACCTACAGCGTCACCGTCACCCATCCCGCTGCCTTCCGTAAATATCTGCTGGAGCAACTCGTGCCGTTGATGCACGACTTCACCGTGACCGTAGAGGTCGGTGTCAGCCAGCAGAACATTCCTTATCCATACGTAGTCGAGCAGGGCGATGAGTTGGCCGGCTCCGGTGTCACCGCCGCCGTGCTGGCACGGGTGTTCCCGAGCACCGACCTGTCGGCAGCGACCGACGGTATTGCCGACGGCTTGTACGATTGGGAAAACACCGATCCGTTGCCCTTGGCGCTGTTCGATGCCGCCCGGGTGGATTTTTCCCTGCGCCGTCTGGTGCATTACACCGGTAGCGACTGGCGGCATGTGCAGCCATGGATCCTGCTGACCAACTATCACCGTTACGTCGACCAGTTCATCGTCCATGGCCTGGAGCAACTGCGCAAAGATCCACGCTTCGTGCGCATGGTGCTGCCGGGTAATGTGATCATCGAAAAGAGCATGGATCACGGTGAAGCCTCGGCGATTGCCGCGGGTGTGGTCTGGCATCGCTACCAGATGCCGGCCTACCACCTGATTGCCACTGATGGTCACGGCGTGACCCTGGTCAATATCGGCGTCGGCCCGTCCAACGCCAAGAACATCACCGACCACCTGGCGGTACTGCGTCCGCATTGCTGGCTGATGATCGGCCACTGCGGCGGGTTGCGTCAGTCCCAGACCATTGGCGACTACGTGCTGGCCCACGCCTATATGCGTCGTGACGGCATTCTCGACCGGGTCGTGCCACCAAATATTCCGATTCCGGCCCTGGCCGAAGTGCAACTCGCACTGCAACAGGCGGCGGCCAACATCACCGGCGAAAAGGGCGACGAGCTGAAAAAGCGCCTGCGTACCGGCACCGTGCTGACTTACGACGACCGGAACTGGGAGCTGCGCTGGGCCCAGGAACGGCCGCTGATCAACCTGTCCCGCGCCGTGGCAGTGGACATGGAAAGCGGCACGATCGCGGCCCAGGGTTATCGCTTGCGGGTGCCTTACGGCACGCTGCTTTGTGTGTCGGACAAGCCCCTGCACAGCGAGATCAAGTTGCCTGGTTCAGCCAACGCCTTTTATGAACGCGCGGTCAGCCAGCACTTGAAAATCGGTATCGAAGCCGTGGACCTGTTGCGCACAGAGCTCAACTCGTTGCACTCGCGCAAACTGCGCAGCTTCGACGAGCCGCCGTTCCGCTGATTTGGCGATGGTCATTTAACGGTCGGGCTACTAGCATTAGCAGCCCTGACCGTTAGATGTTCCTTCACCATGTCCCGTGTGCAACGTCCTGTTTCCCGCCGCCCTGGCGCAAAGCCATCCCCTGCAGCCCCGCGCCGTGTCGCCAAGGCGCCTCCCGCTGCGCCCAGGCTGATCCTGTTCAACAAACCCTTCGATGTGCTGACGCAATTCAGTGACGCAGAAGGGCGCGCGACCCTCAAGGACTACATTGATGTCCCGGGGATCTACCCCGCAGGACGGCTGGACCGCGACAGCGAAGGTCTACTGCTGCTGACCAACGACGGCCAGCTCCAGGCACGCATCGCCGACCCGAAACACAAACTGGCCAAGACCTACTGGGTGCAGGTTGAAGGCGAGCCGAGTGCCGAACAGTTGCAACGCTTGCGTGACGGTGTCGAATTGAACGATGGCATGACCTTGCCTGCGCAGGCGCGGCAACTGGATGAGCCGCCGTTGTGGCCGCGTAACCCGCCGGTACGCTTTCGTAAAAGTGTGCCGACCAGTTGGCTGGAACTGGTGATTCGCGAGGGTCGCAATCGGCAGGTGCGGCGGATGACGGCGGCGGTCGGGCTGCCGACGTTGCGGTTGGTGCGTGTCAGGATCGGCGACTGGACGATCGAAGGGCTCGATCAGGGCCAGTGGAAGGAAGTGCCAGCGCGCTTATAAAGTGCCGGTTTCGATCAGGCCAATGACCACGCTCTTGATCACAAATGCAGCAACGCCAAGGCCCAGCACGAAAAACAGGATAAACGAGCCAAACCGTCCGGCCTTGGACTTCTTCGCCAGATCCCAGACGATGAAACCCATGAAAATGATCAGTATGCTGACCAGGCCGGTCATCATCCACTCTTCGAAAACTGCAGGATCCATTGAACATCTCCGCGCGGGCGAGGCTAAAAGGGCGCGGCGAGTATACGCCAATGGATGTTGGCTATGAGTTGACCTGCGGCAGTGTGTCGCAGCTATTCGTCGCCCGACCTGCTCTCGTAGGAGCTGCCGAAGGCTGCGATCTTTTGATTTTGCTTTTAATAAACAAGATCAAAAGATCGCAGCCTTCGGCAGCTCCTACAGAAGCAGTTCAGCTGCGCAGATGAGTGAGCGGTAACTCAGTGCTGTTTAAAACCTGATTGAGCACAAAACTCGACCGCACACTGGTCACCCCTTCAATCCGCGTCAAATGCCCCAGCAGCAATTTCTGGTAATGGTCCATGTCCGGCACCACGACCTTGAGTTGATAATCGGCATCCATCCCGGTCACCAGGCTGCACTCCAGCACCTGTGGCAAGGTGCGAATGGCGGCCTCGAAGTTTTCGAATCGCTCCGGCGTGTGCCGATCCATGCCGATGAGCACATACGCCGTCAGGCTCAGGCCAAGCATCTTGCGGTCGAGCAGGGCGACCTGGCGGGTAATGTAGCCGTCGTCTTCCAGTTGCTTGACCCGCCGCGAGCAGGGGGAGGGCGACAGGCCAATGCGTTCGGCCAACTCCTGATTGGAGATGCGCGCATCGCGCTGCAATTCAGCCAAAATGCTCAGGTCATATCGGTCAAGTTTGCTCATCGAACGGTCCCTTGTCATAACTATTGCGACAGATTATCTATCCAGGGTTAAAAATTGCGCAAGTGATGTTTATTTGAGCAATATTCGCAATCCTCTGCCGGTGCTCCGGGCCTATTCTTATCACCAGAATCACTGCTCGGACAAACAGTCCAATGCGGCCCGCCGAATCAGGCCCGCCGCGGTCGCCACCCCCACAGGGGATGTGCTGGCCCCCGAGCTGCACACTGTCCAGAAGACGGCGTGAGGTGAGCCGACGTCAAAAGCGTCGAGCACGGACGAAGTTCTCAAGGGGAGGCCGACGGGTCTCCCCTTTTTCTTGCCCGTCATTTGGCACCCGCCCTCAATAAATAAGTTTCGCGACTGATAACCTGTTGCAGAACCGGCCTGTGCATTTCCAGTCTTACCTACAGGCCCTGACCCGTATAGAGGAAAAGCATGAGATCGCGCATCTGGCGTTTGGTCGGTGTTGGGCTGTTGTGTGTCAGTGTTGCCGCGCAATCGCTGGCCGACCAGCCGCAAAACCGCGCCCCGGATGGCGGACAACAGGAGGACGGTGGCCATCCGGGCCATGGTGGCAACAACCCGCCGCGTCCGCAGAATAGCCAGCAACCGATTCAGCACAACGGCCAGAGCCAAAATCAAGCCAACGGCCAATGGCAGCCCCGTCCAGCGCCGGACTACAACAGCCGTGTGCGTTCGCCGCCACCGCCGCCGCAACTGCCGGCCAATGACCTGCCCATCCAGCCTCGCCCGGACACCGTGCAACAGACCCAACAGCCTCGGCGTGGTTACTATCAGGATGAGCCGCGGCGCAACGATTCCAACGCGCACTGGCGTGGCTATACCGGCGCACCTTCCAACGACAGCAACCAGTGGCAGGGCCGTCCCAGTGGCCACGGCAACGGTTGGGGCCCCGGCCCGCAGTATCGTCCGGGGCATGTGATCGACCGCTTCCCGGACCGCGACTACCGTGTGCCTTATGGGGGCCGGGATTACTACTATTCCGGCGGCTACTGGTATCGCCCGCAGGGCCCGCGCTACGTGGTGGTGCAGCCGCCGCGTGGAATTCGCGTCCAGTACCTGCCCGATTATGCCCGTGAAGTCTGGATCGGGGGCTCGTTGCTGTTCTTCGCGGCCGGCTCCTACTACGCCTATCAGGACAGTACCCAGGACTACAGGGTGGTCGAGCCGCCTGGCCAACCGTTGGCGATCGGCAATGGCTACGATGTAGAGGCTTATCCAGCGAACGGACAGTCACCGGAGCAGGTCAACCAGGATGGCTATGATTGCTATCGCTGGGCAGTCGAGCAGAGTGGTTTTGATCCGAGGGTCGATACCTATCAGCCGGACCCGGCGGTGGTGCAAACCTACCGTCAGGCCCAGGGCGGGTGCTTGAGCAGTCGCGGTTATCGGGTGACGTTCTGAGCCCCGGCCTTGACGACTTCCTGCGGATCGGCGTGCACCAGTACTTCGGCCCGCGGGTAGACGGCATGAATCGCATCGGCAGCCTGATCGCTGATGCCATGGGCGACTGACAGGGTCAGTTCCCCCGGCAACTCAAGGTGCAGTTGCACAAACCACTGGTTGCCGGAAATCCGCGTGCGCAAATCATGGGCGCCCAGTACCCCCGGTACACCGCAGGCCAGCTCCAGCATGTGCTGGCTGACATCCGGCGGCAGCTCCTCATCCATCAATACCGCAAAGCTTTCCCGGGCGATCGTCACCGCGCTCCAGAAAATGTAGGCGGCAATGCCCAGGCCGAACCAAGGGTCGACCTGGTGCCAGCCAAACCCGGCGAGCACCAGCGCCACCAGGATGCTGCCATTGAGCAGCAGGTCCGAACGGTAATGCAGGGAATCGGCGCGCACCGCGTTGGAGCCGGTGGCCTTGACCACGCGATGCTGCACCATCAGCAGCGCCAGGGTCAGGCCCAGCGAGAACAGGATCACTCCGATGCTGATCCAGGGTGCGCCCACCGGTTCCGGATGCTTGAGCCGGTCCCATGCCTGCAGCGCGATCAACACCGCACTGCCGCCGATGAACAGCGCCTGGGCCATGCCGGCCAGTGACTCGGCCTTGCCATGCCCGTAGCGATGGTCGTCGTCGGCCGGGCGCAAGGCGTAGTGCACGGCCAGCAGGTTGAGCAGCGAAGTCACGCCGTCAAGCGCCGAGTCGGTCAGCCCGGCGAGCATGCTCACCGAGCCGCTCAGCCACCAGGCGATGGCTTTGGCGACGATCAGCGTGCAAGCCACCGCCACTGAGGCACGGGTCGCCAATCGCAGCAGGCGGGCGTGTTCGACGCTTGAGATCATGGGTGCGGATTTTCCTTATCGTGCCCCGATTAAGCGGCGGGTTGCAGGCCGAACATGGCCAGTTGCTGGGCGCTACCCTTGTGCTGGATCAGGCGTGGATCGTCCAGCGGCAAGCTGCGGCCCGTTTCACGCTCCAGGATAGTCTGCAACTTGAGGTTATCGACCTTGCCGTCGGCACCGATGGCTTCCTTGAGTTTTTCCGGCGCCACCTGTGCGGTTTCGCCCGGTGCGTAGTAAATCGCGCCGGTGGCGAAATCCACGGCGAACGCGATCAGGCCGGGGATGATATAGAACAGCAGGCCCACGGCATCGAGCACGGCAATGGCCGGGTCGATCTTGCCGTCGATCTGGCCACGGCGATCAGGGTAGAAAATCGAACCGCATGCGGTGATCTGGGTTAGCAGGGTCGCGATCAATACACCGCCAATCAGGCGAAAGGGAACACGCATGTGAAATCTCCTGGGTAATTTCAAAACGAAGCGTAGTCGGTAGAAATTAAGACCCTGACGAACGCCCCGCAGTTCGCCGTTATACTCGCCGCTCTGTTTGGGAGCCAGCATGATTTCTTTGCCGATTGATGAAGTTTTACCCGCTCTGCGTGAAGCTCTCGCTGCACGCCACGAAGCGGTGCTTGAAGCACCGCCCGGTGCCGGTAAGACCACCCGTGTGCCCTTGGCCTTGCTGGATGAGCCGTGGCTGGCCGGGCAGACCATCCTGATGCTCGAGCCGCGCCGCCTGGCCGCGCGGGCGGCCGCGGAGCGCCTGGCCAGTGAGCTGGGCGAGAAGGTCGGCGAAACGGTGGGTTATCGCATCCGGCTCGACAGCAAGGTCGGCCCCAACACCCGAATCGAAGTGGTTACCGAGGGTATCCTCACCCGGCGTTTGCAGGATGACCCCGCGCTTGAGGGCGTGGGCCTGTTGATCTTCGACGAGTTTCACGAGCGCAGTCTCGACGCCGACCTGGCGCTGGCCTTGAGCCTCAATGGCCGGGAACTGTTCCGTGACGATCAGCCGCTGAAAATCCTCTTGATGTCGGCCACCCTGGAAGGCGAACGGCTGGCCGGATTGCTCGACGATGCGCCGATCCTGCGCAGCGAAGGGCGCATGTACCCGGTGGCGATGCGCTGGGGCCGGCCATTCCAGGCAGGCGAGTTCATCGAGCCACGGCTGGTGCAGACCATCCTCGAAGCCTTGAACGACGAAACCGGCAGTGTGCTGGTGTTCCTGCCGGGGCAGGCCGAGATCCGTCGCGTGCATCAACAACTGGCCGATGCGCTGGGCGATAACACGCAAATCCTGCTCTGCCCATTGCACGGTGAGCTCGACCTCGCCGCGCAACGGGCGGCGATTGATCCGGCGCCGCCGGGTCAACGCAAAGTGGTGCTGGCCACCAACATCGCCGAGACCAGCCTGACCATCAACGGCGTGCGGGTGGTGATCGACGCCGGGTTGGCGCGGGTACCGCGATTCGATCCTGGCAGCGGCATGACCCGCCTCGACACCCAGCGTATTTCCAAGGCCAGTGCTACCCAGCGCGCGGGCCGGGCAGGGCGACTGGAACCGGGTGTGTGCTATCGCTTGTGGTCGCAGGATCAGCACGAACAATTGGCGGCTTACGGCAGTGCGGAAATTCTTTCGGCGGATCTCGCCGGGTTGGCGCTGCAGCTGGGGCGTTGGGGCGTGACACCGGGCCAGTTGGTTTGGCTTGATGTACCTCCGGCAGCCGCTTATGCACAAGCTCAGGACTTGCTGGTTCGTCTGGGCGCGCTGGAGGGCGAAGCACTGACACGCCATGGTCAGGCCATGGCCGAGCTGCCAGCGCATCCTCGTATCGCGCACCTGTTGTTACGTGGACAGGCGCTCGGCTTGGCGGACATGGCTTGCGATGTCGCGGCCTTGCTCGGCGAGCGCGATATCCTGCGTGGCGCCGGCGCCGATCTGCACAGTCGACTGGCGCTGTTGTCCGGCGAAGCGCGCGGCGCTCGTGGCGCCCAGGGCGGCGTACAACGGGCCCGGCAGCTGGCGCGGCAATACCGCGGCTATTTGCGCGCCAAGGCGTCGGAGCCGGTCAGTGATCCCGATCATCCACGCTGGCTCGGTGCACTGCTGGCCTTGGCTTATCCCGACCGCGTTGCGCAACAACGCCGTGCCGGCGGCGCCGAGTATCGCCTGGCCAACGGGCGTGCCGCGTTGTTCGCCGAAGCGGACAGTCTGATGAAACAGCCGTGGCTGGTGATCGCCGATCTCGGCAGCCGACAGGGCCAGCGTGAAGAGCGGATTTATCTGGCGGCGGATTTCGATCCGGCGTTATTCGACTCGGTGCTGGCCGAACAGGTGCGATGCGTCGATCAACTGGATTGGGATGAGCGCGAAGGTGTGCTGCGGGCCGAGCGCCAACGCAAGGTGGGCGAGCTCATCCTCAGCCGCGAACCGCTGACCGGTCTCGATGAAACCGCCCGCAGCCAGGCGTTGGTCAGCCTGGTGCGGCGCAAAGGCCTGGAGCTGCTGCCGTGGACCCCGGAGTTGCGCCAATGGCAGGCACGGGTGGCGTTGTTGCGCCAGCTGGACCTGGGCGGCAAGGGCGAAAGCGATTGGCCGGATGTCAGCGATGCGGCGCTGCTGAACACCCTTGAGCATTGGCTGATGCCGTATCTGGGCAAAGTCTCGCGACTCAGTCATTTCGCCAATCTTGACCTGCCCGGCATCGTTCATAACCTGTTGCCATGGCCTCTGCCGCAACGCTTGGACGAGTTGGCGCCGCACCACCTGAGCGTGCCATCGGGTTCATCGATTCGCCTGGATTACAGCGAACAGCCGCCGATTCTGGCCGTGCGCTTGCAGGAGCTGTTCGGCCTGGCCGAAACCCCACGCATCGCCGGTGGCCGGCAGGTGGTCAAGTTGCATTTGCTGTCCCCGGCGCGCCGGCCCGTGCAGGTGACCCAGGACTTGGCGAACTTCTGGCGTAGCACTTACGCCGATGTGAAAAAAGATCTCAAGGGACGCTACCCGAAACATTACTGGCCGGACGACCCGCTGGTGGCCGAAGCCACGGCACGGATCAAGCCGCGCAAGCAATGACGCCGCGATCTACGGCGCGGCGGGCAGCAGGAACCGTGCAATCACCGGCAGGTGATCGGAGATGCGCAGGGTATCGTCTTGCCGCACCGTCGCTTCGACCCGTTTGATTCTCGGGCTGTAGAACAGATAGTCGACGGTCCGGTCCGGGCCGTTCAGACCGGCATCGTTCGGGTAATGGGTCAGCCAGCGCGCGCGGTCGATGCCGCTGGATTCGTTGTTGGTGGGAATCATCGGGTACTTGTCCCACAGCAGATGCAGGGCGCTGTCGGCGGAGTAGGGGGTGCGCTGTTCGCTGGGCAGGCGCTGGTATTGCCCCAGTGGCAGCAGGTTGAAGTCGCCACCGATTAGCCAGGGCGTGCCGCGGCTTTCGAACTTGTCGAGAACCTTGGCCACGGCCGCGACCTGTGCCTGCAGCGTCTCGTCAGGTTGGGTCGCTCGCTCCAGATGGG
Organism: Pseudomonas sp. V98_8; assembly: GCF_029967975.1. Taxonomy (NCBI): domain Bacteria; kingdom Pseudomonadati; phylum Pseudomonadota; class Gammaproteobacteria; order Pseudomonadales; family Pseudomonadaceae; genus Pseudomonas; species Pseudomonas sp. V98_8. The sequence goes on from NZ_JASCAE010000007.1 coordinate 55,244, forward strand.
TATTGAGGATGGCGAGCTGGCCGCCGTCGCTCAATGGCAGGTACGTCACCAGCAAGGCGTTTTTCGGCTGGAACTGGCGACTGATCGGGTTGGCCGATGCGATGGGCAATTGCAGGCGTTCGGCGTGCTCGATCCGATAGCGACTCAGGGTCGCCAGTTGCCGGCCGACGCTGCCGAAAATGTGCGGGTTGGGCACGAAGTCAGCCTTCCAGTCGAAGGCGTGGGCGCTGCACGGATACAGGTCGGCGAGCCGCTCCTGCAGCAATTTGAGCTGGTTCTGGTAGTCGCTGGCCTTGGCGCCGTCATCGAGTTCCTGTAGCAGCACGACGTCCGGCTGCTCGTCGCGGATCACTCGCGCCACTTCGTCGAGGCTGAAGGCCATGTCTTCCGGTGTGGGGGAATCGTCGGTGCCAGCGGCCAGGTCATTCCAGAAAACATAGCGCTTGCCCGCCAGGTACTGGACGTTCCACGTCATGACCTTCAGTGCCTGGCCGGGTGCCAGCCCTGGCGCTTGAGTACTGCACGCGACCGGCGCTATTTCCCTGGCTTCGGGGCGCCAGGTCAGGCTGTACGTCATCACGCAGACTACGCCGATGACGATCAACAATCCCAGCAAGGTGTAGCGCAGTAGTCGGGTCATGGCTCGGCTTATCGCGTTACGGAAGTTGCCTGCGAGCATACCCGACTGACGAGCGGTCGCCCACGGTCAACGTGGTCCATCGATTTTTTCCGGTACTTCGCTGATCAGCATGAACAGGCGGAACAGCACCACGCTGGTAAACAGTTGCAAGAAACTGTGGGCACTGTCGATCAGCAGCGAGATCGCCGGGTTTTGCGGCTCAGGGTACGCCGCCAACGTTGCACCCTTGAGCAGCCACAACGGCCCCATCACACAAAGGATGCACACCAGGATGCGCATGAAGTGGCCACGGGTCAGGCGCAGGCTTTCCTTCATGGCCTGCAATGGCGCCAAGCCACGCAGCACCAGCAGGTACTCGCCGAAAGCCAGGGTCACCATCAGCCAAATGCCCGGCAGGAAGTACAGCGACAAGCCCAGCAGGATCAGCAAGGTGTTCAGGGCGGTCAGCAAGGCGAAGCGCGGCCAAAGATAGGCGGACCTCGACAGCAGCTCGCGGTTACTGGGCGATTCGCCTCGGCTGCGGGCATCAAGGAACAGGATCAGGGCGGCGGTGTACAACGGATAGACCAGCAAGCCGACGATCACACTGATACCGGGGAAACTGTCCGGCTCGGTGGAATGGTCGACCACTTGTTGCAACAGGGCCTCGATGATTACCAGTGGCAGACACAGCTGCACGATCTGGCCCAGATTGCGTTTGAAGAAATACAAGGAGTCACGCAGTACATCGAACGGATTCATCGGTTGGTATCGCTGGTTGAAAGCAGTGGCCCACTTTAACCGATGATGCGCGGGAGGGCGCAAACGTAAACGTTCGGTAAAGCTCATTGAAACAACTTGTTTCAGCCTCCATTAAGGTCGAGCGCCTTACCCTGTATGGGTAAAGGCAACGATTTTCCCGGCAATCTACGAGGTCGCCATGAACAGCGAAGAACAAACCCTGATCGATGGACTGTTTTCCCGGCTGCAACAGGCCGAGACGGACTCAGCCCCGCGCGACGCCCAAGCCGAGGCGCGGATCAAGGAACACCTGGCGCGCCAACCGGCGGCGGGTTATTTCATGACCCAAGCGATTCTGGTGCAGGAGGCGGCGATCAAGAGCCTCGACGGGCAGAACCAGCAGCTGAATGCGCAAATCCAGAAATTGCAGGCCGAACTGCAGCAAGCCAAGGCGCAAACGCCGGCCCCGGCGTCGAGCGGCGGCTTTTTGTCGAGCATTTTTGGTGGTAGTTCGCAGCCTGCGCCCGCGCAAAGTGCGCCGGTATCTGGCGGTGGCGGCTGGCGCGAGCCGGCGCGGCCTTCGTTCAACACGCCGCCGCAACAGAGCTTCGGTGCTTCTCCACAGCAGGGCTATGCACCCCAGCAACAGGCCCCCGCGGCGGGTGGCGGCTTTCTCGGTGGGGCGCTGAAAACCGCGGCCGGTGTGGCGGGTGGCGTGATGCTGGCACAAGGCATCAGCAGTCTGTTCCACCACAACCAGGCACCCCAGGAAATCGTCGAAGTCATCAAGGAAGAACCGGCCCAGGTCAACGACCAGGGCAACAATGGCTGGGGCGATGACCAGCGCATGGCCGGCAACGATACCTATGCCAACAATCAGGGCGGTTTTGCCGACGCTGACTACAGCGACGACAGCTCATCGTTCTTTGGCGGCGACGACGACTCCTTCGTCTGATGCACCATTCGTCCGGGGCGCTGCGGCGCTTCGGGCCGATTATTCGCGAAACTCTGCTTTTGGCTGGCATACTGGGCGACTTTTCGGGCCTGGTGCCTGACCCTGCCTGCGCTTTATCGAGGTGTCCGGTGAAAAAAATCGCAGTGTTCGCCGATGTCCAGAACCTCTACTACACCGTACGCCAGGCTTATGGCTGCCACTTCAACTATGCCGCGTTGTGGGCTGATATCAGCAAGCAAGGCGAGATTGTCGAGGCCTACGCCTACGCGATCGATCGTGGCGACAGCAAACAGCAGCAGTTCCAGCAGATCCTGCGCAACCTCGGTTTCACCGTGAAGCTCAAGCCCTATATCCAGCGCAGCGACGGCTCGGCGAAGGGCGACTGGGACGTGGGCATCACCCTCGACATCATGGACGCGGCCGACCATGTCGATGAAGTGGTGCTGGCTTCTGGCGACGGTGATTTCGACATGCTGCTGGAACGCATCATCAGCAAGCACGGCGTTCAAGCGGTGGCCTACGGCGTACCTGGCCTGACGGCCAACTCACTGATCCGCGCCGCCAGCCGCTACGTGCCGATCGAAGGCGCGTTGCTGCTCAAGAATTGATTTTTACGGAGTTCAAACAGGTTTGGAACGCATAGCAGTCATCGACTTTGAAACCACCGGGATCTCTCCGAGCAGCAGTTGCCGGGCCACGGAAATTGCCGTGGTGATCCTTGAACAAGGGCGCATCGTCGAGCGTTACCAGAGCCTGATGAACGCCGGCGTGCGCGTCCCGGGCTTCATCGAACAACTGACCGGAATCAGCAACGCCATGCTGCGCACCGCGCCTTCGGCCGAGCAGGTGATGAACGAGGTCAACGAGTTCGTCGGCACCACGCCCTTGCTGGCCCACAACGCCGCATTCGACCAGAAGTTCTGGGACTTCGAACTGGGGCGGATCAAACGCACGCGGCTGCAGAACTTTGCCTGTTCGCTGCTGCTGGCCCGGCGCCTGATGCCTGCGGCACCGAACCACAAGCTCGGCACCCTTACCACCTTCGCCAACCTGCCCCACACCGGCAAGGCTCACCGGGCCATGGCCGATGCGGAAATGGCGGCCAACCTGACGGTGCACCTGGCCGAAGAGCTGCGGCACAGGCATGGCTTGAGCGAGCTGTCCCATGATCTGTTGTGCAAATTGCAGAAAGTGCCGGCGGCGAAGGTCAATGAACACCTGAAGCGGCATCGTGGGTTCTGACCGCGACAGGATTCCCCTGTGGGAGCGAGCCTGCTCGCGAAAGCAATTGATCATTCAACATTGATGTCGACTGACACTCCGCTTTCGCGAGCAGGCTCGCTCCCACAGGGGATCACCTACAACAATTAAATGCCCTTGCCATTCCCTTCCAACTGCCCCAACGGCACCCGCTTCTCGATGGCACTCGACAACACGATTGACGTCTTGCTGAAACCAAACGTGGCAATCCGGTTGATCAGCTCTTCCAGCTCCGGCATCGAGCCCACCGCCGCTTGCATGATCACGCATGGGTCACCAGTCACGCGGTGGCATTCGGTCAATTGCGGGATCTTGATCAGGTCGTCGTAGGCTTTCTGGTTGCCGTGCTGGTTCAACCGCAGTTCAATCACACACTGGATCGGCAAGCCGAGCTTGGCCATGTCGACTTTCGCCTGGTAACCGGTAATCACGCCGCTGGCTTCGAGTTTCGCCACGCGTTCGGCCACGGCCGGGGCGGAGAGGTTGACCTTGCGCGCCAGGTCGGCGTAAGACGCGCGTCCGTTTTCCAGCAGGGCGCTGAGCAGCATGCGGTCGTACTTATCCATCGAGGCAGCTCCTGAAAATGGCGGACTTTCGAAAGCACGGTTTATAGCGCTGAACTCCGTGTTTTGAAAAGTGTACCGGCGGTTTAAACAGGTTTTGTAACTTATTTTCCAGCGTTAGCCTTTCTAGAATAGCCGTTCACCTGTTCTGCCTGTGAGCTGCCCATCATGTCCGGCCTACGTCGCTTCCCCTTACCGTTGATTGCTGCCTTTTTCGCGCTGTACGTGATTTGGGGCTCGACCTACCTGGTGATCCGCATCGGTGTGGAGTACTGGCCGCCCTTGCTGCTCGCCGGCATTCGCTTCGTGATCGCTGGAAGCCTGATGTACGCCTTCCTGCGCTGGCGCGGCGCGCCAGCGCCGACCTGGGCACAATGGAAAGCCGCGGGGCTCATCGGCGTATTGCTGCTGGCGTGCGGCAACGGCGCGGTCAGCGTGGCCGAACACACAGGCGTGGCTTCCGGCGTGGCCGCGTTGGCGGTGGCGACGGTGCCGCTGTTTACCTTGCTCTGTGGCTACTTTTGGGGCGCGCGCAATACCCGTCTTGAATGGGCGGGTGTTGCACTCGGGATGATTGGCATCGTCATGCTTAATCTCGGCTCCAACCTGCAATCGAGTCCTTTGGGTGCGGCATTACTGATCTTCGCCGCGGCAACCTGGGCATTCGGCTCAGTGTGGAGCAAACACTTGCCGTTGCCTCAAGGCGCAATGGCCAGTGCCGTGGAAATGCTGGTCGGCGGCGTGGTATTGCTGATCGGCAGTGCGGTAAGCGGCGAGCACCTGGAGCAGGTCCCACCCATCGAGGGGTGGGCGGCGCTGGCGTACTTGACCGTGTTCGGCTCGATCATTGCCTTCAACGCCTACATGTATCTGCTCAAGCATGTGCGTCCGGCGGCGGCCACCAGTTATGCCTACGTCAACCCGGCGGTGGCCGTGTTGCTGGGGATTGTGTTTGTCGGAGAAACCATTGGCATCGAAGAAGCATTGGCCATGCTGGTGATCATCAGTGCCGTGGTGCTGATTGGCCTGCCGCAGTGGCGTCGCACACCGGAACGGCCAGTGGTGAAGTTGGAGCCGACGGCGGTGCCGACAGAATCCCGTGTGAATTAGGGTAAACTGCGCGCCATTGCAAACATGTTTCGCGTAATCGCGCTGATTTTTCCTACGGTACTCCCATGACTTTCGCCACCCTTGGCCTGATCGAACCCTTGCTGCGCTCCCTTGAGACGCTCGGCTACCAGACCCCGACGCCGGTTCAGGCGCAAGCCATTCCGGCGGTGCTGGCCGGTCGCGACCTGATGGCCGCCGCCCAGACCGGCACCGGCAAGACCGCTGGTTTCGCGCTGCCACTGCTGCAGTTGCTGGCCATGGAAGGTCCGAAAGTCACCGCCAACTCGGTGCGTGCGCTGATTCTGGTGCCGACCCGAGAGCTGGCCGAGCAGGTTCACGAAGCGGTTCGCCAATATGCCGAGAACCTGCCGTTGCGCACCTACGCGGTGTACGGTGGCGTCAGTATCAACCCGCAAATGATGAAGCTGCGCAGCGGCGTCGACCTGTTGGTGGCGACCCCGGGCCGTTTGCTCGACCTGTTCCGCCAGAACGCACTGAAGTTCAATCAGCTGCAAACCCTGGTGCTGGACGAGGCCGACCGCATGCTCGACCTGGGTTTCTCCGAGGAACTGGCGAATATCTATCGAGCACTGCCTAAGAAGCGCCAGACGCTGCTGTTCTCCGCCACGTTCTCCGACGACATTCGCCTGCTCGCCGGGCAAATGCTCAATGACCCGCTGAGTATCGAAGTCAGCCCGCGCAACGTTGCCGCCAATACGGTCAAGCAATGGATCGTGACGGTGGACAAGAAGCGCAAGCCGGAGTTGTTTGTGCACTTGATGCGCAAGGGCAAGTGGAAGCAGGTGCTGGTGTTCGCCAAGACCCGCAACGGCGTGGACGCGCTGGTGGAAAAACTCCAGGGCCTGGGCATCAACGCCGATGGCATCCACGGCGACAAGCCGCAGGCGACCCGTCAGCGCGCGCTGGACCGCTTCAAGCTCAGTGAAGTGCAGATACTGGTCGCCACCGATGTCGCGGCCCGCGGCCTGGATATCGAAGACCTGCCGTTGGTGGTCAACTTCGATTTGCCGATCGTGGCCGAGGATTACATCCACCGTATCGGTCGCACCGGGCGTGCCGGCTCCACGGGCGAGGCGATTTCACTGGTATGCGCCGATGAAGTAAATCTGCTGTCGGCCATCGAGATGTTGACCCGCCAGACGCTCAAGCGTCAGAACGAACCGGACTTCGAGCCAGAGCATCGCGTGCCGGACACCGACGCCAGTGGTCAGGTAATCAAGAAGCCGAAGAAACCGAAGAAGCCAAAAACGTCGGGTGGTGGCGGTAAGCGCAATCTCGGCAAGTGGGTCGATAGCGGGGAGGCTGCGCCAACGGAGCCTTCGATCAAGCCTGTGCGCAAGGTGCCGGTGTTCAACACTGGGCCGCGTAAGCGTAAGCCTTGATTAGCGGCGGCGTCTGTTAGGCCGCCTTCGTCGGAACGCCGCCCGGAGCAAGCTCGCTCCCACATTGATCTTCTGTGAACACTGTATTTGTGTACGACACAGACCCATTGTGGGAGCGAGCCTGCTCGCGAAGGGCGCGCCTTGGTCTTCAGCCCTTGCGCTGCAACCACTCCACCATCCCCAACCCCGCCGCACGCCCACTGGCGAAACACGCGGTCAGCAGATAGCCACCCGTCGGCGCTTCCCAGTCGAGCATTTCGCCCGCGCAGAAAACGCCAGGCATTTGCTTGAGCATCAACCGCTCATCCAGAGCTTCGAACAACACGCCCCCCGCGCTGCTGATCGCTTCGTCCAGCGGTCGAGGTTTCACCAGGGTCATGGGCAACGCCTTGATCGCTTTGGCCAGCAATGCCATGTCGGTAAAGGTTTGGGCAGATGTCAGCTCCCGCAACAACGCCGCTTTCACCCCATCGATGCCCAGCTGACTGTGCAAATGTTTAGCCATCGAGCGTGAGCCGCGCGGCTTGCTCAGTGCAGCCTGGATTTTATCCACAGGTCGGCCTGGCAGAAGGTCCAGGTGAATGGTTGCCGATCCGTGCTGGTTGATCGCTTCACGGATCGCTGCCGACAGGGCGTAGATCAGGCTCCCTTCAATCCCGGTCGCAGTGATCACACATTCACCCAGCCTTGGTGCGTCATCATTGAGGCCGATCGCAATGTTTTTCAGCGGCGCACCGGCGAATTTGCTGACCATCAAATCACTCCAGGCCTGCACCTCGAAGCCGCAATTACTTGGCTGCAGCGGCGCGAGTCCTACAGCCTTTTGCTCCAGTGGCAGCATCCACGCACCGTCCGAACCCAGGCGCGACCAACTGCCGCCACCCAGGGCGAGCAGGGTGGCATCGGCTTGGACGGTTTTTTCGCCATCGGAGCTGTCGATGCGCAAACCGCCGCGATCATCCCAGCCGAGCCAGCGGTGACGGGTGTGGATAACTACGCCGCTATCGCGCAGGCGTTTGAGCCAGGCACGCAACAGCGGCGCGGCTTTCATGTCGGTTGGAAAGACCCGGCCGGAACTGCCGACGAAGGTGTCGATGCCCAGGTCATGAATCCACTGGCACAACGCATCGGCCCCAAACGCGCGCAGCAATGGCGCAATCTGGGGCGCGCGTTCGGCGTAGCGCGAGAGAAACGCCGGGTAGGCTTCTGAGTGGGTGATGTTCATGCCGCCGACACCGGCCAACAGGAACTTTCGCCCCACTGAAGGCATGCCATCGTACAGGTCGACCTTGACCCCGGCCTGGCTCAACACTTCGGCCGCCATCAAGCCGGCGGGGCCGCCACCGATGATGGCGACATGGGAAGGGGAGGCGGTCGGGGATTGGGTCATGGGGTGCACTGCGGTTTTGGCCGATAAGCCGGGCATTCTAACAGCCCAGTCCCCGGTGGGAGCGAGCCTGCTCGCGAATGCGTTATGTCAGACGCATCATGGTTGGATGTGCTGCCGCCTTCGCGAGCAGGCTCGCTCCCACAAAGGTTTCGTTGGCGTGATTGAGACTGGTTAAAAAACAACCACCGCTCCGCAGCCCACACCCCGCAAGGCCTGCAGTCCCTTTCACTCAGGTTATCCACAGGCGGCTCCACAGGCATTGTGGGTAAAGCATCCACAACTCAGTGACAGCCTGATGACTGCCAGACCCGCTCGGCGCTGTGATGCAGGATGCCATGGCGGCGGGCGAGGGCCTGGCGGTCCTTGCTGTAGCCGCCGCCGATCACGCCGACCACCGGGATATCGCGGCCCAGGCAATGGCGCATGACGGCTTCATCGCGAGCGGCGACGCCTTGGTCTGTCAGCTTCAGGTAACCGAGCGCATCATCCTTGTGCACATCGACACCTGCGTCATACAGCACCAGGTCTGGCTGATAGAGGGGCAAGAGGTAGTTGAGCGCATCGTCCACCACTTTCAGGTAATCGGCATCGCCCATGCCGTTGGGAAGCGGGATGTCCCAGTCACTTTCGGCCTTGCGTGCGGGAAAGTTCTTTTCGCAGTGCAGGGAAACGGTCACTGCCTCTGGAGTGTCATGCAGAATTCGTGCAGTGCCGTCGCCCTGATGCACATCGCAGTCGAAGATCAACACCCGATTCACCCGGCCACTCTCCATCAGGAAACGGCTGATCACCGCCAGGTCATTGAAGATGCAGAAGCCGGCGGGGTAATCGTAATGCGCATGGTGGGTACCTCCGGCCAGGTGGCAGGCCAGGCCATGCTCCAGCGCCTGCTCCGCCGCCAGCAACGAACCGCCGACCGCCCGCACCGTGCGCCGGGCCAGGGCTTCGCTCCAGGGCAGGCCGAGCCGCCTCTGGTCCTCGCGGGACAAGTCGCCACTCATGTAGCGCTCGATATACGAAGGGTCATGGGCGAGGGCGAGAATGTCCGCCGGGCACAACTGTGGGCGCAGCAGGTCGGCGTCGCGCGTCAGACCGCTCTCCACCAGGTGATCGCGCAGCAGGCGAAACTTGTCCATGGGAAAGCGGTGATCCGCCGGGAACTCGGGACTGTAGTCTTCGTGGTAGATCAGCGGCAGGGGCATGATGATTTCGTTGCGCAATGAGTGAAGGATCCTACCAGCGTTGTAGACTGGCGGCATGGAATTGGGGAGGGAACGATGGAGCCGATACTCGAACTGGCGAGCGCTCGATTGCTATTGCGGCAGTGGCGCGATGAGGATTTGCCGGAGTTTGCCGCGATGTGCGCCGATCCACAGGTCATGCGCTATTTTCCCGCACCCTTGAGCCGATTGGAAAGTGCCTCGTTGATTGGCAGGGTTCGCGAGCACTTTGCCGAGCATGGTTTTGGCTTCTGGGCGCTGGAGCGCAAAGACACCGGCCAGTTCATTGGTTTTACCGGTCTGGGCGTGGTCGGGTTCGACGCGCCTTTCACACCGGCCATTGAAATCGGCTGGCGTCTGGCGCGCGAGCATTGGGGCCTGGGTTACGCCAGCGAAGCGGCATGGACCGCTCTACGCTGCGGGTTTGATCGCCTGGTTCTGGATGAAGTCGTGTCCTTTACCACGGTCGGCAACCTGCCGTCGCAGAAAGTCATGCAGGCGATCGGCATGCAATACGATCCGGCCGATGATTTCGATCATCCCAGGCTTGCCCTCGATCATCCTCTGCACCACCACGTGCTGTATCGCATCAGCCGCGAACAATGGCTGCAAACCTTGCATGGATAACCTGGCACGGACGTTTACAATGGCCCCTATGTTGGCACGGGCCAGAAAGTGAATTGACCGACGCAGCCAGGACTGCGCGGCATTGCGTTGTGTGAGGAGAGTCTGAATGAGCCAAGTGTTGGATGATCTGGTCGACCTGCTGAGCCTGGAATCGATCGAAGAAAACCTGTTCCGCGGCCGTAGCCAGGACTTGGGTTTTCGTCAGCTGTTCGGTGGCCAGGTGCTCGGTCAGTCGCTGTCGGCAGCCAGTCAGACCGTTGAAGAGGCGCGCCATGTGCATTCGCTGCATGGTTATTTCCTGCGCCCGGGCGACGCCAAGATGCCAGTGGTTTATTCCGTGGACCGCGTGCGCGACGGCGGCAGTTTCAGCACTCGTCGGGTCACGGCGATCCAGAAAGGCCAGCCGATCTTCACCTGTAGCGCCTCGTTCCAGTACGACGAAGAAGGTTTCCAGCACCAGACACAAATGCCGCAAGTGGTCGGACCGGAAAACCTGCCATCGGAACTGGAACTGATCCAGCAACGCGCCCACCTGATTCCCGAGCACATGCGTGAAAAACTGCTGTGCCCGAAACCGATCGAGTTCCGACCCGTCACCGAGGAAGATCCCTACAACCCCAAAGCCAGCGATCCGATCAAATACGTCTGGTTTCGCGCCGACGGGGCCTTGGCCGACTCCCCGGCATTGCACAAGTATTTGCTGGCCTACGCGTCGGACTTCGGTCTGCTGACCACCTCGATGCTGCCCCACGGAAAATCGGTCTGGCACAAGGATATGCAGGTCGCCAGCCTCGACCACGCGCTGTGGTTCCACGCTGACCTGCGCGCCGATGACTGGTTACTGTATGCGATGGACAGCCCATGGGCCGGCAACTCTCGCGGCTTCTCCCGTGGCAGCGTATTCAACCGCGCCGGGCAACTGGTGGCCTCTGTCACCCAGGAAGGCCTGATTCGCCATCGCAAGGATTGGGCATGAGCCTGGCCGACGTACGTCATTGGGTGTTCGACATGGACGGCACCCTGACGGTGGCTGTGCATGATTTCGCAGCGATTCGCATCGCGTTGGCGATCCCGCCTGAAGCCGACATCCTGACGCATCTGGCGGCGCTGCCGGCCGATGAAGCCAGCGCCAAGCACGCCTGGCTGCTCGAGCACGAGCGCGATCTGGCGCTAGGTTCGAAACCGGCACCGGGGGCTGTGGAGCTGGTGCGTGAATTGGCCGGGCGCGGTTATCGCCTGGGCATTCTCACGCGCAATGCCCGTGAACTCGCGCATGTCACGCTGGAGGCTATCGGCCTGGCCGACTGCTTTGCGGTAGAAGATGTGTTGGGTCGCGATGAAGCGCCACCGAAGCCGCATCCAGGAGGATTGCTGAAACTGGCCGAAGCCTGGAAGGTGTCGGCCAGCGATATGGTGATGGTCGGTGATTACCGTTTCGACCTCGACTGCGGTCGTGCGGCGGGAGCGCGGACGGTGTTGGTCAACCTGCCGGATAATCCGTGGCCCGAGTTGACCGATTGGCATGCGAGCGATTGTGTCGAGTTGCGGCAGATGCTGTCGGTGTGATTTTTAAGGGGCAAAGATCGCAGCCTGCGGCAGCGCCTACGGAAACAACGCCTGCTGCCCCTGCGGTGAAGTAAACATCCCATCCCCGTTATGCCCGACCCCGGGCACCTCAATCAATTGCTGCTGCAGCCCTTGGGGTTGCAGCCGCTTCAGGTAAGCGAAGTAGTAGCGCCCCCGGGCCAATCGATACGGCCCCTGAGCCTTAGCCTCGCAGGATTTATCCAGCGCCGGGTGGTTCGGGTCGACGTCCTGCTGCCCCAGCAGATAAACGATGTTGCGCTTGAGGTACTTTTCCTGCAGCAGCGCGGCAGTTTGTCCTTCTGCATAGGCAGGTAGATCTGTCAGGCCGTATTTCCAGCGGTTGAATTGCGGACAACCCGCATGACTGAAGGCCACTGGCCGACGCTCATCGAAATAGGTGTAGGAAGAGGGGTTAGCGATCACATAGCGCACCTGCACGCCGGCAGTTTCCAGCGCGGGCTGGTCGTGGCCCAGCAGGGCGTAGCGCTGAACCACTTGAGCGCCCGCCGAATGACCGGCAATGACGATTTGCTTCAAGTCCGGAAATTGCTGGCGATCACCCAGGCGGGCAATGATTTCGTCCAGCGCTTCGTAGGAGCTCAGGCGAAAGGGGGCTGTGGATTCACCGCCAGCCATCCATTCATTGCCTTGCCAGCGCAAGACGGTGTCCGCTACCGGGTGCTGTGCAACGTCGTCTTCATTAAGAAATTGCGGCGCGATCACCAGGGTCGTAGCGCTTTGCCCGGCCAGTTCGGCCGCGCGTTCGGCGCTCTGGAGGTAGGTCTGCGCATTGCGCAAGCGCCCATGGACGATGATCAATACCCGCTCGATTTTTGGCGGGGCCGGGCTGATGCCCACCGCTATTTCACCGGACTTTAACAACAGGCGCCCGGGGCTGATTTCCTTGACCCCATGCTCCGCAGCCTGGGAGGCTGTGCAGGTAAACAGTAAGACTAACCACCACTTCTTCATTTACAGATTTTTCGCCGCAAAGGTATCGCACTGGCCAACCTGGCCCTGGGCGAATCCGGTTTTGAACCAGCGCACCCGTTGCGCTGACGTACCATGGGTAAACGAGTCCGGCACCACACGGCCCTGACCTTGTTGCTGCAGACGATCGTCGCCGATAGCGTTCGCAGCGTTTAACGCTTCTTCAATATCGCCCGGCTCCAACCAGTTCAGGCGCTTCTGCGCGTTGTTGGCCCAGACTCCGGCCAGGCAATCGGCTTGCAGTTCCTGGCGCACCAGCAAACCACCATCGCCTTCCATCTGCCGGCCTTGCTGGCGGGCGGCCTGAATCTTTGCCGAAACACCGAGCAAGGTTTGTACGTGGTGACCGACTTCATGAGCGATCACATAGGCCTGGGCGAAATCGCCCGCGGCAGCGAAGCGCTGCGACATTTCCTGGAAGAAGGCCATGTCCAGATAAACCTTCTGGTCTGCGGGGCAATAGAAGGGACCGGTCGCCGATGTTGCCAGTCCGCAGGCCGAATTGACCCGATTGCTGAATAGCACCAGGGTCGGATCCTTATATTGCCGCTCCGCCTGCTGGAAAATCTGCCGCCAGGTGTCTTCGGTATCACCGAGAATCGAGCGGACGAACTCGGCCCCTTCATCAGTGGCCGGTGGCGCCTTGCGCGTCTGCGATGTGGTGGGCGCCGATTGTTCGCTCATCTGCCCGGTCAGTTGTCCGAGAATCTGCATCGGATCCTGGCCGGTGATCCAGCCGATGCCCACGATCAGCAGGATCGCCGTCAGGCTCAGGCCCTTGCCGCCACCAAAACGCATCCCGCCGCCACCGCCGCCGACATCATCGCCACGGGCATCGACCACGTTGTCGCTGCGTCGGCCTTTTTTCCATAGCATGTGGGAATCCTCTGATGTTGCGGGTAAAGAACCGTGGGATGAGTGTTGCTGCTCAGTTGGAGCGGCGCCAGTCCGGTCGTCAGACAGCCATGAGCGGCAGCGGTTCTATCCAGGCTGCGACATTAGAGGCTTCATTGACGGGCGGGTATCACAGCACCTCGGCGGCGAAGGTGTCACAGGCCTCCGGCAGGCCTGTGGCGAAACCGGTCTTGAACCAATTCACGCGCTGCAGAGAGGTGCCGTGGCTGAAGGTCTCTGGGCGAATCCGGGCATTGCGCGCTGCCTGCAACTGGTCGTCTCCGAACATTGCCGCGGCATCCAGGGCCGCTTCAATATCCCCCGGCTCCAGCCAGTCCAGGCGCTGTTGCGCATGGTGCGCCCAGACACCGGCCAGGCAATCGGCCTGCAACTCCGAACGCACTTCCAGCCCGCCATCGCCACTGACGGGTTGTTGCTCGAGCAAGGCTTTTTCGAACGGTTCGGAAAGGCCCAGCTCAAGCTGCACGTGATGCCCGATTTCGTGAGCGATGATGTAGGCGCGCGCGAAGTCACCGACCACTGAAAACTGCTGCTCAAGCGTGCGGAAAAATTCGAGGTCGAGGTACACCTGCCGATTGGCCGGACAATAGAACGGGCCACTGCCGGCGCTGGCGAATCCACAATCCGAAACCGCACCATTGTTGAACAGTGTCAGGGTGGGATGTGGATATTGCCGGCCCATTTGCGCGAACAGTTGGTTCCAGGTGTCTTCGGTATCGCCCAGCACCGACTGGACAAACGTTAATTGCAGATCTGCTTCAGGCTCGCTCGATGGTTGAGGGCGGGGGCGATCCAGGGTGTACGAGGGTTCGAGCTTGGTAACGTCTGCTGGCGTGTCCTGTGTCGAATAGAGCCCGGCGCTGGCCAGGGCGATGGCGGCCAGCCCAGCGGCCAGTGTTGTCCCTGTAAGCGTGCGGGCATCCTTGCCCTTGCGTATGTCGTTCACGTTTTTGCTGCGTCTTGCCTTGTTCCATAGCATGTTGGGGTCTCTCATAGATTGATGGGGCGTATAGCGCCGGGTCTATGAATAACCGCACTGGCAAAGGCGTGTGGGTGAAATGTGTAAGGTTTGATGAGGCCACGGTCATTGCGGTAGGTGTCGCACAATGAAAGTGGCTTTTTCGAGGTTATCGATCGAACGCGTCCCACATCGGTGCAAAGTCCGGACTGACCAGTCGCTCGCGCTTGGACAGGCCGGCGATCAGCGCACGGTCTAGATCATCCAGGTTGACGGCAAGTGCTGCCAGGTTGGCCAATTGGTTGGCCTCGCTACTGGCCTTGGGGATAGCTGCCACATTCGGTTGATCCAGCAGCCATTTGAGTGCGACCTGGGTCGGCGATACCCCGTGCTTGGCGGCGATCTGCTGGATAACCGGAACATCCGTCACCCTGTTGCGTGCCAGCGGCGAATAAGCCGTCAGTGCCAGATCGTGTTGACGGGCGTAGTCCAGCAGTGCGTTTTGCCCAAGCAGCACGTGGTACTCGACCTGGATGGCGGACAACGGCGCGCCGAGTTCCTCGACGACGGTGCGCAGCAGGGGGAGCGGGAAATTCGCCACGCCAATATTGCGCGCCAGCCCTTGCTCCTTGAATGACACCAGTGTTTCGATCGTACGCGGCAAGTCCCAATCGGTGCTGGGCCAATGGATCATGAAAAGGTCGATGTAGTCGCTATGCAAGGCCTTGAGGCTGCGGTCCATGGAATGGCGCATGGCGTCGGGTTGCAACTGGTCCCACCAGACCTTGCTGGTGACGTGGATTTGTTCGCGGGGTGCCTTACTGTTCAGCAGCGCCTGACCGACAGCGTCCTCATTGTTGTAGGCCGCTGCGGTATCGATGTGTCGATAACCCAGTGCCAGGGCTTGCTCAACTGCTCGCGTGCACGCTTCGCCGAGCATCGGCCAGGTGCCGAGGCCGAGCTTGGGCATGTTCAAACCCTGTGCGTTAACGATGTGCTGCATGGTCGATCTCCTTTTCATAAGCAGTGACGCCGGCGATATGACGCGCGGCGATGTAGCCGAACGTCAGCGCCGGCCCCAGGTTGATGCCGCCAGCAGGGTAGTGGCCGCCCATGATGCTGGCCATGTCGCCTCCCGCCGCGTAAAGGCCGGTGATGACCTGGTCCGAGTCGTCGAGGACCTGGGCGTGTTGATTGACCTTGAGCCCGGCAAAGGTGCCGAAACAACCCGCTTCGACTTTCACCGCATAGAACGGCCCTTGCTCGATCGGCGCAACGCAAGGGTTGGGCTGCTGCAGCGCATCACCCTGTTTGCGGTTATAGGGCGTTGAGCCGCGTCCGAACTGCGGGTCCTGGCCATTGCGCGCGTGGCGGTTGTAGTCCGACACGGTGGTGCGCAAGCCGACCGGATCGATGCCGCAAGCCTGTGCCAATTCCTCCAGTGTCTTGCCGGTTTTCAGATAACCACTGCGGATAAAGGGTGACAGCGGCACCGGAAACGGCCGGGAGATACCCAGGCCGTACCGTCGTTGAAAGCCATGGCTGCAGATCAGCCAGGAGGCCACTTCTTCGTCGGGCGGGGCGCTGGCGACCATGGCAGTCACATAGTCGTAGTAGCCGTTGGCTTCGTTGACGAAGCGCTGACCGTTGCTCAGTACACCGATGATCCCAGGCTTGCCGCGCTCGATGATGTGCGGGAAGTGGCCGCGACTGCCATCACGGTATGGCACTCGTGAAACCGGAGCCCAGGCCACCGGCGATGCCTGGTTGGTATCGACTTTGGCGCCGGCGCTTTCGCCCAGCCGCAGGCCATCGCCAGACACACCGAGGGGTGGCAGTGCCAGGTGTTCGTGTCCGGTTGGCGTACGGGGGAAGAGGGACTTGCGCCGTTCGACGTCATTGGCAAAGCCGCCGGCCGCGAGCACCACCGCCCTGCGGGCGTTGATACGGATCGAACCCTTTGCAGTGCGAACCACCGCGCCTTGTACCCTATCGTTGGTGCGCAACAACTCAGTAACGGGGGCTGATTCCCACAGCAACACGCCAAGATCGTCGGCGGATTTCGCCAGGCGCGCTACAAGCGCCACGCCGTTGACCAGTTGCATCGCCCGGCCATGCACGACAAGGTCGAACAGATGGCGAGTGAAACGTCGGGTAACGTGCCACGCCGCCTGCAACGAACGGGTCAGGTTGAGGAACGCAGCAAGATCTGCGCCCGCCATGATCGGCATGCCCATGAAGGAGGTTTCGCGCATGGTTTTGCGTAGGCGCTTGAGCAGCTTGCCGACGTTGCGCGCGTCGTAAGGCGCGGCGATCACAGAACGCCCACCGGTACCGGCGCCCGGCGTGTCGCCATGAATGTCGGCAATTGCGTTGCCATCGGCGAATTGCAGCGAGGTGTGCTGTTCGAAGAATGTGACCATGCGCGGAGCGGCTTCAAGGAAGGCGTCGATCATTGCCGGGTCATAGCGATCACCCAGTTCGTGTTTCAAGTAAGTGCGCGGTTGTTCAACGTCTTCGACGATGCCGGCCCGTCGGGCCAGGGGATTGCACGGTACCCACGCCCAGCCCCCGGACCAGGCGGTGGCGCCGCCAAAAACCGGGTCCTTTTCCACCACTATCACTTTCAGGCCATGCCAAGCGGCCGTTACGGCTGTTGCCAGGCCTGCCGCACCGGAGCCGACAATCAGCACATCGCAATCGATGTCGGGGGAGCAGTACGGTTGGGCAGGCATGGTTTGAAACTCCGCTTTGGTTTATTTTGGAATTGAATTCCAGAAAATATATGAGGCAAAAAGAGGGGCGGCAAGCCGGCACTGTATAAAACGGGCGGTTATCGCACGGGCAGTTCCAGATTTCGCATTCCTCAGGTTCTCTTCTAGAATCGAACAAATTTTTGCGTGGATATCCCCATGGCTGGCAGTCAGATCGAACGTGTTTTCAGTGTGCTGGAAAGCCTCACCAGCGACCCTCGTGGCCTGCCGATGCAGGTGCTGGCGGAGCAATTGGACATCCCCAAGAGTGCTACCCACCGCTTGCTCGCCGAGCTGATCCGACTCGGCTACGTGCGCCAGAATCCAGAGAATTTGCGCTACCACTTGTCGACCCGGTTGGTGGCGATGGGTTTCCGCTATTTGTCGAGTAGCGGCGCCGATATCGTGCAACCGGTGCTCGACCGGTTGGCTCAGGAAACCGGCGAACTGGTGCGTCTGGGAGTGATCGAAGGCGAGCGCCAGACCTGGATCGCCAAGTCCCAGGGGGCTCGTTCCGGCCTGCGTTATGACCCGGATATGGGGCGGGATGCGCCGCTGTTCTATACCGCTTCCGGCCATGCCTGGCTGGCGTGCATGAGCGATGCCGAAGCCTTGTCGCTGGTGGAGCGCCAGGCAGCGACCCCGCCGCTGGAACTGGGCCCGAATGCCCCAAGGTCCAACATTGAATTACTTGAACGCTTGCGGCTGGCACGGGAGCAGGGCTACGCCTGTGTCGAGGAGAGTTCTGCGGTTGGCACCTCGGCGATTGCCGCGGTGGTGCGTCATCCCGGTGATGGCCGGGTGATCGGCGTGCTCAGCATCGCCGGGCCGAGTGCGCGGATGCCGGGGGCGAGGCTGCATGAATTGGCGCCGTTATTGTTAGCGTTTACCGAGGAGTTGTCGGCCGCGAGTCTGGCCTCAGAACTATTCAGCTAAAGCCTCTACAAAACCCCTGTGGGAGCGGGCTTGCTCGCGAACGACGGAGCGTCAGTCAATATTTAAGCTGTATGACACACCGCATTCGCGAGCAAGCCCGCTCCCACATTTGATCTGTGCTGAGCTTGCTAAAGCTGTGCGCTGTTCGAACACTTTCAATGTGCGCGTGTGTAAGAATATGGAACTCGGTTCTAGATTGTTGATGTCGACTTTCCAACAACAATCACAATGAGGACCGCACCTTGAGTTCACCCTTGCGAATAGCCCTTATCGGCACTGGCAATATGGGCCAACAGCATTACCAGCAGCTGAAAGCCCTCAATGAAGCGACCTTGTGCGCAGTGGCTGACCCCGGTCCGCACGCATCGGGTCTCGCCAGCGAATGGGGGGTGGAGTATTTCGCCGATCATCGTCAGATGCTGGAGCAGGCGAAGCCTGCGGCCGTCATTATCGCTAACCCGAATGCGCTGCACGTCAGCACCGCACTCGATTGCCTGGCTGCCGGCGTGCCGGTGTTGCTGGAAAAGCCGGTGGGCGTGCACCTGGATGAGGCCCGTGAGCTGGTGGCTGCCTCTAAGTCGAGCGGTGTTGCGGTGTTGGTCGGCCATCACCGACGCCACAATCCCTTGATCGTTCGCGCCCATGAACTTGTCCACAGCGGCGCATTGGGCCGGTTGAGCACCGTTACCGCCCTCTGGCAATTGCGCAAGCCCGATAGTTATTTCGAAACAGCCTGGCGCCGTGAACCCGGTGCGGGCATGTTGTTGACCAACCTGATCCACGACCTCGATCTGCTCAGACACTTGTGCGGCGAAGTTCGCCAGGTGCAGGCCGTCACGAGTAACGCTGTGCGTGGGTTTGCCAACGAAGATTGCGCGGCCGTGCTGCTGCAATTCGACAACGGTGCGCTGGGCAGCCTGACCGGGTCCGATGCGGTGGCGGCACCCTGGAGCTGGGAGCTGGGCTCCGGGGAGAACCCGGTGTATCCACGTCAGGCCGATCAACCGTGCTATTTGCTGGCGGGAACTGCCGGGGCACTTAGCATCCCGCAGCTCAAGCGCTGGCACTACACGCAAGCGGACGGTGGATGGCATCAACCCCTGGTCTCGACTGACGAGCCTTTCAGTGTCGATCAAGCGCTGCGCTTGCAGTTGCAACACTTCGTGCGCGTTGCGCGTGGGGAGGTCGAACCGCTGGTGAGCGCCGCCGATGCAGCCCGCACCCTGGCGCTGGTCGAGGCCATTCGCCAAGCCGCTGAAACCGGGTGCGCCTGCGCACCGGCCTTGATCGAGGATTGATCATGAGTGAACGAATCTTTTCCCTGGCCAGTCTGACTGTGCTGGAGTTGTCACCGCCGGACATGGTCGAAGTCGCGGCACGAGCCGGTTACAGCCATGTCGGCTTGCGCCTGGTGCCAGCGACGCCAGAGGAACACCATTTCGCGTTGGTGGCCGATGAAGATCTGCGGCGCCAGACCCTGGCACGTCTGCGCGATACCGGCATTCGTGTCCTGGATGTCGAAATCCTGCGGCTGAAACCGGACACCGTTGTTGCGGATTTCGAGCGGGTGCTGGCAGTGGGTGCCGAATTCGGTGCCAGTGAATTGCTGGTGGCGGGTAACGATCCTGACGAGCGACGAATGACAGAAAATTTTGCCCGGCTGTGTGATCTGGCAGCACCTTATGGGCTGCATCCGCACCTGGAGTTCATGCCCTGGACCGACGCGCGCGATGTGCAGCAAGCCATGCGCATCGTGGAAAAGGCTGAGCGCGAAAATGCGGCGGTGCTGGTCGACGCCTTTCACTTCGATCGCTCTGGATCGCGGCTGGAAGATCTGGCCAGGGTTGCCCCCTCGCGGTTACGGTATGCGCAGTTGTGTGACGTGGCGGGTCCCAGGCCGCAAGACATGGCAGAGATCTTGCGGCAGGCGCGTAATGAACGGCGTTTTCCCGGCGACGGCGATTGTGATCTGCCGGGGCTGTTGCGGTGTTTGCCGGCTAACATTCCATTGAGCCTGGAGATTCCCACCGTGCGACTGCTTGAGCAGGGCGTGAGCGGATTGGATCGAGCGCAAATGGCTTTGGATAAAACCCGCGAATTGTTGGCGCGGCTGTAAGCGGTGCTGCGCACCTATCGTCGGAGTGCCGCCCAGACCAAGCCACGCTCCCACAGGTTCTTTGCTGATTCCTGGGGACGTGGCTTGCCTGTGAGGCTTTGACTTTTGATGTACACAAAGGAACCCCAATGACCGTCAGCACCCCGCTTTCCGGCGTCAACAAACCCTTCAAAGGGATCCTGCTGATCGTTGTCGCAACCTTCCTGTTTTCCAGCCATGACGCCATATCGAAGTACCTTTCCGGGTTCTATCCGATTGTCATGGTGGTCTGGGCGCGTTACGTGGTGCATACCTTGCTGATGGCCGGGATATTCCTGCCGCAATCCGGGTTGCGCGTGCTGCGTACCAAGCGGCCGCTGCTGCAACTGGTTCGGGCGTTGTGCCTGTTGGGTACCAGCCTGTTTTTCACTACGGGGTTGATGTACATCCCGCTGGCCGAGGCGACGTCGGTCAACTTCCTCGCACCGGTGCTGGTGACCGCGTTGTCGGTGCCGTTGCTGGGGGAGAAGGTCACCCGGGGCCAATGGCTGGCGGTGATCTGCGGGTTTATCGGGGTGCTGATCATCGTGCACCCCGGTGGTGATCTGTTCACCCCGGCGGTGCTGCTACCGTTGTGCTCGGCGCTGTTTTTCTGCTTCTACCAACTGCTGACCCGCAAGCTCAGTGAGATCGACAGCCCGACCACCAGCAACTTTTTTGCCGGGCTGTGCAACACCTTGGTGATGAGTGCACTGGTGCCGTTCTTCTGGCAGGTGCCGACCTTGATGCACGGCGCAATGATGCTGGCGCTGGGCGCTTGCGGCATGACCGCGCACCTGTTCTTGACCCAGGCCTTCCGCCATGCGGCGCCGGCCTTGTTGGCACCCTTCAGCTATTGCCAGATCGTGTTTGCCGGCCTGCTGGGCTGGCTGCTGTTTTCCCACACGCCGACCCTGACCACCATCGTCGGGATCGCCATAATTTGCTGCAGTGGCCTGGCGGCGGCATGGCAACAAAGCCGCCGCTGAGGTCACTCAGAACCTGAAGCGCAGCACCAGGTTCTGCAGGCCTGCAGCCAATTGCGACAGTTGTTGGCTGGTGGCGCTGGTGCGGGTCGAGGCATCGGCACTTTGCAGTGACAGGTCGCGGATGTTCAGCAGATTCCTGTCCACTTCGCGGGCCACGGCGGATTGCTCTTGCGATGCGCTGGCGATCACCAGATTGCGCTCGTGGATCTGCTCCATGGCCCGGGTGATTTGCGCCAGCGCGAGGCCAGCCTCTTCGGCAATCGACAGGGTGGCGGCGACGCGCTGACTGTTGCCATGCATCGACTGCACCACACTCTCGGTATCGCCCCGGACCCGGCCGATCATCTGTTCGATTTCCCGAGTCGATTGCTGGGTGCGATGGGCCAGGGCGCGCACTTCATCGGCGACGACCGCAAAACCGCGCCCGGCTTCCCCGGCCCGTGCCGCCTCGATCGCGGCGTTGAGCGCCAGCAGGTTGGTCTGTTCGGCGATGGCGCGAATCACGTCCAGCACCTTACCGATTTCCCGGGATTACTCGGCCAGGGTTTGCACTTGTTGCAGGGCTATGCCGGCATCGGCGCTCATGGCCTGAATCGAGTCCAGTGTCTCAATAACCCGCGCCTGGCCCTGGCTGGCCTGCTGTGTCGACTGACGCGTGCTGTCGGATGTCGACACGGCATTGCGTGCGACTTCTTCCACCGCGACCGTCATCTCATTGACTGCGGTGGCGGCTTGTTCGATTTCGTTGTGTTGCTGCTGCAGTCGCCCGGAATCCTCGTGAGTGCTCTGCTGCATTTGCTCGGCGGCTGCATTCAGCTGGTTCGACGCCGTGCTGATCCGTTGCAGGGTTTCGCGCAGGCTGGTCTGCATGATCGACAGGGCGGTGAGCAGGCGCGCGGTTTCATCGCCACCGTGGCTGTGTATCGGTGTGCCGAGATCGCCGGCCGCCACTTGCTCGGCCACTATCACCGCCTGGCGGATGGGCACCACGATACTGCGGATCAGCAGCCAGGCGAGCAGAACGGTCAGCAGCGACACGCCCAGCAAGGCCCCGATCACCGTGTCCTTCACCTGGCCATAGAGCGTGTCGGCTTGCGCGGCGGACTGACTGACTTCGTTGGCGGTAAGCGCGACCAGTTCGGCGAACTGGTCGCCGCTGCGAGTCGAGTAGTCCTGGATTTCGCCATTGAGCAGTGCGGTCATTTCGTCAAGGCGGTTTGCCTGCGAGAGGCGTTCGTATTGCGCCAGCGCCTCGCGGTAGCGGGTGACCGTCGCCACGAAATTTTCGTACGGCACCCGGTTATAGTCGCCTACGAGCGGGGTGAACTTTTCCAGTGCCAGGGCAAGCCAGCCCTGCACTTGATGCAGGCGTGTGACGGTCGCGTCGAGCACCTTGGGCTCGCGATTGAGCGCCATGCGCAGGCTGAGCACGCGAATGCTCAGGACGTAGTCGCGAATTTCACCCAGATAACGGGTGCTGGGCAGGGAGACGTTCTCGGTGTGCTGGCCGGTGGCGCGTACTTCGGCGACCTGCTTGAGGGCGAACAAACCTTGCAACAGGACCAGCAAGGCGATGAGGCCGAAGCTGATCGTGGCGCGCTTGGCGATGCTCAAGTGACCTGGCGACATGGTTTCACCTCCTTGGCGATGAACACGGATTCATAAAAAACAGGCACAAAAAAAGCGCAGGCCCGAATCCGGGCCTGCGCCGAGGGAACATCAGTCTTCTACTTTCGGGATCTTGCGCGGTGCCATGAAGTACATCCAGGTCAGCGCGATGAAGTACATCGCCGGGATCAGGGTGAACAACACGGTGTAGTTGTTGTTGGTGATGGTCAGGATGTGGCCGACCAACTGGGTCATGAACATCCCGCCAATCGCCGCACACATGCCGCCGAAGCCGAATACGGTACTCATCATGTGCTTGGGCGTGTAGTCCATCACCAGGCTCCAGATGTTCGCGGTCCAGGCCTGGTGCGCACCGATGGCCAAGGAGATTGCGGCTACCGCCACCCACAGATTGCTGGAGCCGGCGGCCATGATCACGCCGATGATGCAGCAGGCGAACAGGAACATGGACATCAGGCGCGCCTTGATCGGGTTGACGCCGCGACCGATCAGGAACGAGGACAGGATCCCGCCGCCGACACTGCCGAAGTCGGCGGTGAGGTAGATGATGATCAGCGGAATGCCCATCTGGGTCACGTTGATGCCCAGGTTGTATTGCTGATTGAGGAACGGTGGCAGCCAATACAGGTAGAACCAGAACACCGGCGCCGTGATCGAGTAGGCGAGGGCGAAGGCCCAGGTGCCACGCATGCGCAGGATTTTCGAGAAGGGCACGCGGGCTTGTTCCGGCTCCACTTCATTCTGGATGTAGTCCAGTTCCGACTGTTTTACGCGGGGGTGATCTTCCGGGTTGAAGTACTTCAGGCCCCAGAACAGCAGCCAGATCCCGCCCAGTGCCGACATGCACAGGAACGCAGCCTGCCAGCCCCAGACATGGAGGATCAGCGGCAGCAGCATCGGAGTGAACATCGCACCGACGTTGGTACCGGCGTTGAAAATGCCGGTGGCCACGGCGCGCTCGCCAGCCGGGAACCAAAGGCGGGTGGTTTTCACACAGGCCGGGTAGTTGGCGGCTTCGGTCAGACCGAGAATGAAGCGGCAGACCATGAAGCCGACCGCCGAAGTGGCCAGGCCGTGGGCGCCGGTCGCCAGGCTCCAGAGCAGCACGGCGCAGAAGAACACGCGCTTGACGCCAACCCGGTCGATCAAGCGGCCTTGCAGCACGAAACCGATGGCGTAGCCGACCTGGAACCAGAAGTTGATGTTGGCGTAGTCCATCGCCGTCCAGCTCATTTCCTTGGCCAGGATGGGCTGCATGACGCCGAGGGCGGCGCGGTCGATGTAGTTCAAGGTGGTGGCAAAAAACACCAGCGCCAGCATGCCCCAACGGGTTTTGCCGACAGCCATGGCGCCGCGGATTTTGTCGCCGATGCCGCCAGAGGCAGCGGTCATGGCCGGAGCCATGCGTGAGCTAGGTGCAGGATTCATATGTGCCATCCGTTCAATGACTGACAAGCAAGGCTCGTCGGGACTTCAAGGGCGCGTGATCAATCGATGGCGATGGGCGCAGGACTGATCGGCTGGTTTCGTCGGCTGACGGTTTATTCAGCGAGCGGCACGGGAGTGCCGGCGGTGCGCAAGGTTCGGATGGACGCCAGGCAGGGCGTAATGACGGTGGTTAGAATGAACGAGGCGTTGAATGAGCGCATGAGCATATACCCGGTTTTTGAAATTTTTATGTGGTGTTCAGGGTCGTTGGTAACTGAGGCCGTCGGTGGATGACCGGACTCAATGTGGTGTTGATGTTGCGCATTGAGCAAAAAATCGTCAATTCGCTAAAGCCCATTTTGTTCGATAATCGCACGAAAAACTAACTGGGTAGTACACTTTAAATTGCTGTGTGAGATCTCGCAGCCAATAATTCACTCAAAGCTAAACGCGATCCTTGCAGGAGCCCGGCTTACCGGCAGTGGCATCCGCCAGATCGCCATCGCCGGTAAGCCGGGTTGCTACAGGGATTGTATGCAGTGCCCCTAACAAGATTGCCTCCACCACCGGGAGTCGAAAAAATGCAGCGTTCCATTGCCACCGTGTCCTTGAGCGGTACCCTGCCGGAAAAACTCGAAGCCATTGCCGCCGCCGGTTTCGATGGCGTCGAGATTTTCGAGAACGACCTTCTCTACTACGACGGCAGCCCGCGGGAAATTAAACAGATGTGTGCCGATCTCGGGATCGCCATTACCCTGTTTCAACCGTTTCGGGATTTCGAAGGCTGCCGCCGTGATCGCTTGTCACGCAATCTGGAGCGGGCCGAGCGCAAGTTCGACCTGATGCAGGAGCTGGGCACCGACCTGGTGCTGGTGTGCAGCAACGCCTCGGCCGATGCCATCGGTGATGAGCAGGTTTTAGTCGATGATTTGCGTCTGCTGGCTGAACGCGCTGGCGCGCGCGGTCTGCGCATCGGTTACGAAGCGCTGGCTTGGGGCCGTCACGTGAACACCTGCCAGCAAGTCTGGAACATCGTCCGTCAGGCCGATCACCCGAGCCTCGGCGTGTTGCTCGACAGTTTCCATACGCTGTCGCTCAAGGGCGATCCGAGCGCTATCGCCGAGATTCCCGGCGACAAGATTTTCTTCGTGCAAATGGCCGATGCACCGATCCTGGCCATGGATGTGCTTGAGTGGAGCCGGCATTTCCGTTGCTTCCCGGGCCAGGGTGAATTCGATTTGCCTGGTTTCCTCGCGCCGATCATCAAGAGTGGCTACACCGGGCCATTGTCGCTGGAGATCTTCAACGACGGTTTCCGCGCCGCACCGCCACGGGCCAACGCCGCTGACGGTTTGCGCTCGTTGTTGTACCTGGAAGAGAAAACCCGCGAACGCCTGGCCCAGGACGCCAAGCCTGTCGCCAACCCCGACATCCTGTTCGAGACACCGAAGGCCAGCGAATACAACGGCATTGAGTTTCTCGAGTTTGCCGTGGACGAAAGCCTCGGCGCCAAGCTCTCCCATTGGCTGGAGCGGCTGGGTTTCGTCAAGGCCGGGCAGCATCGCTCCAAGAGCGTCAGCCTGCTGCGCCAGGGCGATATCAACCTGATCCTCAACTCGGAACCTTACTCGTTCGGCCACAGTTTCTTCGAGGCGCACGGACCATCGCTGTGCGCCACTGCCGTGCGAGTCAAGGACAGTGCCAGCGCGCTGGCCCGGGCGGTGGCCTACAAAGGCCAGCCGTATCGCGGACTGGTCGGCCCTAATGAACTGGAACTGGCCGCCGTGCGCGCGCCGGATGGCAGCCTGATTTACCTCGTCGATCAAGACGCCGATGTCTATGGGACCGACTTCAACCTGCAGCCGGCCGCGGTGAGCAGCGGCGGCCTCAAGCGCATCGACCACATGGCCATGGCGCTGCCCGCCGACAGCCTCGACAGTTGGGTGCTGTTCTACAAGAGCCTGCTGGACTTCGAGGCTGACGACGAAGTGGTGCTGCCCGATCCTTATGGTCTGGTGAAGAGCCGCGCCCTGCGCAGCCGCGACAGTTCGATCCGTCTGCCGCTGAATATTTCCGAAAACCGCAACACCGCCATTTCACACGCGTTGTCGAGTTATCGCGGTTCCGGCGTGCACCACATCGCGTTTGATTGCGACGACATCTTTGCCGAAGTCAGTCGGGCGAAAGCGGCAGGCGTGCCGCTGTTGGATATTCCGCTCAACTACTACGATGACCTGGCGGCACGCTTCGATTTCGATGACGAATTCCTTAGCGAACTGGCCTATTACAACGTGCTGTACGACCGTGATGCCCAGGGCGGTGAACTGTTCCACGTGTACACCGAGCCGTTCGAGGGGCGTTTTTTCTTCGAGATCATTCAGCGCAAGAACGGTTATGCCGGTTACGGTGCGGCCAACGTGGCGGTACGCCTGGCGGCCATGGCCAAATCCCGTAGCGGTGCCGTGCGTCAGGCAAAGTTGTAGGAAAATCGTAACTACGCCGACAAACCGCTGCCGCACGGCTTCCTTCACTGTGCGGCGCGGCTCATAATCGCCAGCCTGTGCAGTGATGGCCGTGAGCCCGCAATGACAATGACTTCAGAACTCTCCGCAGCAACTGATCAACCGATTGCCGAGCCGCGCAAGAGTCGCAAGAACAACCCGGAGAAAACCCGGGAGAACATTTTGCAAGAAGCGATAGTCGAGTTCGTTCAGCAAGGGCTGTCCGGGGCTCGCGTCGATGCCATCGCCGAGCGCATCCACACGTCAAAGCGCATGATCTATTACTACTTCGGCAGTAAGGAACAGCTCTACGTCGAGGTGCTGGAGAAACTCTACGGCGATATCCGCAGCACCGAAAATCGCCTGCACCTGGCGGAGTTGGCTCCGGTGGAGGCGATTCGGCGTCTGGTGGAGTTCACCTTCGATCACCATGATCGCAATGTCGATTTCGTGCGTATCGTCAGCATCGAGAACATTCACAACGCCGAATTCGTGAAACGCTCCGATGCGATCAAGGCGATGAACAACACCATCCTCGATTCACTGGGCGAGATCCTGCGTCGTGGTGCCGAACAGGGGTTGTTCCGCACCGGCCTCGATCCGCTGGATGTGCATTTGCTGATCAGTTCGTTCTGCTTCTATCGCGTGTCGAACCGCCACACCTTTGGCGAGATCTTCCAGATCGACTTGCCGGACGAAAGCATCAAGCAGCGTCATCGGGAGATGATTTGCGAGTCGGTTCTGAGATACCTGCAGGCGTAATCAAGCTGGGTGAATCTCCTTTGTAGGAGCCGGCTTGCTGGCGATAGCGTCTGTATGATCGCCATCGCCGGCAAGCCGGCTCCTACAAATTGCATCATCCATTCATGCTCTGAAAGTGTTCCAGCATCCGCTGCGCATCCGGCACCACGCCGCTGAACAATTCGAACGCCTTTACCGCCTGGAACACGGCCATGTTCCCGCCATCGAGCGTACGGCAACCCAGTGCGCGGGCATTGCGCAGCAGTTCGGTTTCCAGCGGGAAGTAAACAATCTCCGCCACCCACAATTGAGCCCGAAGCAACTCGACCGGCACCGGCATGCCTGGCAGTTTTTTCATGCCCATGGGCGTGGTATTGACCAGGCCATCAGCCTCGGCCAGGGTCAGTGCCAAATCATGGCCGGCTACTGCGCGGTTACTGCCGAAATGCTGGTTGAGATTGTCAGCCAGGCTCTGCGCGCGACTGATTTCCACATCGAAAATACTCAGTTGTCGTACGCCTTCGCTCAGCAACGCGTGGGCCACGGCCGCGCCAGCGCCGCCGGCGCCCATTTGTACGACGCGCTCAACGGCAACGCCCTGCAAACCACGGCGAAAACCTTCGGCAAACCCCAGGCAATCGGTGTTGTGGCCGATGCGCTTGCCGTCCTTCAGCACCACGGTGTTCACCGCGCCAATGCCCCGGGCTTCTGGCGATAACTCGTCGAGCAGCGGGATGATCGCCTGCTTGCACGGAAAGGTGATGTTCAGGCCGGTGAAGTTCATGCGCTCGGCGGCCGTCAACAGGTCGGGCAGGGCGTTGCTGTCGAGTTGCAGCTGATCGAGGTCGATCAGTCGATAGAGATAACGCATGCCCTGGGCATCGCCCTCGTGCTCGTGCAGCGCCGGGGTACGGGACGCCTGGATACCGGCACCGATCAGTCCGGCCAATACCGTTTGGTGTTGGTTCATGCTGCTTGCCCCTTCAGACGCTGGCTGAAATGCTCCAGGGCCAGGCGATAGCCATGGCTGCCGAAGCCAGCCATTACCGCCGTGGCAATGGCCGAGACGAAGGAGTGATGACGGAAAGGCTCGCGGGCGTGAACGTTGGACAGGTGCACTTCGATCACCGGCAGTTCGCTGGCGACCAGTGCGTCGCGGATCGCCACCGAGGTGTGCGTCCAGGCGGCGGGATTGATCACGATCCCGGCACAACGGCCGCGGGCAGCATGAATCCAGTCGAGCAGTTCGCCTTCGTGGTTGGTCTGGCGAAACTCCACCGCCAGGCCGAACTCTTCGGCGGCTCGGCCGCACAGCGCGGAAACATCTGCCAGGGTTTCATGGCCATAGGTCGCCGGTTCGCGGGTGCCAAGCAGGTTCAGATTCGGGCCGTTGAGTACCAGAATGATAGGGGGCATCAGTGTTCTCCACATATTATTTTTGGCATTGGCCGACGTTTCAGCCTGTGGAGATAAAATGTACCAGATGGTTAATATGGTCAATTGGACAGCCCGCTGGTGGGCGTAATGTGTGCGGTGATCGGACAGAAAAGATCGCAGCCTGCCGTAGCTCCCCTATTTGAAACCCGTTCCCTGGAGGAGCCGCCCCAGGCTGCGATCTTTTAACGAGGCAAATGCTCGACCAGGAAATCAATGAAAGCCCGTAACCGCAGGGGCATATGGCGACTTTGCGGGTAGAGAAGGGTAAACGGCCGCGAACGCCCCCCATAAGGTTTGAGCACTTCCACCAGCGAGCCATCGGCCAATTCCTTCTCGACGATAAAGCGATAGGTCTGAAACAACCCTGCACCATGTTTCGCCAGGGTGACGCCACCCAACACATCGTCGGAACAAACGAAGTTGCCATCGGCCAAAATCTCCCGTTGCACGCCGTTGTCGCTGAACAACCAGGCAATGCGTCGGCCACTGCTGGGCAGTTCGTACTGAATGCATTCGTGCTGTTGCAGGTCCTCGAGGGTTTGCGGCGTACCGGCACGCTTGAGGTATTCAGGGCTGGCAATCATCACCAGCGCGGCGTCTTCCAGTTGCCGGGCGATCAGGCCGGAATCGGGAATCGCGCGCACGCGAATCGCCATGTCATAGCCTTCACCAACGAAATCGATGTTGCGGTTACTGATGTGCGACTCGACCTTCACCGCCGGAAAACGCGCGCGAAAGGCAGGTAGCAACGGCAGGATACGGTGGTGGGCATAGGTGGTCGGTATACTGATGCGCAGGGTGCCTGACGGTACCTGTTGCTGGCCCATGACTTCGCGCTGGGCTTCTACCAGTTGCGCCAATGCCTGGCGGCATTCTTCGTAGTAGCGCCGACCACTGTCGGTCAGGTTGACGCTGCGAGTGGTGCGCGCAAACAGCCGCACGCCCAGGCGTTCTTCCATGCGCGACACCGATCGGCTCACCGCGGCAGGCGTGACCCCTGCCACCAGCGCTGCGGCGGTGAAGCTGCCAGCTTCGGCAGCCAGGCAAAACAGCTCGATGCTGCCCAGTTGAAGATCGTCGAATTGTCGCTGCATGATTGATTACACCGGGGATCAAATGAAGTCTGTGAATCAGTATTTATCAAATGCCCGTACGCAGATACAGTCAGCCTAACTTAATCAGCGAGCAGGAGAAGCAGCATGCCTTTTGTCAGCGTACGCATCACCCGTGACGGCGTAACCCGGGAGCAGAAAGCCCAAGTCATCGCCGAGATCACCGAGACCTTGCAGCGCGTACTCGGCAAGCCGCCGGAGCTGACCCACATCGTGATCGAGGAAGTCGATACCGATAACTGGGGGTATAAGGGGATTACCACGACTGAGTATCGAAAAAACCTGCCGGGATGATTACAGCGAAAAACAAAAGGCCGTCTGAACGACGGCTTTTTTGTGGGTGTGATGGCAGCAATGCTTACGATTTTATCGGGGCTGTTGTGGGTACAGGGCGCTGCCGAGCGCTAGTCCGGCCGTTACCTTCCTTGCCCCTTGTCCGGCGGTAAGCTTCGAAGATGGCAGTGGCGTCTTGCTGCCCGTGGTGAATTACCCTGAGTTCGATAGTTTCGAAGTAGAGGATTTCGCAGGCCACGCAAGGTCGATGTCGTCGTTTGAACGGGCACAAAAAAGCCGTCGTGATGACGGCTGATTTGTTTGTGACCTGTGCAATCACCGGCGGGTCAACAACACCCCGGATTCCATGTGATGCGTCCACGGGAACTGGTCGAACATCGCGCATCGGGTGATGCGGTGGGTGTCGTGCAGTTGGGCGATGTTGTCCGCCAGGGTTTGCGGGTTGCAGGAAATGTACAGGATGTTGTCGAAGCGTCGGGTCAGCTCGCAGGTGTCCGGGTCCATGCCGGCACGGGGCGGGTCGACGAAGACACTGCCGAACTCATAGCTCTTGAGGTCGATGCCGTGCAGGCGGCGGAACGGCCGCACTTCATTCAGCGCTTCGGTCAGTTCTTCGGCAGACAGGCGCACCAGGGTGACGTTATCCACAGCGTTTTCGCTGAGGTTGCTCAGCGCCGCATTGACCGAGGTCTTGCTGATTTCGGTCGCCAGCACTTTGCGCACGCGGGTGGCGAGCGGCAGGGTGAAGTTGCCATTGCCGCAATACAGTTCCAGCAAATCGTCCGCGCGATCACCCAGCGCGTCGTATGCCCAGTTGAGCATCTTCTGGTTCACGGTGCCGTTTGGCTGGGTGAAGGCACCTTCGGGCTGGCGATAGCTGAAGGTGCGGCCGCCGACTTCAAGTTTCTCGACGACGTAATCGTGACCAATGACTTCGCGCTTGCCCTTCGACCGGCCAATCAGGCTGACGTTGAGCTCGGCAGCCAGTTTCGAGGCCGCTGTGTGCCAATGCTCGTCCAGCGGGCGGTGGTAGCACAGGGTGATCATCGCATCGCCGGCCAGAGTGGTCAGGAACTCCACCTGAAACAGCTTGTGACTCAGGGCGGCACTGGTTTGCCACGCGGCCTTGAGCTGCGGCATCAACTGATTGATGCGTTGGCTGGCGATCGGGAATTGTTCGATCAGGATCGGTGTGCGCTTGTCTTCCTGGGAAAACATCGCGTAGTGACGCTCACCGGCTTCGCGCCACAGGCGGAACTCGGCGCGCAGGCGGAAATTCTGCAGCGGCGAGTCGAAGACGACCGGCTCCGGTGCATCGAATGGCGCCAGCAGGTCACGCAAGCGCGTGACCTTGTCTTCGAGCTGGACGGCGTAGGCCTGGGAATCAAAAGTCATGCGTTGAACCAACCGAGCTTGATCACGAACAGAATCGACAGGATCACCAGCGCCGGATTCAGCTCACGGCCCCGACCGGACATCAGCTTGATGGCGGTCCAGGCAATGAAACCGAAGGCGATGCCATTGGCAATGGAATAAGTAAACGGCATGGCCAGCGCGGTGATGACGACCGGCGCGGCGACGGTGATGTCGTCCCAGTCTATTTCGGCCAGGCCAGATGTCATCAGTACGGCGACGAACAGCAGTGCCGGTGCCGTGGCGAACGCGGGAACGCTGGCCGCCAGCGGCGAGAAGAACAGCGCCAGCAGGAACAGGATTGCCACGACGACGGCAGTCAGGCCAGTGCGGCCACCCGCACTCACGCCAGCAGCGGATTCAATGTAACTGGTCGTGGTCGAGGTGCCCAGCAGGGAGCCGGCCATCGCGGCGGTACTGTCGGCGATCAGCGCGCGGCCCATTTTCGGCATGTGGCCGTCCTTGCCCATCAACCCGGCGCGCTTGGCGACGCCGATCAGGGTGCCGGAGTTGTCGAACAGGTCGACGAACAGGAAGGCGAAGATCACGCTGACCAGACCGATGTCCAGTGCGCCCTTGATGTCCAGTTGCAGGAAAGTCGGAGCCAGCGACGGCGGCATCGACATCACGCCGCCGAACGGCGTGAAGCCCATCACGATGGACACAATGGTCACTACCAGAATGCCGATCAGCACTGCGCCACGCACCGCGAGGGCTTCAAGGGCAACGATGAGGGCGAAGCCGAGGGTGGCGAGGATCGGTGCCGGTTGTTTCAGGTCGCCAAGGCCGACCATGGTCGCCGGGTTGCTGACGACGATGCCGGCGTTGTGCAGGGCGATAAGCGCCAGGAACAGGCCGATACCGGCGGCAATGGCCGAGCGCAAAGGCAGCGGGATACTGTTGATGATCCATTCCCGGATGCGGAAGATCGACAGCAGGAAGAAACACACGGCCGAGATGAACACCGCCCCCAGCGCCACTTGCCAGGTATGGCCCATGTGCAGGACCACGGTGTAGGTGAAAAAGGCGTTCAGGCCCATGCCCGGTGCGAGTGCGATCGGGTAATTGGCGATCAGGCCCATGGTTGTGGAGCCGATGGCTGCGGCCAGACAGGTGGCGACGAACACCGCGCCCTTGTCCATGCCAGTCTCGCCGAGGATGCTCGGGTTGACGAATAGAATGTAGGCCATGGCCAAAAAGGTCGTGACGCCCGCCAGAATCTCGGTCCGCACGTTGGTGTTGTGTGCCTTGAGTTGAAACAGCCTTTCCAGCATGTCTGCTCCCCGTGGCGCGCCCGGCGCCGTGAATGTATCGACCTCAACAGCAAAGCACAGACCGCTGAACGCGCCTGGGAAATTACTGTGGGCCGGAAAAAGCCGCGCATCATACCAGCAGCTTGGGGTTATGGCTGCTTATGGCGGTGATCGTCGTCGATGTTTTGCGTTTAATCCAAACCAGCCATACTGCGCGCTGGTTTTTTGTGGTGGTAACGGGATGACAAAACGTCTGGAAATCATGTCCGGTGTCTTGCTGGTGTTGTCGCTGGTGGCACACCCCGCGACAGCGGCATCGGCGCCGCCGTTGACCGAGGTGAAGGTGCTTAAGGTCGAGTCGCCAGTCTGTGGTTTTGAGACGATTGACAAAGGGCAGGCACAGACCCGCTGCAACCACGCGGGCCCGAACATCAGGATCTACGTACTGGAAGTGGGCTACGGGCGCAGCCAGCCCCACGTCGCGCTGGATGGTTTCGAAGTGGATGGAACCCGCACACCGGTCTGTGCCTATGACAACGGCAACCTGACCGACTGCTCGCAAAGGACCAAGGTCGTCGGCAACCTGTACATTTTCAATCTGGCGGGTAAGCAGGAGGGTACGTTCACCTTCAGCAACACCTCGATCAACGCACCGGGCAACACAATGTCGACCCAGCTTTACATCAAGTAACGACAGGGGCCCGAACAAGTGTCAGGAAAGCTGACTACGCTTTAGGAACCATTCCGTGGATCGTTCCCATGACTTTTCGAGCCTTGATTACCCTCGCCGAGGGCGCTGATGACCTGCAGACAGTGACCTTGATCGATGTATTGCGCCGCGCCAAGGTCGAGGTGGTGGTCGCCAGCATCGAAGGGCGGCGCATGCTCACCTGCGCAAGAGGCACGCGCTTGACGTGCGATGCGATGCTGGTGGATTTGCTGGCCCAGCCGTTCGACCTGATCGTCCTGCCTGGCGGTGCCGTAGGGGCGCAACATCTGAGCGCCCATCAACCCCTGCAACAACTGATCAAGGACCAGGCCGCGGCGGGGCGCCTGTTCGCCGGTATTGCCGAAGCGCCTGCGGCAGTACTGCAAACCTTCGGCGTGATGCGCCAGCGACGCATGACATGCCTGCCGTCGGCCAGCCATCAACTCTCGGGTTGCACCTTCGTCGATCAACCGGTGGTGGTCGACGGCAACTGCATCACAGCCCAAGGCTCGGGTGGCGCTTTGGCATTTGCCCTGACGCTGCTGGAGCAGCTGTGCGGCAAAGCCACGCGGGCGATGGTGGCGGGGGAGTTGTTGGTGTAAAGAGCCTCAGGCCTTCACCTCTTCCACCGGAACATGCATCCGGTCGCGGTTGGCCAGGGTCGGGAATAGCTTGATCCAGGTCCCTGTCACCACCAACGTACCGATACCGCCCATGACCACTGCCGGCACGGTGCCGAACCAGTGGGCGGTCAGGCCGGATTCGAATTCGCCCAACTGGTTTGAAGCGCCGATGAACAGGCCATTCACGGCGCTCACCCGGCCGCGCATTTCGTCTGGGGTTTCCAGTTGCACGAAGGATGCGCGGATCACCATGCTGATCATGTCGGCGGCGCCCAGCACCACCAGGACGGCGAGGGAAAACCAGAACGAGGTCGACAGGCCGAAGGCGATCGTCGCCACGCCGAACACGCCCACAGCGGTGAACATTACCCGCCCGACATTGCGTTCCACCGCAAACCGCGCCAGGAACAGCGACATCAGCAACGCGCCCACCGCCGGTGCCGATCGCAACAGGCCCAACCCCCAGGGCCCGGTCAACAGAATGTCCTTGGCAAACACCGGCAGCAACGCGGTCGCACCTCCCAGCAGGACCGCGAACAGGTCAAGGGAAATGGCCCCGAGAATGTCCGGGCGACTGCGGATGAAACGGATACCTGCCAACAGTGAGTCCAAAGTGGCCTTGCCCTTGTTCAGGGGCGTTTGCCGGGCGGGCAGGTTGAGCATCAGCGCGCAGGCAATGATGTACAGGATCACCGTCGGGCCGTACACCCATACGCTGCCGAAGGCGTAGAGCAAACCACCGAGTGCCGGGGCGACGATGGTTGCCGATTGCTGGGCCGATTGCGCGGCGGCCACGGCGCGGGGGAACAGTGCACTGGGCACGATGCTTGGCAGCAAGGCTTGAGTGGTCGGCATTTCGAAGGAACGTGCGGCGCCGAGCAGGAACGCGAGGATGAAGATCATTTCCCGGGTGACATGGTCGGTAGCGCTGCCGATCGCCAGTGACAGGGCGATCAGCGCTTGCAGCGACTGGCAGATGGCCGCGACCTTGCGTCGATCGTAGCGATCGGCGACATGCCCGGTGTGCAGCATGAATAGCACCCGCGGTGCGAACTCCACGAGCCCGACCAGGCCCAGGTCAAGTACGTTGCCGGTCAGTTGGTAGAGGTTCCAGCCAATGGCCACGGTGAGCATCTGAAAGCCGCTGGCGGTAAAGACCCGGGCTAGCCAGAAGGCGATGAAAGGGCGATGGCGACGTAACAGCAAGGGCTCTTGGCTCGGCATTTGAAGGCAAGTCTTGGAAGGGAAAAGGCGAGGTTATCACCAAGCTGTAACAGGAAGTTGCCATGGGAAAAAAATTCGTTAGCCAAGCATCGATTTCGCCAGCCGTTTGCCAACGGCTCCTTGGACATTCATTTCAATCTGTTTCTGAAGCCGTGAGGCAACTTGTCACGCGGCAAAAGACCACGCGGGTCAACCTCGCAAATGGGACTACTCTTTCATCGTTGCTTGATCCAGATCAAAACCCACAAAAGGAATTGATCCGGCGGCCGGTTGGCCAGACTCCCTGCGTTGTGATGCGTGCAAAAAAAGAACAAATAGAGATTCGCCACACTCCATATCCGTGGGGGCCGTGGGTGCAGGCTTCGAGCCCGCAGCCGTACTACCTGACAGAGGAAGACTTATGTTCGGTTTAGAGGCACTTGATCTCGCCCGAATTCAGTTCGCGTTCACTATCTCGTTCCACATCCTGTTCCCAGCCATCACCATCGGCCTGGCGAGTTACCTGGCGGTACTCGAAGGCTTGTGGCTGAAAACCCATAACGACACCTACCGCGACCTCTACCATTTCTGGTCGAAGATCTTTGCCGTCAATTTCGGCATGGGTGTGGTCTCGGGACTGGTCATGGCCTATCAGTTCGGCACCAACTGGAGCCGTTTCTCGGACTTCGCCGGCTCGGTGACCGGGCCGCTGCTGACCTATGAAGTGCTTACGGCTTTCTTCCTCGAAGCCGGATTCCTCGGCGTCATGCTGTTCGGCTGGAACAAGGTCGGGCGCGGCTTGCACTTCTTCGCCACGGTCATGGTTGCCATCGGCACGCTGATCTCGACCTTCTGGATCCTCGCCTCCAACAGCTGGATGCAGACCCCGCAGGGCTTTGAAATCGTCAATGGCCAGGTCATTCCGACCGACTGGCTGGCGGTGATCTTCAACCCGTCTTTCCCTTATCGCCTGATGCACATGGCCACGGCGGCCTTCGTTGCGACAGCATTCTTCGTCGGCTCCTCGGCGGCCTGGCACCTGTTGCGCGGCAAGGACAACCCGGCAATCCGCAAGATGCTGTCCATGGCGATGTGGATGGCACTGATCGTCGCGCCGATCCAGGCCGTTATAGGGGACTTCCATGGTCTCAACACACTGAAACATCAGCCGGCAAAAATCGCTGCGATCGAGGGGCACTGGGAGAACCACGGAAACGAGGCGACTCCGCTGATCCTGTTCGGCTGGCCGGACATGAAAGAGGAGAAAACCAAGTTCGCCGTCGAGATTCCGTACCTGGGCAGCCTGATCCTGACTCACTCGCTGGACAAGCAGGTGCCGGCGCTCAAGGAGTTTCCACCCGAGGACCGACCGAATTCGACCATCGTGTTCTGGTCGTTCCGGATCATGGTCGGCCTGGGGTTCCTGATGATCTTCACCGGTCTGTGGAGCCTGTGGTTGCGTAAACGCGACACGCTCTACACCTCGCGGCCGTTCCTTTACCTGGCGTTGTGGATGGGGCCGTCCGGCCTGATTGCGATCCTCGCGGGCTGGTTCACCACTGAAATCGGCCGTCAGCCTTGGGTCGTCTACGGATTGATGCGCACGGCGGATGCGTCGTCAAACCATAGCGTGATGCAGATGAGCATCACCCTGATCCTGTTCGTCGTGGTGTATTTCGCCCTGTTCGGTGCCGGCCTCGGCTACATGATGCGCCTGGTGCGCAAGGGGCCGAAGATCGACGAAGGCAAGGAAACCACTGAAGGTGGCCCCGGCAAGAAACGCACACCCGCCCGACCTTTGTCCGCAGCCGACGACGAGCAAGTCGACGCCGACCCCATCGTGACCAAGGAGATTTGAATCATGGGTATTGATCTTCCGCTGATCTGGGCCGTGATCATCATCTTCGGCATCATGATGTACGTGGTCATGGATGGATTTGACCTGGGCATCGGCATTCTCTTTCCGTTCATACCCGGCAAGACCGACCGCGACGTTATGATGAACACCGTGGCCCCGGTCTGGGACGGCAACGAAACCTGGCTGGTACTGGGTGGTGCGGCATTGTTCGGGGCTTTCCCGCTGGCCTATTCGGTGGTGCTCTCAGCATTGTATCTACCGCTGATTTTCATGCTGATCGGGCTGATTTTCCGCGGCGTGGCGTTCGAGTTTCGCTTCAAGGCCAAGGATGACAAGCGTCACCTGTGGGACAAGGCGTTCATCGGTGGCTCGATTGCCGCAACGTTCTTCCAGGGTGTTGCACTGGGGGCATTCATCGATGGCTTGCCGGTGGTAAACCGGCAGTTTGCCGGCGGCTCGCTGGATTGGCTGACACCCTTCACCCTGTTTTGCGGCGCTGCACTGGTGGTGGCGTATGCGCTACTGGGTTGTACCTGGCTGATCATGAAGACAGAGGGCAAGTTGCAGGAACAGATGCACGACTTGGCGCGACCCTTGGCGTTCGTGTTGTTGGCGGTGATCGGTATCGTCAGCATCTGGACCCCTCTGGCCCACGCCGAGATCGCTGCCCGCTGGTTTACCTTGCCCAACCTGTTCTGGTTCCTGCCCGTGCCGATCCTGGTACTGGTGACGCTTTATGGCCTGATCCGTGCCGTGGCCCGCAACGCGCACTACACGCCATTCCTGCTGACACTGGTGCTGATCTTTCTCGGCTACAGCGGCCTGGGAATCAGCCTGTGGCCGAACATCGTGCCGCCGTCGATCTCCATCTGGGACGCTGCGGCACCACCGCAAAGCCAAGGCTTCATGCTGGTGGGCACGTTGTTCATCATCCCGTTCATCCTGGGTTACACCTTCTGGAGCTATTACGTGTTCCGCGGCAAGGTTACCCATGAAGACGGATACCACTAGTCACGCACCCGCGTTGGCGTCGGCCACGGCGCCATCGATCGCAAGGAGATCGCAGCAATGACCGGTAAACATTCCCTGCGCGACATTGAGCAAGCCGAAAAAAAACCGCTGTGGCAGCGGCTCGGCTGGTTGGCCATGATCTGGGCTGGCAGCGTCGGTGCGCTGTTCATTGTGGCCAGCCTGATGCGGATGTTCATGAACGCCGCAGGCCTTAGCACTCACTGAAACAATCGACATCCCATCGCGCAGCCTCCAGGTTCGCAATTAAACCCTCCCGAGCTGGAGGGTTTTTCTTGCGCGTTATTTGCGCGCCTTGAGGATCACGAATTTCGGGGTGGCTGCCACTTGCTCGACCCCGCGGAACAACCGCGCCAATTTGCTGTGATAGCCCAAATGACGGTTGCCGACGATGTACAGCGCTCCGCCCACCACCAGCGCCTCCCGGGCCTGCTGGAACATCCGCCAGGCGAGGAAGTCGCCGACGACCTGTTGTTGGTGGAACGGTGGATTGCACAGCACCACATCCAGCGACTGGGGCTCCTGCCCCGCCAGGCCATCGCCAGCCCGCACGATCACTTCCCGCTCACCCAGCGTGGCGCGCCAGTTTTCGGCGGCCGATTGCACTGCCATGAAGGATTCGTCTACCAGCGTGTAGTGCGCTTGCGGGTTTTGCAGGGCACTGGCGATGGCTAGCACGCCGTTACCGCAACCGAGATCGGCGACCCTTGCGCTGCCGAGGTTCTTCGGCAAATGCGGCAAGAAGGCTCGCGTGCCGATGTCCAGGCCTTCACGGCAGAACACGTTGGCATGATTGATCAGTTCGATCGCAGGCTCATCGAGTCGATAGCGGGTCGGGTAGGGGGATACGACGGTGGCTTTGGCTTGAGACGTGGCGATCAGCAGACGGGCTTTCTTTACCGCCAGCGAAGCTTGCACCGGGCCGATGTAGCGTTCGAGCAGATCACCGGCTGCGCGCGGCAGGTGCTTGATCATTGCCCCGGCAATCACCTGGGCGCCCGGAGCCAATTGGCCTTGCAGGCGGATCAGTTGTTCTTCCAGTAATGCCAGGGTCTTCGGCACCCGGAGCAGGACCCTGTCGAATGGCCCGGTGAAAGGTTCGCTGGCCGGTACGTGAGGCACAGCGTCAAACGCCTGGCCATTACGGGCCAGGTTCTTTTCCAGGCCCTGCAAGGCCAGGAACGAATCGCCGCTGCTGGTCACATTGACCTTGCCTGCCAGGCTGACGGCCAATGCACCAAAACTGTCGTTCAGCACGAGCACCCGCGTAGTCGCCGTGGGCAGTTGTTCAGCCAGGTGATTGAGCAGGTACTCATCTGCAGCATCAAAGGCTTGCAGTGGTTCGTTTTGCTGTTCGGGCTGGCGGATCAGGTCGAGCTGGGCGAACGGGGTTTCGAGCAAGGGCATCGGGCAGGAGACTCTGATAGATGGACAAAGATGTTCCGCGGCCCTGAGGCGTTGTTGCGGGTGGGATCCTGCGAGTGAACTGCGACATGACTTTCTACACGTCATCACTCAAGGGGGATGCAAATGTTACGTTTTTTTCTTTTGGATTACTCGCAGGTTTTGTGATCAGCGCATCGCACCGCTGCCGAGATAACCGGCCTTGACCGCGGCAATGACGGCTGAAATCTTGTTATTGACACCCAGTTTGTCAATCGCACTGCGCACATGGAAATTGATGGTACGCGCACTGAGATTGAGGATCCTGGCGCTCTCTTCGGCCGTCTTTCCATCGGCGGCAAGTTTCAGTACGTCAATTTCCCGCAGCGACAAATGTGCGGCAGCCGGTTTTGGGCCCCGCTTGGGAAGCGTTTGTGCAACCAATGCGTGCAGATGCCGGGCGATGAAGACGGAAAAGCCCAGCATCTCGTACAGCTCAAATGCACTGATTGGACAATGACTCCTGGCCAGGCTCAGGATGCTGCACAAACCGCTTTCATCGTCATGCACCGATTGCGACCAGCCGTGCTGGATTCCATGCAACCCGAGTGCTTCCCACATCGAAGGGATCTTGGAAAAAAGCTCTTCACTCCAAAGGATGGGCAGCATACTTTGATTGCAATGAGCCACTACTGGGTCAACGTCTCGGAGTTGTTTCTGTTCATATTCGTTATTCCAGCTTGCGGGGTAATTATTGAGTTTCAGTGTATTTAGTTGATCCGGTTTGGTTGTATAAGTAGCTGAAAATTCGAAAAATTTATATCCAATGTTTTTCGCGAAGCTGAGTGCCCCTTGGTAAGCGATGTCGACCTCTGTTGCGCTGGCTATCTGTCTGAGCTGTGATTCCTTCCACCGTTCCATTGTTCAACTCCAAAGCATATTGGTTCGAATGCTGGATCCAAGATTCAAGGTCCAAGGAGCGCAGTGTAGGATGTTTCTTACGGAGTTGTGAGAACTTTTTGGTTTTTGGATTGGGTTATAACATCGGATATAGTTCTAAAATGGTATTGGAGTGGCAAGTGGTTATTAAATGTCGATGTTAATATAGTGGCGTTTTGGCTGGTGATCATTAACTGGTTAGTTAGGGGGTGGATAAAGTGGCTGGCATATAGTCGCATTCGATAACGCGTACGCTAAAGACACCACAAATCGCCGGTGTTTCTGGCGGCCACTTTGCGAGACACTGCGACTATGTGTTGAAGGGAGCACCCCATGACCGCCAGTGAAGAGAAATTTACCCGCCAGACCTTGCTCGACGTCCAGCCATTGACGCCGAACCTGTTCACTCTGCGCGCCACACGGGATGCAGGTTTTCGCTTTCGCGCAGGGCAATTCGCCCGGCTGGGTGTGATCAAGGCTGATGGCAGTACGGTGTGGCGCGCCTATTCGATGGTGTCTTCACCCTATGACGAGTTTCTCGAGTTCTTTTCCATTGTCGTACCCGGCGGCGAATTCACCAGTGAGCTCAGCCGGCTGGGCATTGGCGATACGCTGTTGGTCGATCGGCAGGCGTTCGGGTACCTGACACTCGACCGTTTCGTCGATGGGCGTGATTTGTGGTTGTTATCCACCGGTACAGGTCTGGCGCCGTTTCTATCGATCCTGCAGGACTTCGAGGTCTGGGAAAAATTCGAGCGAATCATCCTGGTGTATAGCGTCCGGGAAACCAGGGAGCTGGCTTATCAAGCGCTGATCGCAGGCTTGGCGCAGCGTGATTATTTGAAGGAATTTGCCAACAAACTGCAGTTGATCAACACGGTGACCCGCGAGCGGCATCCGGGTGCCCTCAACGGACGGATCACCACCTTGATTGAAAACGGTGAACTGGAGCGGGTGGCTGGCGTGGCGCTGACGCCAGAACATTCGCGGGTGATGTTGTGCGGAAACCCGCAAATGATCGAAGACACGCGCAAATTGCTCAAGCAGCGCGACATGCACTTGAGCCTCAGCCGGCGGCCCGGTCAGGTGGCAGTGGAAAATTTCTGGTAAAAAAAACGGCGCCTTTCAAGCGCCGTTTGATTCAGGGTCGATTGTTCTGGGCCCGGAGCAAATCGCGAATCTCACCGAGTAACTCTTCTTCCTTGGTCGGAACCGGCGGCAGGGTGGGTGCGACGGCTTCTTCGCGCTTGAGGCGATTGATGGCCTTGACGCCCATGAAGATCGCAAACGCGACGATGACGAAGTCGATCAGGGTCTGGATGAATTTACCGTACGCCAGGACCACCGCCGGAGCATCGCCTTGGGCAGCCTTGAGTGTAATGGCCAGGTCACTGAAGTCCACGCCGCCGATCAGCAAGCCAATGGGGGGCATGATCACATCGCCGACAAACGAAGTCACGATCTTGCCGAAAGCAGCGCCGATGATGATACCGACGGCCATGTCGATCACATTGCCTTTGACCGCGAAGGCCTTGAACTCGTTTAACACGCCCATAGGTCATTTCCTTGTTACAGATGAGGTTGGTGAACGCAGTGTAAATCAGCAAATCGCATCCTGCTCGAAACGACTGCGTGCGAGGTTCGCCTGCAAAGGACCGGAGCATTGGCAAAAAGTTTACACAATGCCGCCTCTCCAGACGTCATCATTGCTTATCGGCCGCCTCTGGGATTTGGCGATCTGGCGAGTGAAGGGCGAGAAGGTCGCAATAATTTACACTGTGTGATTTGGCTTTGTTTATTGCAGCACCTGTCATCTGGTTGTCATTTTTAGACGGTGTTTCCATTGGATAGAAACACTCGGTTCCCAAAGCAGATGATAATATTTGTGTGACGATTCTCAACATGCTGTTGTTGTACGTTTAAGTAATTATTGGTTAGTGTTTGTACAAGTTTTTTTGTGTGCTTATTAACGGAGCGGCAGATGTTTCCGGTATTTGTGTATAAGTAAGCTGTGTTTGGACCTTATGTTGTGTGTGTAGTTTGTGTTTAAAATCTTGTTGAGCAAGATTTACAGCGTTGAATTGAAACTACTCATTCAAGACAGGCCGGCATCAATCGCAACGCACCGCGGCGGCTGACCTGAGCTATTATCGCGGTTTTTGCCGGGAGTTCAGATGGCCAAGGCCAAGCGCATGTACGGCTGCACTGAGTGCGGTTCAACCTTTCCCAAGTGGGCCGGTCAATGTGGTGAGTGCGGCGCCTGGAACACACTCACCGAAACCATGGTGGAGAGCGGCGGGGCAGCGGCACCCAGCGGTCGCACTGGCTGGACCGGTCAGCAGGCGCAAATCAAGACCCTGGCTGAAGTCAGTGTCGAGGAGGTCCCGCGCTTTTCCACGGCTTCCAGTGAGCTTGACCGGGTACTCGGTGGTGGCCTGGTGGATGGCTCGGTGGTGCTGATCGGCGGTGATCCGGGAATTGGCAAATCCACCATTCTCTTGCAAACCTTGTGCAATCTCGCCAAGAGCATGCCGGCACTGTATGTCACGGGTGAAGAGTCGCAGCAACAGGTGGCCATGCGCGCCCGACGCCTGGGGCTGCCACAGGATCAGCTGCGGGTCATGACCGAAACCTGCATAGAAACCATCATTGCTACCGCTCGGGTGGAAAAGCCCCGGGTCATGGTGATCGACTCGATCCAGACGATTTTCACCGAGCAACTGCAATCCGCACCGGGCGGTGTGTCCCAGGTTCGTGAGAGTGCGGCGCTGTTGGTGCGTTACGCCAAGCAGAGTGGCACCGCGATTTTCCTGGTGGGGCATGTGACCAAGGAGGGCGCGCTGGCGGGGCCCCGCGTACTGGAACACATGGTCGACACCGTGTTGTATTTTGAAGGCGAATCAGACGGGCGCCTGCGCCTGTTGCGGGCGGTTAAGAACCGTTTCGGTGCGGTTAACGAACTGGGCGTGTTCGGCATGACCGACAAGGGCCTGAAAGAAGTCTCCAATCCTTCGGCTATTTTTCTGACCCGTGCGCAGGAAGAAGTCCCGGGCAGTGTGGTCATGGCGACATGGGAAGGCACGCGGCCGATGTTGGTGGAAGTCCAAGCGCTGGTAGATGACAGTCACCTGGCCAATCCACGCAGGGTAACCCTGGGTCTGGATCAGAACCGGCTGGCAATGTTATTGGCAGTTCTGCATCGGCATGGCGGCATACCCACCCACGATCAGGATGTGTTCCTCAACGTGGTCGGAGGGGTGAAAGTACTGGAAACGGCATCTGACCTGGCTTTGATGGCAGCCGTCATGTCCAGTTTGCGCAACCGGCCGCTGCCCCATGATCTGCTGGTATTTGGTGAGGTTGGCCTTTCCGGCGAAGTGCG
Source organism: Pseudomonas sp. V98_8 (assembly GCF_029967975.1). NCBI lineage: Bacteria > Pseudomonadati > Pseudomonadota > Gammaproteobacteria > Pseudomonadales > Pseudomonadaceae > Pseudomonas > Pseudomonas sp. V98_8. Next base: position 99,328 of record NZ_JASCAE010000007.1, read on the forward strand.
GCCGGTGCCAAGTGGTCAGGAGCGCTTGAAGGAAGCGGCAAAGCATGGCTTCAAACGTGCCATCGTGCCCAAGGGCAATGCGCCGAAAGAGCCGCCTGCGGGTTTGCAGATCATCGCGGTCACCCGTCTGGAGCAGGCCCTCGACGCCCTGTTCGAATAACACCAATCCTCTGTAGGAACGAGCCTGCTCGCAAAAAACGTTTGGATCACGCGCTCATTCAGATAGCCCGCGTCATCGTTGACGTCCATCGCGAGCATGCTCTCTCCTACAGGGGGGGAATCAGATTTCGATGAGCGCGCCCAGTTCGCGTTCAAGCTCCTGCGGATTGCCCAGATTGAATTCAATCAATCGCCGCAGGCGTTCAATGGACTCCAGGCTGATGTGCCTGCACACGAAACCCAATTGACCATTGTCTTCATGGGTCAATTGCACATCCATGGCGATGTGGTTGTCTTCGCTCAAATGGATGTCGACAGAAAAATCCTGCTGCCCGTTGCCAAGCCACGGCTCCGGTCGCTCGATCAGCAAGCCCTTGAGCGACAGATCGATCAGCTTCACCGGCCAGATGAACGCGCCTTGGCTCAGCTCGGTTCTGGCATCGAACGCAATACGTTTGAAGCGGCGACGTTCGGTAGGGTGCTCGCTCATGGCGCGATCCTCGGAAATGTACGCTGACTATAGACCGGCCTTGCAAAAGGCTGCCAGCGCCAGCAGGTGTCTAGACCAATGTCGGGGTATGGCCTTTGCTGTCAGGCGAGCTAAACTCGAGGTGGCTGTCTTTCTTGTCCACTCTGGCTGGAATAATAAAATGAAAAATAATAATAGCCCGCTACGCCACTTACCCTGGCTGCTGCTGGCAATCGTTGGGGCGTGCGCCCTGAGCGTGGTGGCACTGCGCCGAGGTGAGGCGATCAACGCTTTGTGGATTGTGGTTGCTTCCGTGGCCATCTATCTGGTGGCGTATCGTTACTACAGTCTGTTTATCGCTAACAATGTCATGCAGCTCGATGCGCGACGGGCTACCCCGGCCGTGCTCAACAATGACGGTCTGGATTATGTCCCGACCAACAAGCATATTCTCTTCGGTCACCACTTCGCGGCCATCGCCGGCGCGGGACCGCTGGTCGGTCCGGTACTGGCGGCGCAGATGGGCTACCTGCCCGGCACGCTGTGGCTGATTGCCGGCGTGGTGCTGGCCGGTGCCGTGCAGGACTTCATGGTCCTGTTCATGTCCACCCGCCGCAACGGCCGCTCCCTGGGCGACATGGTCCGCGAAGAAATGGGCCGCATCCCCGGCACCATTGCGCTGTTCGGCTGCTTCCTGATCATGATCATCATCCTCGCGGTGCTGGCGCTGATCGTGGTCAAGGCCCTGGCCGAGAGCCCGTGGGGGATCTTCACGGTCATGGCGACCATCCCGATCGCGATGTTCATGGGCATCTACATGCGCTACATCCGTCCGGGTCGCATCGGCGAAATATCGGTGATCGGCGTGCTGTTGCTGCTGGGTTCGATCTGGCTGGGCGGGCAGATCGCCGCAGACCCGGTGTGGGCCAAGGCCTTTACCTTCACTGGTGTGCAGATTACCTGGATGCTGATTGGTTACGGTTTCGTGGCAGCCTCTTTGCCGGTATGGCTGATCCTGGCACCGCGTGACTACCTGTCGACCTTCCTCAAGATCGGTACCATCGTCGCTTTGGCGATCGGCATCCTGATCACCATGCCTGAGCTGAAAATGCCGGCGCTGACCCAGTTCATCGATGGTACGGGGCCGGTGTGGAAGGGCGGACTGTTCCCGTTCCTGTTCATCACCATTGCCTGTGGCGCCGTGTCGGGTTTCCACGCGCTGATCTCTTCCGGTACCACGCCAAAGCTGCTCGATAACGAGGTTAACGCCCGTTACATCGGTTACGGCGGCATGCTGATGGAATCCTTCGTGGCGATCATGGCCATGGTCGCGGCCTCGGTGATCGAGCCGGGCGTGTACTTCGCCATGAACAGCCCGGCGGCCGTGGTCGGCGGTGATGTGGTGGCCGTCGCGACCGCAGTCAGCAACTGGGGTTTTGCGATTACTCCCGAAGCCCTGCAAGCGGTGGCCAAGGACATCGGTGAAACCACCATCCTGGCCCGTGCCGGCGGTGCGCCGACCCTGGCCGTGGGTATCGCGCAGATCCTGCACAGTGTGCTGCCGGGTGAAAACACCATGGCGTTCTGGTATCACTTTGCGATCCTGTTCGAAGCGCTGTTCATCCTGACCGCGGTGGACGCCGGTACTCGCGCCGGGCGTTTCATGCTGCAGGACTTGCTCGGTTCCTTCGTGCCGGCGCTCAAACGTACCGAGTCCTGGGCAGCCAACTTCCTCGCCACCGCCGGTTGCGTGGCCATGTGGGGCTGGTTGCTGTACCAGGGCGTGATCGATCCGCTGGGTGGCATCAATACCCTGTGGCCGCTGTTCGGCATCTCCAACCAGATGCTGGCCGGTATCGCGCTGATGCTCGGCACCGTGGTGCTGATCAAGATGAAACGCCAGCGTTACGTCTGGGTCACCATGCTGCCTGCCGTGTGGTTGCTGATCTGCACCACCACCGCTGGCTTTATCAAGCTGTTCGACGCCAACCCGGCCATCGGCTTCCTGTCGCTGGCGAAAAAATACAGCGATGCGCTGGCCAATGGCCAGATCCTCGCCCCGGCCAAGGACATCACTCAGATGCAGCACGTGATCTTCAACGCCTACACCAACGCCACGCTGACCGCGCTGTTCCTGTTCGTGGTGTTCAGCATCCTGTTCTATGCGCTCAAAGTCGGTATTGCCGCCTGGGGTAAAAAAGAGCGTACGGATAAAGAATCGCCGTTCCAGGCGCTGCCGGATGCGTAACCAGAGGATTGCAGCATGTTCAATGACCTGAGTCGCCTCGGTAAATACCTCGGTCAGGCCGCGCGCCTGATGGTCGGCATGCCCGACTACGACAATTACGTCGAGCACATGCAAAGCAAGCATCCGGACAAACCGGTGATGAGCTACGAGGCGTTCTTTCGCGAGCGCCAGGAGGCTCGCTACGGTGGCAAGGGTGGGCCGAAGTGCTGTTGATTAAACAGCCAGGTTGACGCAATACCCTGTGGGAGCGGGCTTGCTCGCGAAAGCGGTGTGTCATTCAACATTCATGTCGACTGACACGACCTCTTCGCGAGCAGGCCCGCTCCCACATTTGTTTTGTGTTTTTCTTTCATTTCATTACGACAGGAGATTTAGCGTGTCCTCTCCAATTCCGGTAACCATCCTCAGCGGTTTTCTCGGCGCAGGTAAAACCACGCTGTTGCGCTATCTGCTCAAGGCCGAGCACGGCCTGAAAATCGCCGTGATCGAAAACGAGTTCAGCGATGCCGGTATCGACACCCAGCTGTTGGGTGACGAGCCGGTACAGGTCATGACATTGGCCAACGGCTGCGTCTGTTGCACCATTCACACCGACCTGACCAAGGCCTTGTACCTGCTGCTCGAACGCCTCGACAGCGGCGAGATCGCCTTTGATCGCCTGGTGATCGAATGCACCGGCCTCGCCGACCCGGCTCCGGTGGCACAAACTTTCTTCATCGACGAGGAGCTGCGCGAGCGCTACATCCTCGACGGCATCATAACCTTGGTGGACGCGGCGCACGCCGAACAGCACCTGACCCAGACCATCGCCCAGGCGCAGATCGGTTTCGCCGATCGTTTGCTGGTGAGCAAGCGTGATCTGGTGGACGAACCTGCATTCACGGCGTTGAGCGAGCGCCTGACCCGTATCAATCGTCGTGCGCCGATTCGTGTGGTCGACCACGGCAAGATCGACCTGGCCGAGCTGCTCGATGTGCGTGGCTTCAACCTCAACGCCGATCTGGGCGGCGGCGTGAGTTTGCGTCCAGTGAGCCAGGCACCGTCCATCGACCGTATTTCCAGCCTGGTGCTGCGCACCGAAAAACCGCTGGATATCGACAAACTCAGCGAGTTCATGAACGAGCTGCTGGAGGAGCACGGCAAACAACTGCTGCGCTACAAAGGCGTCTTGAACATCCTCGGCGAGCCGCGCCGCATGGTGTTTCAGGGTGTGCTGAAACTTTACGGCTTCGACTGGGACACGGAGTGGGCGGCCGATGAAACCCGTGAAAGCGTGATCGTGTTCATTGCCGACGATTTGCCGCAGGAAAAGATTCGCCAAGGGTTCGCGCGAGTGGCGGCGGGCTAACCGGCAATACGCTTCTGGTCGGAGTGCGGTTGAGCGTTCAGCAAAACCGCCTCCAGATGATCCAAGTGACGGTTCAGTAGCATCACCGCCATCGCGGTATCTCGACGCGTGAGCGCATCCACTATTTTCTCGTGCAGTTGCCAAACGCAATAGTCCTCTAAAGCTGCGTTAAACTGCGCAATCGCCAATGAGGTCAAAGGCACCAGGTTGCCGAGAAAATGCGCTAGCGGAGCGTTGCCCGCCATTTCTGCCAACTGCAGGTGAAACTCCCCCGACAGGCGAATCGCCCGGCCATGCTCGGCGCATTGGCGCTCGGTATCGACCAGCGCTCGTAAGCGCTCCAAGGCAAGCGGGCAGGGTCGCTGGCAGGCCAGCCTCACCAGCATGAGCTCGGTCAGTCGCCGGGCATGCAACGCCTGCCGGGCTTGCTCGGCATTCAGCTGCGCGACACGAGGTCGATGGTTGGCCCGAAGGACAATGACCTGCTGGTGGGACAGCTGCGTCAGCACGCCACGGATGGCGCTGCGTCGAACACCAAACATCTGCGCCAGGCTTTCTTCGGTAAAGCGACTGGTCGTGTCGAGGCGCTGTTCGAGAATGGCATCGAGCACCCGTGAGTACAGATCCTCTACCGCCGGGGCAAAGGGCAGGGCAACAAGAGTCTGTGGCGAGGCGAAGCTGTTCATGGCCTGTCTCCAATTTGAAGCGGATTCAACTGCCGAGGTTGTCGTCCGGAATATTCAGTTCGATGCCCATGCGCTGACCTTCGCGCAAAATGTGCCGGCGCATCTCGGCGCTGGCCTGGGCGCTGTTCTTGCTGCGGATCGCTCGCACCACTGCTTCGTTTTCTTCAAGGCGTTCTGCCAGGTGTTCCGGGGAGTTGCGCAACACGTCGGCGCTCTGCTTGAGGGCATTGCTGGTCTGCTGGACCACGCTCTGGAAAATCGGGTTCGACGTCAGCGTGAACAGCTCTTCATGGAACGCGATGTAGGCATTCACGCCGGCTTCGCTGTCGTTGGCTTCCAGGGCTTCACGCATGTCCATCAGGGTCAGGCGCAGTTGCCCGACTTCCTTGCTGCTGATGGACTGCGCCACCAGGCCGACGATGAACGGCTCAAGGGTGTAGCGCAGTTGCAGGACATCTTCCAGGCTCGCCCCGGCCACGGCGCTGTCGTGGCTTTGGCTGTCGTTGATATTCGCATCCAGCACCACCACGCCTTTGCCCGGCATGGAGCGCACCAGGCCGAGGGTTTCCAGGACGATGACGGCTTCACGCAGGCTCGGGCGGCTGATGCCCAACTGTTCGGCCAGCTCACGCTGCCCCGGGAGCATTTCGCCGGAGCGCCACTGACCGCGGGCCAGTGCGGCCCGAAGCTTTTCTACGACTGAATTTACAACGGTCGATGAGGTAATCACTGTTCGCTCCATGAGCATCTATAGCGTTGTTGGCCGTGCCTGCCCGAAAGCAGGCACGGCGCTTGTTCAAAATTCCTGCTGATGGGCCGGGGCCACCGGTTTTCTCGGCTGGAAGGTATAACCCACCTGGCCGGAAAGCACCTTGTTCGCCCGCTGCACATCGATGTCCTTTTCCCAACGGGCAATGGCCACGGTCGCCACGCAATTGCCGATCAGGTTGGTCAGCGCCCGTCCGATGCCCATGAACCAGTCCACTGCCAGCACCAATACCAGGCCCACCACCGGAATCGCCGGAATCGCCGTCAGGGTGGCTGCCAAAATTACCAGCGCCGAACCGGGAATGCCGTGGGCGCCCTTGGAGGTGATCAGCGACACCAGCAGAATCGTCAGCAGGTCGGTCATCGCCAGCGGCGTGCCGGTGGCGTTGGCGATGAACACAATGGCCAGGGTCAGGTAGATCGAAAAACCGTCGAGGTTGAATGAATACCCGGTTGGAATCACCAGCCCGACCGTCGAGCTGCCGATGCCCAAATGCTCCAGCTTGCGCATGATTTGTGGTAACACGGCATCGGACGAAGCGGTCCCCATGACGATCAACAGTTCTTCGCGCAGGTACTTGAGCAGCGGCCACATCCGCAGGCCGGACAGGCGCATCACCAGGCCTAGAATCAACGCGACGAAAGCCACGCAGGTCAGGTAGAACAAACCGACCAGGCTACCCAGGTGCTGCAGTGAATCCAGGCCATATTTGCTGGTGGTGAAGGCGATCGCGCCGAACACACCGATCGGCGCCAGGCGCACGATCATGCCCATGATGCGAAAGATCACGTGGCTGAGCTCATTGATCAGTCGCGAGATACCGGAAGCGGCTTCGCCCACCAGATTCAACGCACTGCCAAACAACACCGAAAACAGCAGCACTTGCAGGATATTGTTGTCTGCGAAGGCGCCTATCACCGAAGTCGGGATCAGGTCCATCAGGAACTGCGTGGTGGTGTGCATGTGCTGGCCACGTTGGGCGATATCGCCCATGTCCGCGGCAGAAAGCTGATCCAGATGAATGTTCGCGCCGCTGCCGATTCCAGTACTGAAGGCGAATACCAAGCCGATCACCAACGCAATGGTGGTGAGGATTTCAAAGTAGATCACTGATTTCAGGCCGATGCGGCCGACCTTCTTAAGGTCGCCGGCGCCGCTGATACCGCTAACCACTACGCAGAACACAATCAGGCCGATGAGCATTTTGATCAGCTTGATAAAACCGTCACCAAGGGGTTTGAGCTGAGCGGAATATTCGGGAAGGGTCAGCCCGCAGACGATGCCGAGCACCAGTCCGAGAACCACTTGGAGGAAGATTGAACGCGAGCACCATCTGAGCATGGGAGGAATCCTGGTCGGTGTCCTGGCTGCCGTGCGCGTCGCGCATCAGATTCAGGACTTAATTATTGTGGTCTTACCGGTATGTCCAGTGCAGGCGCAGTCTACGCTGGGTTTTTTCAAGATTACAAGGGGAAATCGTAAAATTGGCATGACCGGTCTGACCGGTTGCGCTGGCTCATTGAAAATCAAAAGATCGCAGCCTTCGGCAGCTCCTACATTGGAATTCGCGTTTCCCCGTAGGCGCTGCCCAAGGCTGCGATCTTTTGATCTTTACGACAGGCAAAAAAAACCGGCCATCACTGGCCGGTTTTTTCATTGCTGCGGTCTAGCGGGGGCTTATTAAGCGCCGTATACCGGCAGCTTCTTGCAGATAGCCTTGACCTTCTCACGAACGGCATCGATCACCGCTTCGTTGTTCAGGTCTGCCAGGATGTCGCAGATCCAGCCGGCCAGTTCCTTGCACTCTGCTTCCTTGAAGCCGCGAGTGGTCACAGCTGGAGTGCCGAAGCGCAGGCCGGAGGTGACGAACGGGGAGCGAGGGTCGTTTGGCACGGAGTTCTTGTTCACGGTGATGAACGCTTTGCCCAGGGCGGCGTCGGCATCTTTACCGGAGATTTCCTGCTTGATCAGCGACAGCAGGAACAGGTGGTTTTCAGTACCGCCGGAAACCACGTCGAAACCGCGCTCGATGAACACGCTGGCCATGGCCTGGGCGTTTTTCACCACTTGTTGCTGGTAAGCCTTGAACTCAGGCTGCAGCGCTTCCTTGAAGCAGATCGCTTTAGCGGCGATTACGTGCTCCAGTGGGCCACCCTGGGCGCCCGGGAATACCGCGGAGTTCAGCTTCTTCTCGATGTCGGCGTTGGCGCGAGCCAGGATCAGGCCACCACGTGGACCGCGCAGGGTCTTGTGGGTGGTGGTGGTCACCACGTCAGCGAATGGCACCGGGTTCGGGTAGACGCCAGCGGCGACCAGGCCAGCCACGTGGGCCATGTCGACGAACAGGTAGGCACCCACCTTGTCGGCGATTTCACGGAAGCGTGGGAAGTCGAGGATCTGCGAGTAGGCAGAGAAACCGGCCACGATCATTTTTGGCTTGTGCTCAACGGCCAGGCGCTCGACTTCGTCGTAGTCGATCAGGCCGTTAGCGTCGATGCCGTACTGGATGGCGTTGTACAGCTTGCCGGAGGACGAAACGCTGGCACCGTGGGTCAGGTGACCACCGTGGGCCAGGCTCATGCCCAGGATGGTGTCGCCAGCCGACAGCAGGGCCAGGTAAACGGCGCTGTTGGCTTGCGAACCGGCGTGCGGCTGAACGTTGGCGTAATCGGCGCCGAACAGTTCTTTGGCTCGATCAATTGCAAGCTGCTCGACGATGTCAACATACTCGCAACCACCGTAGTAGCGCTTGCCCGGGTAGCCTTCGGCATACTTGTTGGTCAGTACCGAGCCTTGAGCTTCCATCACCGCAGGGCTGGTGTAGTTTTCCGAAGCGATCAGCTCAATGTGCTCTTCCTGGCGCTGAGCTTCTTGCTCCATGGCGGCAAAGAGATCGGCGTCGTACTTGGCAATAGTCAAATCACGGCTGAACATGGCGGTCCTCAAGGATCGGGGGCGGAAAAGGGGGGCATTCTAACCCAATGGGTTTTGGAAGGCATATGAAACGACATCATGTCGCAGACAAGTGGGCTTCATGACGGGATCAGCGGTGAATGGGCCGGCCTCTTCGCGAGCGTCACCACACAATGTCAGTCGAACATGAAGAGGGCATCATTGCTGAATTGCCCTTCAAAGGTGTGGGCCGGCATCGGCCGGCCGAACAGGTATCCCTGGACCTCATCGCAACCGTGTTCGCGCAGGAAATCCAGTTGCTCCTGGGTTTCCACGCCCTCGGCGATCACCGCCAGGTTAAGGCTGTGGGCCATGGCGATGATCGCCCGGGCGATCTGCGCATCCTGCTCACCCGATGGCAGGCCATCGACAAAGGTGCGGTCGATCTTCAGTACATCGATCGGGAACTGCTTGAGGTAGTTGAGCGATGAGTAGCCCGTGCCGAAGTCGTCGACCGCGATGCTCAGGCCAAGGTTTTTCAACCCGGCGAGAATTTGCATGGCTTCGCTGACTTCGCGCATCAGGATACTTTCGGTCAGTTCCAGTTCCAGGCACGCCGGAGGCAGGCCGGTTTCCTTCAGGATGTTGGCGATCCGCGTGCCAAGCTGGCCATCGGAAAACTGCCGTGCCGAGATGTTCACCGACACCTTCGGCACGCGCACCTTGGCCTGATGCCAGGTCTTGAGCTGGCGGCAAGCCTCGCTGATCACCCAATCCCCGACGTCCACTACCAGTCCGAGTTCTTCAAGCACCGGGATGAAATCTCCCGGCGGTACCAGGCCACGGCGCGGATGACGCCAGCGCAGCAAGGCTTCGGTGCCGGTCAGGCGTTTGCCATCGCCGCTGAACTGCGGTTGGTAGTACAGCACGAATTCGTTCTGTTCCAGGGCATGTCGCAAGTCGCTTTCCAGTTCCAGGCGCTCCAGGGCGCTGGCGTTCATGTCCGCCTGATAGAACTGGAAGTTGTTCTTGCCACGCTCCTTGGCGTGGTACATCGCGGTGTCGGCGTTCTTCATCAACTGGCTGAGTTCATTGCCGTCCTGCGGGCTCAGGGCGATGCCGATACTGGCCGTGACGAAGAACTCACGGCCTTCGAGTACGAAGGGTTTGACCAGGCTGGCGAGGATCTGCTCCGCCACGTGAATCGCCCGCGTCAAGGCGATTTCCCGGTTGGCCCGCGGTTGCAGGAGCAAGGTGAACTCATCGCCGCCCATGCGCGCGACCGTGTCGTCGTCGTCGACGCAACCGAGCAGGCGCGTGGCCATTTCCTTGAGCATGCGATCACCGGCGGCATGGCCCAGGGAGTCGTTGATCGGCTTGAAGCGGTCCAGGTCAAGGAACATCAACACCACCCAGGACTTCTGCCGTTCAGCCGCCTGCAACGCCGTGTGCAGGCGATCCTGGAACAGCGTGCGGTTGGGCAGGTGGGTCAGGGCGTCGTAATAGGCCAGGCGGTGAATCCGTTGCTCACTGGCTTTGCGTTCGCTGATGTCGCTGAAGAAACACACGTAGCTGGCCAGGTCGCCTTCGTCGTCCAGAACCGCGGTAATGCCGACCCAGGCCGGATAATGCTCGCCATTGCGCCGACGCAGCCACACTTCGCCTTCCCAGGTGCTGTGCTGGTTCAGTTGCTTGAGCACGTAGCGCAAATGGGCTTCCTGCTGCTCATCGACGGTGAGCATGTTCGGCAACTGGTCGAGTACCTGTTCCACGGCATAACCGCTGACACGACTGAAGGCTTCATTGGCCTGGACGATATAGCCGGCCGGGTCGGTAATGAGGATCGCCGAGGTCGAGTGTTCGAATACCGTTGCGGCCATTCGCAGGTCTTTCTCGGCCCGGCGTTGCTGGCTGATATCGCGACCGACGCCAAGCACGCCTTCGAATGCACCGTGTTCGTCCCAGACCAGGACCAGTCGCAGCTCGATAGGAATCTTGCGCCCATCGCCGCGCAGGCAGTCGAACAGAAATAGCTGGGTTTGTACCTGGCTGCGCAGCAGGGCCAGCTGTTCAGGTTTATCCAGTGCTTTGCTGACACGATCCATCAGGCTGTAGATGCCACTCAACTGTTGCGGATTGGCAATGGTCGATTGCCAGCCGTTCTGGAAAATCCACTCTACGTCGTAGCCCAGCACCCCCTGCACGGAAGGGCTTACATAGTTGAGCGCCATGCGGCTGTCGGTGGAAAAAATCACGTCGCTGATGCTTTCGGCGAGCATGCGGTAGCGCTGCTCGCTGTCGCGCAGCGACTCGCTGGCCTCGATCTGTTCGGTAACGTCCTTGGCCACGCCGATGATGCGGGTGACTTGGTCGTGCTTGTCCCGTGCCAGTGCCTGCTCGCGAATGTCGAAACGCCGCCATTGCCCGTCACGGTGGCGAAAGCGCAACTGGCATTGCATCAATTGGCTGTAGCCGCCTTGCCGCTGGGTCTGGCGCGACCGGTGGTAGTAATCGGCATCGTCAGGATGCAGGAGGATTTCCCAGAAGTACTCGCCCATCTGCTGCAGTTCGGTGCGGTTGTAGCCCAGCGTTTGGCCCAGGTGATGGTTGCTGAAGATCATTCGCTGGCTGATCACGTCTTGCACGTAAAGGTGATCGGGCACGGTCCGCACGACGTCAGACCAGAAACGTTCGCGCTCCTGCTGCGACAGCTCGATGAGCTTGCGGCTGGTGATATCGGTGATGCTCAGGATCACCGCCTTGAAGTCGTCAGGGTTCTGCGGCAGGCGCAACACCAGCCACAGATGCTGGTCACGACCCGAGGCGTCCTGGAGTTTGATTTCCAATTCGAGCTGTTGCTGTTTCCTGTGCACCGCTTCGAGCACCTGATTGCCGATGGCGCTGCCCTCTACAGGATTGCCATCGATCAACAGTCTCCAGACGTGTTCACAGGTATCGACGTTAAGCAGTTGCAGGGCGACCTGATTGACTTCGGTAATGCGCAGCTCCTGCAGCAGCTGCCGGCGCTGTTGCGCAACCGCCAGCCATGCTTGCAGTTGCTCGTCGCTCAGCAGTTGGGCCTTGTCAAACACGCTGCGCAGGCCAGACATGTCGAGTACGCACAATGCCACGCCCGAGCCTTCGAAAATTTCCTGGTAGCGTCGGCGACCTTCGTGCAGCTGGCGCTGCCGACGGCGCATGTTCAGCAGGACGATGAACGGCAGCATGGAAAAAGCCAGGCATAGCAGGCATTTGCCAATGAAAGCCGGTAGCAGTTCTTCGAGCACTCGCTGGCGATCGAACAGTCCACGTAGTTGCCAGTCGCTGCTGCTCAGCGCGACGGTCAGTACGCTGTTGGCCACATCGTCCTGGGTCAAGGTGCCTGGGTTGACCTGCGGCAATGCCTCGTCGCGGCTGAGGATCTGGTGATTGAAGCGATTTTCCACCAGCCACAGCGGGGCAGTACCCGTTTCGTTCAGATGGGTCAGTGAAGTGAAAAACGTCGGCCTGAAGCGCAAGGTCCAATAGCCGCGATTGCTGCCGCTGGCTTGATGTAACAGCAGATACACTCGCGAGCCGTCGATGGCGTTGCTGTAGTAGTGGGGTTGGGCGCGACTGCGTCGGACCAGCTCTCCCAGGTAGTCGGCATCGTCGCTGGTGCCGGCCGTGTCACTGAGGATTCTTCCCGAAGGGCTGAGCAGTGCCAGGCTGGAAAGCTCGGGCAAGGACTTTTGCAGTTTGCGCAGCAGGTCCTGCAGCTCGTCAGTACTTTGTGGCTGCTCGACAATCGGTAGCAGGTTGAGGGCGATCTGGGCGTTGAGCGCCATGTTCAGGCTCACTTGTGCGGCCTGGTCTGCGGTGTGGTCGATGGTCGCCTGGCGTTGGATCTTCTGGGTTTCCCGAAGCTGATCGAGCAGTTGCCAGCACAACAAGGCGAGCAGCAGCAACACGAGCATCGCCAAAGCGCCCTTGAGTGTGCCGCGCATGGGCGAGCCGGGTGCAACAGTCGGTGCACGGGGGATCAGGGACGGAGGGACACTGGACAAACTGTAATCCTGCGGTTTGGCTGGACTGGCGTGACGTGCACTATAAGTCGGACGCCCGAAGGGCGGCTAGCATGCCTTGAGTTGTGGCGAAGTGCCAGTCCCGCTCGGCTGGACTGCCATCTGTCATTAAGGTAGCTTTGCCGGTTACGCGGGAGCGTTCCAGCTCCTAGAATCAGACTTTTTTCAGCGCCTGCGCATTGACCTCGTCAAGCGTACGTCGCGCATGGTCTGGCCGGGCATCGCCTGCGCTCTATTCATTCATCAGTCACTGACCCTAGGTTCTCCATGGCTCAATACGTATTCACCATGCATCGGCTGGGCAAAGTTGTTCCGCCGAAGCGGGAAATCCTGAAAAACATCTCCTTGTCGTTCTTCCCGGGCGCCAAGATCGGCGTACTCGGCCTCAACGGTTCGGGTAAGTCCACCCTGTTGAAAATCATGGCTGGCGTCGACACCGAGTTCGACGGCGAAGCCCGTCCGATGCCAGACCTGAACATCGGCTATCTGCCGCAAGAACCACAACTGGACCCGACCAAGACCGTGCGTGAAGTGGTCGAGGAAGCGGTCAGCGTGATCAAGGACGCCCAGGCGCGCCTGGACGAGGTCTACGCGGCCTACGCCGACCCGGATGCCGACTTCGACAAGCTGGCTGCCGAGCAGGCCAAGCTCGAAGCCATCCTGCAAGCCAGCGATGGCCATAACCTGGAGCGCCAGCTGGAAGTCGCCGCCGACGCGCTGCGCCTGCCGGCCTGGGACGCAAAAGTAGAACACCTGTCCGGTGGTGAAAAGCGTCGTGTGGCCCTGTGCCGCCTGCTGCTGTCCGCGCCGGACATGCTGCTGCTCGACGAACCGACCAACCACCTGGACGCCGACTCCGTTGCCTGGCTGGAGCACTTCCTGCACGACTTCCCGGGCACCGTGGTTGCGATCACGCACGACCGTTACTTCCTGGACAACGTCGCTGGCTGGATCCTGGAACTCGACCGCGGCGCGGGCATTCCGTACGAGGGCAACTATTCGGGTTGGCTGGAAGCCAAGTCCGATCGTCTGGCCCAGGAATCCAAGCAGCAGTCGGCTCACGAAAAAGCCATGAAGGAAGAACTGGAGTGGGTGCGCAAAGGCGCCAAGGCCCGCCAGTCGAAATCCAAGGCTCGTCTGCAACGCTTCGAGGAAATGCAATCGCAGGAATTCCAGAAGCGCAGCGAAACCAACGAGATCTACATCCCGGCCGGTCCACGCCTGGGCGACAAGGTCATCGAATTCAAGAACGTCACCAAGGGCTATGGCGATCGCGTATTGATCGACAACCTGTCGTTCTCCATGCCTAAAGGTGCCATCGTCGGCGTGATCGGCGGTAACGGTGCCGGTAAGTCGACCCTGTTCCGCATGCTGATGGGCAAGGAAACACCGGATTCGGGCAGCATCGAAGTCGGCGAAACCGTGCAGTTGGCTTGCGTGGACCAGAGCCGCGAAGACCTGGACGGCAGCAAGACCGTGTTCCAGCAAATCTCCGACGGTTCCGACCAGATCCGCATTGGTAACTACGAGATTCCGTCGCGCACTTACGTCGGCCGCTTCAACTTCAAGGGCGGCGACCAGCAGAAGTTCGTCAAGGACCTCTCCGGTGGTGAGCGTGGTCGCTTGCACCTGGCCCTGACCCTGAAAGAGGGCGGCAACGTCCTGTTGCTCGACGAACCGTCCAACGACCTCGACGTCGAAACCCTGCGTTCCCTGGAAGAAGCCCTGCTCGACTTCCCGGGCGCTGCCATTGTGATCTCTCACGATCGGTGGTTCCTTGACCGCGTCGCGACGCACATCCTGGCGTACGAAGATGACTCGCAAGCTGTGTTCTTCGAAGGTAACTACACCGAGTACGAAGCCGATCGCAAAAAGCGTCTTGGCGAAGCCGCTGCCCAGCCACACCGGGTACGACACAAGAAACTGGCCTGATCTGGGGTTGGTTGCATGAAAAAACGGAGCCTTCGGGGCTCCGTTTTTTTTTATTCGTTTTCCAGTGGCACCGCGGTGTATTCATCGCAGGCAAGCCAGCTGCCACAGGGAATGGGTAATGGCCGGAAAGTGTGTACAACATCCAAACTGTGGGAGCTGGCTTGCCAGCGATGGTGGTGTTACTGATGGTGCGGTATTCAGGGAGGCTCTCCCTATTTAGGTGCAGAAATGGTCGATAATCGGACAAAATTTATATCAAGTGCACCATTTAATTTCATAAATGCGACATTCTGCTCTGTCCTAGTGCGCGTTTCGTTTGTTAAAGTCCGGCCCAATTTCTACCAATGACAATAAATTTGCCGAGACTTTTCCATGATCGAATCCGTCGAATCCTTCCTTGCCCGCCTGAAAAAGCGCGACCCGGACCAGCCTGAATTCCACCAGGCCGTCGAGGAAGTCTTGCGTAGCCTGTGGCCATTTCTCGAAGCCAATCCGCATTACCTGACCTCGGGCATCCTGGAGCGCATCTGCGAGCCGGAGCGAGCTGTCGTGTTCCGCGTGTCCTGGGTCGACGATCACGGCAAGGTGCAGGTCAATCGCGGTTTCCGTATCCAGATGAACAGCGCCATCGGCCCATACAAAGGCGGCTTGCGTTTCCATCCGTCGGTGAACCTGGGCGTCTTGAAGTTCCTGGCCTTCGAGCAGACCTTCAAGAACTCATTGACGTCGTTGCCCATGGGCGGCGGCAAAGGCGGTTCCGATTTCGACCCCAAAGGCAAAAGCGACGCCGAAGTCATGCGCTTCTGCCAGGCCTTCATGAGTGAGCTGTATCGCCACATTGGCGCCGATGTCGACGTGCCGGCCGGCGATATCGGCGTCGGTGCCCGTGAGATCGGCTTCCTGTTCGGTCAGTACAAGCGCCTGAGCAACCAGTTCACCAGCGTGTTGACCGGCAAGGGACCGAGCTATGGCGGCAGCCTGATTCGCCCTGAGGCCACCGGATTCGGTTGCGTGTACTTCGCCGAGGAAATGCTCAAGCGTCGCGGCGAAACCGTCGAAGGCAAACGTGTGGCGATCTCGGGTTCCGGTAACGTTGCGCAGTACGCGGCGCGCAAGGTCATGGACCTGGGCGGCAAGGTTGTTTCGCTGTCTGACTCCGAAGGCACGCTGTATTGCGAAAGCGGGCTGACCGAAGAGCAGTGGCAGGCAGTGCTTGAACTGAAAAACGTGCAGCGCGGACGCATCAGCGAGCTGGCGGGTCGTTTTGGCCTGGAGTTCCTGGCTGGCCAGCATCCGTGGGGGCTAGCTTGCGAGATCGCGTTGCCATGCGCCACGCAAAACGAACTGGATGCCGATGCGGCACAGGCGTTGCTGCGCAATGGCTGCTTCTGTGTAGCGGAGGGGGCGAACATGCCGACCACCCTCGAAGCCGTGGACCTGTTTATCGAAGCAGGCATCCTGTTCGCGCCGGGCAAGGCGTCCAATGCCGGTGGTGTTGCTGTCAGCGGTCTGGAGATGTCGCAGAACGCCATGCGTCTGCTATGGACCGGTGGTGAGGTGGACAGCAAGCTGCACGCCATCATGCAGTCGATCCATCACGCTTGCGTGCATTACGGTGAGGAGAATGGCCAGGTCAACTACGTCAAGGGTGCGAACATCGCCGGTTTCGTCAAAGTCGCCGACGCGATGCTGGCCCAAGGTGTGGTTTAACCCGGTTCGATACGAATGATCTCGATCGTTTGATCGCCGGCCGGGCGTTGCCACAGCACCTCGTCACCGAGTTGCGCCCCGAGCAGCGCCCGACCCAGCGGTGATCCCCAATTGATCAGGCCATGAGCTGCATCGGCCTGATCTTCGCCCACCAGTTGCACCCGGTGTTCGGCGTCATGTTCATCGGCGTAGGTTACCCGGCTGCCGATCTGCACTTTTTCGGTGGACGTGGCGACTGGTACGACCTGGGCGCTACCCAGGCGTTGCTTGAAATAACGCAGGTCGCGCTCCAGGTCGGCCAGGCGCTGCTTGTCGGCCTGATCGCCCTCCGCAGACTGCGCGGCGTGCAGGGCTTGCAGTTCGCCAACCTTGGCCTGCAGCAGTTTCAGGCCCTGTGGTGTGACGTAGTTGGGCTGCGCGCTGACTTGCCGTTCGACTGGCTGATCCGCTTGCGCAGCGGCGTTATCTTCATTGACGAATGCCCGGCTCATGGTTTTCTCCCGTTATAGGGTTTGGGCCATGCTCGCAGGCATTTGGTTGCACGGGATGTCTGAAAGCGACTTATGGCGAGCGATAGGCTCGGGCGGCATCCTGATCCTTCTGTTGTTCCCAGGCTTTGTCCCGTTCATTGAGGTGACTGTTGCGATAGTTGCCACGATCCTCGTTTTCGCGCATGGCCTGACATTGTCGGAAACCATCGCTCCAGCCTTCGGCGTAATTCTTGTCCTTCAGGTAGCGCGGGACGTTTTTGCGAAACTCGCCGGTAATGGCTCCGGCGGCCTGTCGACCACTGCTGCACCCATCATCGAAGCCGTCGGCGAATGCGGGTGGATAACCCTTGGCGATCAAATCTTCATGGGTTGTCTGGCAACCTGCGATCAACATCAACAAACTCAACACACCCGCGCAACGCCACATCTCGGACTCCCGGGGCCGTTTAACGGCCTATAGGGGAAGTCTAGGTGCGGGTTCGTCAGGTGTTTGTGGAAGGCCTGTGAAAAATCCATTCAACATCACAATCCCCTGTGGGAGCGAGCCTGCTCGCGAGGGCGGTGGATCAGCCGCCATCGATGTCGGCAGACAGTGCGCATTCGCGAGCAGGCTCGCTCCCACAGGGTGGATCGGTGAGTTTTGGTCAGTAGTGATACCACTTCACCTCTAGCATCACCTCATTCTCAGGGGTGGCCAGGTGGCTGAACTCGCGCTGGGCGCTCAGGCGCACACCGAGGTTGCGTGACAATTCCCACTGCTGGTTCAGGCTCAGGCTACGGCGCACTTCGCCATTGGTGAAGAAATCGCCTTTTGCCTCCAGGCTCAGATTGCCCAGCGGGTTTTTCCACAGCAGGCCGGTGTTGAAACCGGCCGCCGGCGATATGAATTCGGCGAAGTCATTGTTGTGCTCCACGCGCACGGTACCCAGGGCGAACCCCAGCATGTCGTCGCCCAGTTGCCAGGTTCCACCGCCGCCGCCATTGACGTGGCTGACCAGGGTTTCATCGTCATGCTTGCCCGGTACTCGTTCCAGGCCACCAGTGACCTGCCACGACAACGGTTGCAGCAACTCATTGCGCGGGGTCAGGGAGCGAATGGTCGCCAGGTCCAGTTGCTGCACTTGCCAGTCATTGCCCTCGTACTGACGCAGTTTCAATTGCAGGATCTCGATCTGTGCGCCGAGGGGGAAGCTTTCGGCGTTGTCATTGAGATCGTGATAGGCCATGCGCAAGCCGTACTCGCCAAAGGCTCGGTCGCCACGGGTGCCCAGCCCGGCCTGCCAGGTGCGCGATTCGTGGCCGTCCTCGGGCAGGCCAGGCTGCGGGATATCCAGTTCCGGTGCGGGATTGCGATTGATCGCCCGCAGTAACTCAAAGCTGCGCTGGGCCCGCTGCGGATCACGCTCCTGGCCGTTGGCGCGATAGCGTTCCAGGCGGTAGGCCGCATCGATGATCAGCGCCTGGCGGTCACGGGGTTGCGCCTTGAATTCGGGCGTTTGCAATTGATTCTGGTCGGCGCTGACTTTCAGTACCCACTGTTGTTCTTCATCGGTCAGTGGCTCGGCTCGGCTCAGCAATTCCCGTTCGCGAGACGGACGATACTGGATGGACTCCACCAGCCCTGCCTCTTTCACGGCCTTGACGGTATCGGTGGGAATGGCTGTCAGCGGGAATTGCTCGGTCAGGCGCAGGCTCGGACGCGCCACTTGCAGCAGTTCCAGCAAGCGATAGGAGCAGTTTTCGTCGAAGAAGAAATAGTCGAACTGAATCTGTTTCAGTTCCCAGACGTGCTCGACCATGCGCGCTGTTTCCTGCTGGGTCAGGTTCAGGCGGTACTCCCACAGGTCACGGTTCTCGAGACTGCGATATTCCGAGAGCTTTTCCTGGTAGGGCACCAGCGCAAACAGCCCCGGATAGCCCCCCATCAAGCCTTTCCAGGCGTACAGGATGCTGTTGTCGGAACCCTCGATGTAGGCGCCGAAGTTGATCGCGTAACTGAGCAGCGAGGTCTTGTCGCTTTGCACGTCCGCCTGATCGATGCGTAGCAACGTGTGGCCGAACATCGATGACGGGCTGTTCAGGTAGGCCGCCGGGAAGATCATCACCGCGCTGTGGGGCGAAACGTCCTTGAACCATTGCTTGAATTCGGCGCAGTCCAAAGCCGGCAGGTCGGTCAGGTTGAGCTGCGCCTTGAGCCAGCGGGTTCGTGCCGGGTAGACGCACTGCGCATGCTTTTCGCCGGCAGTGGCCGGGGCGTACAAGGCTTGCACGGTGGCCGCCAGTTCACGGTCCGGGTGTTCGTTGCCATCGGCGGCAAGAAAGAATTTCCTGTCGCTGACATAGCTTCGCCAGCCACCGAGCTTGGCGGTTTCGTAATGGCCCAGGGAAATCCAAAAGGGGTCGTTGGCCAGTTGCTGCAAACGTTGTGGATCGATGTGAGGCGCGGCGGACAGCGGGGCGCAGACACAGAGCGCCAGCCAGGCAAGGCGTTTGAGCATAATCAGCAACTTAAACAGGAAAAAAACAAAGACCCAAGGAGGGGGCAGGTCCAAAAAATAAACCCGCTTCCCGAAAGAAGCGGGGTGCGCTGGAGCTTAAGCCTGAGTTGCGTACTTGGCCAGACGAGGATCGCTCTTGAGAACGGCCAGGGTGTTGGTATGCACATCTTCCGCGGTCACGTCAGCTTTGCTGAAGATCTGCTGGAAGTGCTCGTGAGTGACGGCGGCGAAGTGCGCACGGTCTTCCGGCGCCACGCCCAGTACCACGGCGTAGGTGGTCAGCGCTTCGCCCTGACCTTTAGCCATGTCTTCGGACAGCTCGTTCATCATGCCATTCATGGCAAACCAGGATTTGCCGCCATAGGTCAGCGACGCGTTGGTCGAGCAACCGTTGGTACCGGAAGTCATACCAAATGTTGCGTTGCCGGAAGTGCCGTTGGTGGTGGATGCCAGGAAGTGAGCCGGGGTGCCACGCTGACCTTCGAACAGCATGTTGCCCCAACCGCAATCCGGGCCGCCTGGCGCCTGAGCCATGGCGTTGATGGATACCGCGGTGAAGAGAGTACCAAGAAGAATCCGTTTCATAGCTTTGTTCTCTTTATGTGCAAACCAATGGACAAGGGTTCTGGCGCCTATCTCGCCAGTGTGGACTGGTTATTAATCCAGTCGCGCAGTTTGGAGTTTAGGCATGATCAAGGGGTTCCGTGATTTTTTGCCAAAAATTCGTTGAAATCGGTGATTTGGCGCCGCTCAACGCCGGGCTTTGGCCTTGACTATGCTTTGGCCTTAGGCGCTCCTTGCCAGTCAGGCATGGGCGGCGCCAGAATGCCGCTATCTGCCCCGCCTGATTGTTAAGGAAGCCCGATGCCTGATCCTGTTGCTGCCAGCTTGCGTCTAGCGCCTGAAGCGCTGACCCGTCCGTTTTCCGCTGAACAGTTCAGCTTCTCTACCACCAATGATCTGGAGCCCTTTCGCGGTGTGCTTGGCCAGGAACGTGCGGTCGAAGCCTTGCAGTTCGGTGTGGCCATGCCACGCCCCGGTTACAACGTATTCGTCATGGGCGAGCCCGGCACCGGTCGCTTCTCTTTCGTCAAACGCTACCTGAAGGCCGAAGGCAAACGCCTGCAGACCCCGGCGGACTGGGTCTACGTCAATAATTTCGATGAGCCGCGCGAACCGCGTGCCCTGGAACTGCCATCGGGCACCGCCGGTGCTTTCATCGGTGATATCAACGGCTTGATCGACAACCTGCTGGCGACCTTTCCGGCGGTGTTCGAGCATCCGTCCTACCAGCAGAAGAAAAGCGCCATCGACCGCGCCTTCAATCAGCGCTATGACAAGGCGCTGGACGTGATCGAGCGCCTGGCGCTGGAGAAAGACGTCGCGCTCTATCGCGATGCCAGCAATATCGCATTCACTCCGATGCTTGAAGGCAAGGCGTTGGATGAGGCCGAATTCGCTCAATTGCCAGAAGCCGAGCGCGATCGCTTCCACGATGATATTTCCAACCTCGAAGAGCGCCTGAACGAGGAACTCGCCAGCCTGCCGCAATGGAAGCGCGAGTCGAGCAATCAACTGCGCCA
The DNA here is from genome assembly GCF_029967975.1 of Pseudomonas sp. V98_8. Taxonomy (NCBI): domain Bacteria; kingdom Pseudomonadati; phylum Pseudomonadota; class Gammaproteobacteria; order Pseudomonadales; family Pseudomonadaceae; genus Pseudomonas; species Pseudomonas sp. V98_8. The sequence continues at coordinate 120,177 of NZ_JASCAE010000007.1, forward strand.
CCTGAACGAAGAAACCATCACCCTGGCCCTGCAGCCATTGCTGTCGCCGTTGTCGGAGAAATACGCCGAGAACGCGGCGGTGTGCGGTTACCTGCAAGCGATGCAGGTGTATTTGCTCAAGACCGTGGTCGAGCAATTGGTCGACGACAGCAAGACCGATGCGGTCGCCCGCAAGCTACTGGAGGAACAATACGCGCCGAGCCTGGTGGTCGGGCATTCCGCCAGCGGTGGTGCCCCTGTCGTGTTCGAGCCGCATCCGACCTACGAGAACCTGTTCGGTCGCATCGAATACAGCACCGATCAGGGCGCGCTCTACACCACGTATCGGCAGTTGCGGCCGGGTGCGCTGCACCGGGCCAACGGCGGTTTCCTGATCCTTGAAGCGGATAAAATGCTCAGCGAGCCGTTCGTGTGGGATGCGCTGAAGCGCGCCCTGCAATCGCGCAAACTGAAAATGGAATCGCCACTGGGCGAGATGGGTCGTTTCGCTACCGTCACCCTGACGCCGCAGCATATTCCGTTGCAGGTCAAAGTCGTCATCATCGGGGCCCGCCAGCTCTACTACACGCTGCAGGACCTCGATCCGGACTTCCAGGAAATGTTTCGCGTCCTGGTGGATTTCGATGAAGACATTCCAATGGTCGACGAGAGCCTGGAACAGTTCGCCCAGTTGCTCAAGACCCGTACTTCCGAGGAGGGCATGGCGCCGTTGACCGCCGATGCGGTAGCGCGCCTGGCAACCTACAGCGCACGCCTGGCCGAGCATCAGGGGCGGTTGTCGGCACGCATCGGTGATCTGTTCCAGCTGGTCAGCGAGGCGGATTTCATTCGTCACCTGGCCTCGGATGAAATGACCGATGCCGGTCACATCGAGCGGGCACTCAAGGCCAAGGCCACCCGTACCGGACGTGTGTCGGCGCGCATTCTCGATGACATGCTGGCGGGGATCATCCTGATCGACACCGCGGGCGCGGCGGTCGGCAAGTGCAACGGCCTGACGGTGCTGGAAGTCGGCGACTCGGCCTTCGGTGTACCGGCGCGGATCTCCGCCACGGTGTATCCCGGTGGCAGCGGTATCGTCGACATCGAGCGTGAGGTCAACCTCGGTCAGCCGATCCACTCCAAAGGGGTGATGATTCTCACCGGTTACCTGGGCAGCCGTTACGCCCAGGAGTTTCCGCTGGCGATCTCCGCGAGCATTGCGCTGGAGCAGTCCTATGGCTACGTCGATGGTGACAGTGCTTCCCTGGGCGAGGCATGCACCCTGATCTCGGCCCTGTCGAAAACCCCGCTCAAGCAGTGCTTTGCGATTACCGGCTCGATCAACCAGTTCGGTGAAGTGCAGGCCGTGGGCGGCGTCAACGAGAAGATCGAGGGGTTCTTCCGTCTCTGCGAAGCCCGCGGGCTGACGGGCGAACAGGGAGCAATCATTCCCCACGCCAACGTTGCCACGCTGATGCTTGACGAGAAAGTGCTGGCCGCTGTGCGCGCCGGTCAGTTCCACGTCTACGCGGTGCGTCAGGCCGACGAGGCGCTCAGCCTGCTGGTGGGTGAGCCGGCGGGCGAGCCGGATGAAAATGGCGAGTTCCCTGAAGGTAGCGTCAACGCACGGGTGGTGGAGCGCTTGCGGGTGATCGCGGAGATGATCAGCGAAGATGACCTGAAAGAGGCAGAAAAGGAAATGGCGGTCGAGGCGCTGGTGGAGGCCAAGCCGGCCTGATGCAAACCTGAGCTTCATCTCGATCCATTGTGGGAGCGGGCTTGCTCGCGAAAGCGGACTTACAGTCAACATCGTTGTTGTCTGAATGACCGCTTTCGCGAGCAAGTCCGCTCCCACATTTGTCTTCGGGTAATCCTGGAAAAGTGCCATCACTCTGGCGCCAATATTCACACAGTGACCATTCGGCGCCTTCTGGTCTTACTTGACGTACTAGTCAAACTTTTCCTCTATTCTCAGCTCAAGGATATCGACAGTATCACTGGATCGAGACAGCCTTCCCGTGGAGGCTGAATACCGGATTTACCGAGGGTCGCCGCCATGCCGCGCAACCTCTGCCTCACTCGTCAATGTCTAGGTCTTGTGACTCGTATCGAATGCGCCATCCGCCCCCTGGCGGGCGATACGGGGATGTGGACCTTACTCTTCGCCGCCGGAATGGCCGGTGAACAACCTTCAGCCATCAAAGCCCAAGGCCCGTTCCATGGCCCTTTTGTGGCTGAGTCCATCCTCGATACCATCGTTGAAAGCCTGACCCTGCACGGCTATGAACTGGCCGATGACCCGCAGATCTGGTGCCTGCATCTGCAAGCCCAGTTGCGGGAAATCAACGGTGGTCGTTGTCGTAGCGTGGGTGGTTTCGAGTTCCGGCCCGAGCACTGACAGCGCTATTGGGCCTGGCTGGACATGTCAGCCTTGTCGAGCTTGACCTCAAAACCATATTGCACGGTGGCGAGGTCAGTTCGTTGATAGGTTTCCAGGCGCGTGGGTTGACCGTAGAAGTAATGCACGGCGAATAACGCGGGGCCTTCTGTGCTCGCGTCATGGCTGACCGCAAGAATTTCCTTCAGGTAATTGCCGCTGTCATCCTTGGCAAAAAAGCGCCAGTCCTGATCGGGAAACACTTTCGAATCCACCACCAGTGCATTGCCCTTGAGTTCAAGACCCTTGGGCAATTGACGGGCATCGAACATCTGCTTTTCGACAGTCGCCAGAAATAGCGGGATGGAGCCAACCACAAAGGCGGGTGTCTGTGGAAACAGGTTCAGGTCGTAGGTGATCGTGCCGCCCAAGGGGTCGACCTCATACGCCTCTGGTGGCAATTCGATCGACCCATCGCGCTTGCCGCTGCTGTCTTCGGTGAAGAAGCTGACCGGACTATCGCCCGGGTTGAAAGAGCTACCGAGCAATTCATCATTGAAGCTGCGCAGGTGAGTGAACTCGACGCGCGCAGCGCTGGGATCCTCGACCGATTGATTGATCCTGACGCCTTTTTTCAACTGTTCAGGGGTCAAGGTCGCGCCTTTGAGCCAGGTCGGGGCATTGTCGTCGTAGACCACCACCGGCAAGCTCAGCGGCTGGATGGTTTTCGCCGTGGTATGGCGGTCGAAGCGGCGTACCGGCAGGTCCAGGTCCTTGCGAGTCACCGTAACGCCGGAGAAATCCAGCAGGCTGACTTCAAGGGTTTCGATGGTCCCGTTGAAATACACCTTGGAGTAGTGGCGTTTCTGTTGTTTCTCGAAAGTTCGCTGCTCTTCATTGAGCTGTTTTTCCAGCGACTCGCTCCAGAGCTTCTGTTGCTGCAGCTTCGCCAGTTGTTTCTGGTAGAAGGCAATTTGCGCGGCATTCTCATTGATCGAGCCTGAGCGCGACAGAAACTGCCCGGTGGCGTCCCGGGCCTGGACAATCAGCGGATTCAACGGTGTTTCAGCAATCTCGGGGGCTGGCGGCTCGCTGTTGCTGAACTCGATTTCGGCGAAGTTGTCCGCAAGTTTCACCAAGGTGACGCTCAAGTTGTCGTTGGTGCGGGTCTGGCCGATGTCCTTTTTCGTCAGGTCAAAGCTGTAGAGCCGGCGCGGTGCAATGACTTCCACCTTGCCTTGCAGGCTCACCGGTTGTGGCTGATTCTTGATATCGACGTCCAGTCCTTCAATGAACGGATAGGTCACGGTCAAGTCGTCAGGGTTGGTCACGTTGGAGCTCGATGGGCTCAACTGAATGCCTGGGTCGGTTTCCGACCATTCCGGCTGGAAGGCGATGACCCGTTTGTTGCTCAGGGTGACCGACTGCCATTGCAGGCCATGGGGAAACAGAAACGCCGCCGGGATGCTGAAGTTGAAGGGAAACACCGGTTGCAGGTCCGTCAGGTAGTCGGAGCTGGAGTCCTTGTGCAGGACGAACAGGCCATTGATGTACGTGTCAACCAGGGCCTGTGGCGTTGGGTAGTGCTTGAGCACGGCGAGGGCGTCTTCACCGTATTCGGTTTCCACGGGCTTGCTGTCGAGCTTGAGTTGCGCGCGCTCAAGCAACAACAGCGAACCGCCCAGTTCGGCCACCGCATCCTTGAGTTTCGGGTCCTCGATGGCATCCAGGGACTTCTCGAACTGCGCAGTCTTTTCCTCGAGGCTGACCTGGCGTTTCTCGTCGCTGGGCGAGCAGGCGCTGATCAGCAGGGCCATGAAGATCCCGGCACTCGTTAATGGCAATCGCCCATCCATTTCCAGTCTTCCTGTCCGATGTCATTTTGCTGTCAATGGTTTGGACACTAGCAGAAAAAATTTGACACACACACGCAGGTAGCGGATTTCCCAATGGTTTCTGGGTATTACGGACGGCTGTTATACTCGCGGCCATTTCAAGTCCGCCTGTGAGATTCAATGGAACGCTTTATCGAAAATGCAATGTACGCCTCGCGCTGGCTGTTGGCGCCGATCTACTTCGGCTTGTCCCTCGGGCTGTTGGCACTGGCACTGAAATTCTTCCAGGAAGTCTTCCACGTTATCCCCAACGTCTTCTCGATGGCCGAATCGGACCTGATCCTGGTGTTGCTGTCGCTCATTGACATGGCGCTGGTAGGCGGTTTGCTGGTGATGGTGATGATTTCCGGCTACGAGAACTTCGTATCTCAACTGGACATCGACGACAGCAAGGAGAAGCTCAACTGGTTGGGCACCATGGACTCGTCGTCGCTGAAAATGAAGGTGGCCGCGTCGATCGTGGCGATCTCGTCGATCCACCTGCTGCGTATCTTCATGGACGCCAAGAACGTCGATCCCGAGCATTTGCAGTGGTACGTCATCATTCACATGACCTTTGTGGTGTCGGCATTTGCCATGGGTTACCTGGATAAAGTGACCAAGCACTAAACAACGGCTGCCCTGTTGTTACGCGCCGCCCGTCTGTTGCAAAACAGACGGGCGGCGTCGTTAATGGCTTGTGCTTTGATGCGCCGAGGCATATCCCTGTAAGGGTGTTGGCTCGTCACTGCGTGAGGTGCGTTCATGAACCTGCAAGAGTTGAATGCCTATGCCGTCGCCGGGAAGGTCGATGAGTTGAACCTGATCTCCATGGAAGGAGGCATTTACCTGCTTGAGGCGCGTATGCACGGAGCGGCGTATCCATTGAGCGATGCGCCAGGTCATACGATGCAGTTGCGCTCGGTGGAACATGCACGCGAGGTGCTGCGCTCCTTTCCCAAGTTGCACTTCAACCTTGTGCACACCGTCGTGCATGACGAGATGTGCGGGCTGGTCGCCGATGTGGAGGAAAACCTGAAGGTGCCGATCGCCTGACGTCCCTCATCAATGGCATGACATCTGTGCTAGTCTGCTTGCCCTTTTGGTTCCGGGCGCTCCGGGACGCGCTGTGCACGCACGGCCAGTTCCCGAGCCGTCCGCACAGCGGAGCAGTGTCATGTCCGAAGTAAATCTGTCCACCGACGAAACCCGCGTCAGCTACGGCATCGGCCGTCAGCTGGGCGACCAGCTGCGCGACAACCCGCCACCGGGCGTTAGCCTGGACGCGATCCTGGCAGGCCTGACCGACGCGTTTGCCGGTAAGCCAAGCCGTGTTGGCCAGGAAGAAATGTCTGCGAGCTTCAAGGTAATTCGCGAAATCATGCAGGCCGAAGCGGCAGCCAAGGCTGAAGCGGCCGCTGGCGAAGGCCTGGCCTTCCTGGCTGAAAACGCCAAGCGTGACGGCATCACCACCCTGGCTTCCGGCCTGCAATTCGAAGTACTGTCCGCCGGTGAAGGCGCCAAGCCTTCCCGTGAAGATACCGTGCGTACCCACTACCACGGCACCCTGATCGACGGCACCGTGTTCGACAGCTCCTACGAGCGCGGCGAGCCTGCGGAATTCCCGGTCGGCGGCGTGATCGCTGGCTGGACCGAAGCCCTGCAACTGATGAATGCCGGCAGCAAATGGCGTCTGTACGTGCCGAGCGAACTGGCTTACGGCGCTCAAGGCGTTGGCAGCATTCCGCCGCACAGCGTCCTGGTGTTCGACGTCGAGCTGCTGGACGTTCTGTAAGTTTGACTACCTGTAGGAGCCGGCTTCCTGCGGGCGGCGTTCCGACGATTGCATCAACACGGTTTCAAATCTTGACCGTGTTGTCTGCATCGCCAGCAAGCCGGCTCCTACAGGGTTTGCGTTTCTCATAGTTCTATCTTGTGATGCAGTTCATTGGTCGGGCGCAATGCCCGGGCATAGCAAAAAAGAAACAGGTTGCGCACCACTTCCTTGAGCACCACCGGCTCGCTGGAACTCAAGCCGTTGACGTCCAGATCGCCCTGATCCTGCAGTTCGTTCAAGGCTTCTTCTTCCAGCACTGCACAGACTTCCCCGGTTTCCCGATGCAGGATCCTGAGGTAGGGGTGTGGACGGTCCAGCCAGGCATCGATCAAATAAGTCATGGGTTCTCATCTCCATTGATTGGATTCAATGAGAATAATTCCTATTCAATAAATAGCAAGGGCCTATTGGCTGATTGGGGATTTTTCTGGGTAAAGATTGCGTAAGGTCAAAAAGGCTGGCGTTTGGCTATTGCGAGGATTCATTGAGCGAGGCGGGGGAGGGCGAAGCGCCACCCCGCGTCAGGACGCGAGGTGGCGTATAGCTGAATCAGACTTTCCTGACGAATTCAGATTTGAGCTTCATCGGGCCGATGCCGTCGATCTTGCAGTCGATGTCGTGATCGCCATCGCACAGGCGGATGTTCTTGACCTTGGTGCCCACCTTGACCACCAGCGACGTGCCCTTGACCTTGAGGTCCTTGATCACGGTGATGGTGTCACCGTCCTGCAGGACATTGCCCACCGAATCCTTTTTCACCGCATCATCGGACACAGCTTCGGCTTCGCCGCTGGCGGACCATTCGTGGGCGCACTCAGGGCAGATCAGCTGGGTGCCGTCTTCGTAGGTGTATTCGCAATTGCATTTCGGGCAGGGTGGCAACGTGCTCACTAAGGCTCCTTGGATTCAGGATCGCTAAAAAGCGCACATTATATAGGGTTTTAGGTGGGAGAGGGGGGGACCTGTAGGAGCCGGCTTGCTGGCGATGCATCCAACTCGGTGTGTCAGGAACACCGTGGTGATGCAATCGCCAGCAAGCCGGCTCCTACACGGGCAGATCAGTGTGTGCGAGCGACCGCAAACTCGCTCAACTCAACCAGTGCATCGCGGTATTCGCTGGCGGGCAGCGCGTCGAGGCACTTGATCGCACGGGCCACATAGTCGCGGGCCAGCTGGGCGGTGTAATCCAGTGAGCCGGAGGCTTCCACGGCTTCGCGGATGTTTTCCAGGTCTTCGATACCGCCTTTCTGGATCGCCTTGCGCACCAGGGCTGCCTGCTCCGGCGTACCTTCGCGCATGGTGTAGATCAGCGGCAGGGTCGGCTTGCCTTCGGCCAGGTCGTCACCGACGTTCTTGCCCAGGGTCTCGGCGTCGCCTTTGTAGTCCAGCAGGTCGTCGACCAGTTGGAAGGCCACGCCCAGGTGGTCGCCGAAGGTGCGCAACGCTTCGCACTGCTCAGGTGTCGCGCCGGCCAGGGCTGCCGCACTGTGGGTCGAGGCTTCGAAGAGCATCGCGGTCTTGCCGCGGATGACCTCCATGTAGGTCTCTTCGGTGGTGCTGGCATCGCGGACCTTCGACAGCTGCAACACTTCGCCTTCGGCGATGATCCGCGTGGCTTGCGAAAGGATCTTCATCACCGGCATGGAGCCCAGCTCGACCATCATTTCGAAGGAGCGCGAATACAGGAAGTCGCCCACCAGCACGCTCGGCGCGTTGCCCCACATGGCATTGGCCGTCGAGCGGCCACGGCGCATGCCCGACATGTCAACGACGTCGTCATGCAGCAGGGTGGCGGTGTGCAGGAATTCGATGGTGGCGGCCAGCAGGCGCAGGTCGTCGCCCTCGCGGCCAAGGGCCTTGCCACACAGCAGCACCAGTAACGGACGCAGGCGTTTACCGCCGGCCGAGGTAATGTAATCGCCGATTTTCGATACCAGCGGCACTCGGGAAGTCAGCTGCTTCTTGATGATGCCGTCGACGGCGCTAAAATCGTCCGCCACCGCGCGGTAGAAAGCTTGGGGTTGCATCAGCGACAGTTGCTCCAGAAGGGTTGCGCGGCATGCTAGGACCCATGCCAGCAGGTGTCAAGGCGCGATGGACGGCCTATTGCAAGGCGCTCGTGCCTTGCGTACAATCGCGCACCCTGAACTTCCTGGGCAGCACCTGCCTTACGCAATTGCAAGCGGGCCTCCAGCCCCATGCAGCCATGCCAGCCAATACCTCTTCTTATAAAGAGCTGGGTGAGCAGGATTATCGGAGAAATACCATGTCTTATGCAGTAATCGTTACTGGCGGCAAGCAGTACAAAGTCGCCCCAGGTGAATACCTGAAGATCGAAAAACTGGAAATCGCTACCGGCGAATCCGTTACCTTTGATCGCGTTCTGTTGGTTGCCAACGGTGACGACGTGAATATCGGCGCTCCAGTTGTTGCTGGCGCTACCGTTGTGGCTGAAGTGATCTCCCAAGGTCGTCACGATAAAGTCCGCATCATCAAGTTCCGTCGCCGTAAGCACCACATGAAGCGTATGGGCCACCGCCAGTGGTACACCGAGATCAAAATCACCGGTATTCAGGCTTAATTACAGCCTAATTCCTCACTAGGAGAATTGAACTCATGGCACACAAAAAAGCTGGTGGTAGTACCCGTAACGGTCGCGACTCAGAAGCCAAACGCCTTGGCGTGAAGATGTATGGCGGCCAGGCTATCAAAGCAGGCAACATCATCGTGCGTCAGCGCGGCACCCAATTCCACGCTGGCTACGGCGTTGGCATGGGTAAAGATCACACTCTCTTCGCTAAAGTCGAAGGCGTGATCAAGTTCGAAGTAAAAGGCGCCTTCGGTCGTCGTTACGTGAGCGTAGTCGCGGCTTAATCGCGCGATCGCTGGAAAAGCCCTGTCTCGCGACGGGGCTTTTTCGTTTGTGGGGTGAGTCTCTTGCAAAACTGTTTGTATGGGCTGCCGGCGCTGGTTTTTAGCGGTCGTTGATTGAGGTCGCTGCGCTCATTTTTGCAAGAGTCTTATGTCTTAGTGTTTTTCGGCTCGTCCGTATGGCGAGAGGCGTTTTGTTATGAAGTTTGTTGATGAAGTATCGATCCGAGTAAAGGCTGGCGACGGCGGTAACGGCTGCATGAGTTTCCGTCGCGAAAAATTCATCGAAAACGGTGGTCCGAACGGTGGTGATGGTGGCGACGGCGGCTCGGTCTACATGATCGCCGACGAAAACCTCAACACCCTGGTCGACTATCGTTACACCCGGCACTTCGATGCCGAGCGTGGCTCCAATGGTGGCAGCACCGACTGCACCGGCAAGAAGGGTGAGGATCTGGTGCTGCGCGTACCGGTCGGCACCACGGTGATCGACTCCGCTACCCAGGAAGTGATCGGCGACCTGACCAAGGCTGGCCAGAAGCTGCTGGTGGCACATGGCGGTTGGCACGGTTTGGGTAACACCCGTTTCAAATCCAGTACCAACCGTGCGCCACGCCAGACTACGCCGGGCAAGCCGGGCGAGCAGCGTGACCTCAAGCTGGAAATGAAGGTGTTGGCGGACGTGGGTCTGCTGGGCTTGCCGAACGCTGGTAAAAGTACCTTTATCCGTTCGGTATCCGCTGCCAAGCCGAAAGTCGCCGACTATCCGTTTACCACCCTGGTGCCAAACCTGGGTGTGGTCAGCGTCGATCGCTGGAAAAGCTTCGTGGTCGCGGACATTCCGGGCCTGATTGAAGGTGCTTCCGACGGCGCCGGCCTGGGGATCCGTTTCCTCAAGCACTTGTCGCGTACCCGTCTGCTGCTGCACCTCGTCGACATGGCGCCGCTGGATGACACCAGTGCTCCGGACGCTGCCGAGGTCATCGTCAACGAGTTGACCAAGTTCAGTCCGTCCCTGGCTGAGCGTGATCGTTGGCTGATCCTCAACAAGTGCGACCAGATCCTTGAAGAAGAGCACGATGAGCGGGTCAAGGAAATCGTCGATCGCCTGGAGTGGACCGGTCCGGTCTACGTGATCTCGGCTATCGCCAAGCAGAACACCGAGCGTCTGTGTCACGACATCATGCGTTACCTGGAAGATCGTGCCGATCGCCTGGCCAACGACCCGGCCTACAAGGAAGAGCTGGCCGATCTCGATCAGCGCATCGAAGACGAAGCCCGTGCCCAGCTGCAGGCGCTGGACGATCAGCGTGCCTTGCGTCGTAGCGGCGTGAAGTCGGTCCACGACATCGGCGACGATGATTGGGACGAAGAAGACGTGGATGACGAAGACGGTCCGGAAATCATTTACGTGCGTGACTGATTCGTTGCGATAAACTTAAGCGCCGCTCAATCGAGCGGCGTTTTAGTATCTGGAAATCGATCGTTGGTCACGAATAACCACGAATAACGTCACGGGCAGTGCCAGGTCGTGCTGCCCTCAAGCTAAGGTTGAAGATGATGCGGAGCAAGGTGACAGGTGCGCAGCGTTGGGTCGTGAAGATCGGCAGCGCTTTGCTGACAGCGGACGGCAAGGGCCTGGATCGCGCGGCAATGGGTGTCTGGGTTGAACAGATGGTGGCCTTGCATGAGGCGGGTGTCGAGCTGGTGCTGGTGTCCTCCGGGGCGGTGGCGGCCGGCATGAGCCGTCTGGGCTGGACCGCGCGACCCAGTGCGATGCACGAGCTCCAGGCCGCTGCTGCAATCGGCCAGATGGGCTTGGTGCAGGCCTGGGAGTCGAGTTTTGCCGAGCATGGTCGACACACTGCGCAAATTCTCCTGACGCACGATGACCTGTCCGACCGCAAGCGCTACCTGAACGCCCGCAGCACCTTGCGTGCGCTGGTTGAGTTGAAGGTCATTCCGGTGATCAACGAGAACGATACCGTGGTCACCGACGAAATCCGTTTCGGCGACAACGATACCCTCGCGGCGCTGGTGGCCAATCTGGTCGAGGCTGACCTGCTGGTGATCCTGACGGATCGCGATGGCATGTTCGATGCCGATCCGCGCAACAATCCAGATGCCCAGCTGATCTACGAGGCGCGTGCCGATGATCCGGCGCTCGACGCGGTGGCAGGCGGTACCGGCGGAGCGCTGGGACGCGGTGGCATGCAAACCAAGCTGCGCGCGGCACGCCTGGCGGCGCGGTCCGGTGCGCATACGATCATCGTGGGTGGTCGACTGGAACGCGTTCTGGATCGCCTTAAGGCGGGTGAGCGCATTGGCACCTTGCTCTCGCCTGAGCGCGGCATGCTGGCGGCACGCAAGCAGTGGCTGGCCGGGCATCTGCAAACCCGTGGCACCCTGGTGTTGGACGCGGGTGCGGTGACGGCGTTGTCCCAAGGTAACAAGAGCCTGCTGCCGGTTGGGGTCAAATTGGTCCAGGGTAGCTTCCGGCGCGGCGAAATGGTGGTGTGCGTGGCGCCCGACGGTCGTGAAATTGCCCGTGGGTTGGCCAACTACAGTGCGCTGGAAGCACAAAAAATCATCGGTCAGTCGTCTGAAGCGATTGTCGGTCTCTTGGGTTATATGGCGGAACCGGAACTGGTTCATCGCGATAACCTGATTCTGGTCTGAAGGAATACCTGATGCGCATGGCAAAAGGATTGTTGGGGTTGCTGTTGGCGATGCCGCTGCTGGCGTCGGCCGAGGAAATTGGCCAGGTGTCGACGGTGTTCAAGTTTGTCGGCCCGAATGATCGCATCGTGGTCGAGGCCTTTGATGATCCCAAGGTCGAGGGTGTGACGTGCTACCTGTCGCGCGCCAAGACCGGGGGTGTGAAGGGTGGGCTTGGATTGGCCGAGGATCGTGCCGAGGCGTCCATTGCCTGTCGCCAGGTCGGGCCCATCAGCTTCAAGGGTGAGCTCAAGGACGGTGACGAGGTGTTCAAGGAGCGTACTTCCCTGGTGTTCAAGACCATGCAGGTGGTGCGATTCCTCGACAAGAAACGCAATACGCTGGTGTATCTGGTGTATAGCGATCGCTTGATCGAGGGCAGTCCGCAGAATGCGGTGACGGCGATCCCGATTTTGCCGTGGGCGAACGCTCAATAAGTAAACGAAAATCCAAGTGTGGGAGCGGGCTTGCTCGCGAAAGAGCAGTGTCAGTCGATGCAGGTGTCGCCTGATGCGCCGCTTTCGCGAGCAAGCCCGCTCCCACAATTGTTTTGTGTGTTCATCAAATCGCAGGCAATAAAAAACCGACCCTGAGGTCGGTTTTTTAATGAACGAGTCGCTTAGGCAGCAGCGGCAACGTTCAGGGCCTTTACGTGGCCATTCAGGCGGCTCTTATGACGAGCAGCCTTGTTCTTGTGGATGATGCCTTTATCGGCCATACGGTCGATAACTGGCACAGCCAGAACGTAAGCAGCTTGAGCTTTTTCAGCGTCTTTTGCGTCGATGGCCTTAACTACATTCTTGATGTAGGTACGAACCATGGAACGCAGGCTGGCGTTGTGGCTGCGACGCTTCTCAGCCTGTTTTGCACGTTTTTTGGCGGAAGGTGAGTTGGCCACCGTCGAGCTCCTCGAAAGACTTTTTAGGAAATAGCAAACAAAATAGGCCGCGAATCATGCCGATGAGTTGAGGTCTTGTCAAGGGCGGTTGAGACGTTCCGCTAAGTGGTAGGTGCAACACCTCTGGATATTTCTTTCCAGCGTGCGACCTGTAAACTCGCGAGCTTTGGCTCTGTGCTGTTGCGGCGCGGAGTATCGCATAAGTAGGCGCGTAGTTCGCCTGCTGTTTATCGACAGGCACGAACTCTTTTAATGAATCTGCTCAAATCGTTGGCCGCCGTCAGCTCTATCACGATGCTTTCCCGGGTTCTGGGGTTTGTTCGTGACACCCTTATCGCACGTGCATTCGGCGCGGGAATGGCGACCGACGCCTTTTTCATCGCCTTCAAATTGCCCAACCTGTTGCGGCGGATTTTTGCCGAAGGGGCGTTTTCCCAGGCATTCGTACCGATTCTGGCCGAATACAAAAGCCAGAAGGGCGATGAGGCGACGCGAACCTTCATTGCCTATGTCTCTGGCCTGCTGACACTGGTACTGGCGCTCGTCACGGCGCTGGGCATGCTTGCCGCCCCCTGGGTCATCTGGGTGACCGCGCCGGGTTTCACCAATACGCCGGAGAAGTTCGAGCTGACCACCAGCTTGCTGCGAGTGACCTTTCCGTACATCTTGCTGATTTCCCTGTCCTCATTGGCTGGCGCGATCCTTAACACCTGGAACCGCTTTTCTGTTCCGGCGTTTGTGCCGACCCTGCTGAACGTCAGCATGATTATCTTTGCGCTGTTCCTGACGCCGTACTTCGATCCGCCGGTGATGGCGCTGGGCTGGGCGGTGCTGGCGGGCGGTCTGGCGCAGTTGCTTTACCAACTGCCACATCTGAAAAAAATCGGCATGCTGGTCCTGCCGCGCCTGAGTTTGCGCGACAGCGGCGTCTGGCGGGTGATGAAGCAGATGCTGCCGGCGATTCTCGGGGTGTCGGTGAGTCAAATCTCGTTGATCATCAACACCATCTTTGCGTCCTTCCTGGTTGCCGGCTCGGTGTCCTGGATGTACTACGCCGACCGCCTGATGGAGTTGCCGTCCGGTGTGCTGGGCGTGGCATTGGGCACGATTCTGCTGCCGACCCTGGCCAAGACCTACGCCAGCCAGGACCGCCAGGAATATTCGCGAATCCTCGATTGGGGCCTGCGCCTGTGTTTCGTGCTGGTATTGCCTTGTGCGCTGGCGTTGGGGATTCTGGCCGAGCCGCTGACGGTTTCACTGTTCCAGTACGGTCAGTTCGATGCCCATGACGCGGCCATGACCCAGCGTGCGCTGATCGCCTATTCAGTAGGTTTGCTCGGGATTATCGTGATCAAAGTGCTGGCGCCGGGCTTTTATGCGCAACAAAACATCCGCACGCCGGTAAAAATCGCGATTTTCACTCTGGTGGTCACCCAGTTGTTCAACCTGCTCTTGATCGGCCCGCTGGCCCATGCCGGCCTTGCGCTTGCCATCAGTGCCGGTGCCTGCCTGAATGCCGGGCTGCTGTTCTATCAACTGCGCAAGCAGCAGATGTACCAGCCGCAACCGGGTTGGGCGAAGTTTGGTTTCAAGCTGGTGGTCGCGGTGACGGTGATGTCCGCTGTGCTGCTGGCGGGGATGCATTTCATGCCCGCCTGGGGCGAAGGGCAGATGCTTGAGCGGTTCCTGCGCCTGGGCGCTTTGGTCATCGCCGGTGTGGTGGCTTATTTCGGCATGTTAGTGTTGATGGGCTTCAGGTTGCGCGACTTCAATCGCAAGGCGCTTGGCTAAAGTCAGGGCCTCGATAAACATGGGCGAGTCGGCATTTTTGTCGGCTCGATTACTTTGGGATACGGTGTTGCCTGTCGTAGGCCGCCGGGTGTGGTTATAATCGACCACTTTATGAGCAAGAAGCGCGTTATGCAGCTGGTTCGAGGCCTCCACAATCTGCGCCCCCAGCATCGGGGCTGTGTCGCCACTATTGGCAACTTTGACGGTGTACACCGTGGCCACCAGGCTATCCTGGCGCGGCTGCGCGAGCGTGCGCTCGAGTTGGGCGTGCCCAGCTGCGTGGTTATTTTCGAGCCGCAGCCCCGGGAATTTTTCGCCCCTGACACGGCGCCAGCGCGTCTGGCCCGGCTGCGTGACAAGCTGCAGCTGTTGGCTGCCGAAGGGGTCGACCGAGTCCTGTGCCTGGCATTCAACCAGCGCCTGAGCAAGCTCAGCGCCAGTGAGTTCGTCGATACCATCCTGGTTGACGGTCTCGGCGTGCAGCACCTTGAAGTCGGCGACGACTTCCGTTTTGGCTGTGACCGGGCAGGGGATTTCGATTTCCTGCAACAGGCCGGCGTCATGCAGGGCTTCACCGTCGAAGCGGCGCAAACTGTCGAGCTCGATGGCATTCGCGTCAGCAGCACCCAGGTGCGTAATGCGCTGGCCGCTGCTGATTTCGCCCTCGCGGAGCGTTTATTGGGCCGTCCATACCGGATCGCCGGTCGCGTGTTGCACGGCCAGAAGCTGGCCCGGCAGTTGGGTACGCCCACCGCCAATATCCAGCTCAAGCGGCGTCGCGTGCCGCTGACCGGGGTTTATCTGGTCAGTGTCAACCTGGATGGCAAGACCTGGCCTGGCGTCGCCAATATCGGCGTTCGACCCACGGTGCAGGGAGATGGCAGAGCCCACCTCGAAGTACATCTTTTAGATTTTGCCGGCGATCTGTATGACCGGCGTATGACGGTGGTTTTCCACCAAAAGCTGCGTGAAGAGCAGCGTTTCGCCTCTCTGGAGGCGCTTAAGACGGCGATCAATGCGGATGTCGCCGCCGCCCGTGCCCTGTCGCACCTAGCGCCAATCGCTAATGAAGAGCCTTAAATGACCGACTATAAAGCCACGCTAAACCTTCCGGACACCGCCTTCCCAATGAAGGCCGGCCTGCCTCAGCGCGAACCGCAGATTCTGCAGCGCTGGGACAGCATTGGCCTGTACGGAAAGTTGCGCGAGATTGGCAAGGATCGTCCGAAGTTCGTCCTGCACGACGGTCCTCCATACGCCAACGGCACGATTCACATCGGTCACGCACTGAACAAGATTCTCAAGGACATGATCATTCGTTCGAAGACCCTGTCGGGCTTCGATGCGCCTTATGTTCCGGGTTGGGACTGCCATGGCCTGCCGATCGAGCACAAGGTTGAAGTGACCCACGGCAAGAACCTGGGCGCGGACAAGACCCGCGAACTGTGCCGTGCCTACGCCACCGAGCAGATCGAAGGGCAGAAATCCGAATTCATCCGTCTGGGCGTGCTGGGCGACTTCGCCAACCCGTACAAGACCATGGATTTCAAGAACGAGGCTGGTGAAATCCGCGCCCTCGCTGAAATCGTCAAGGGCGGTTTCGTGTTCAAGGGCCTCAAGCCCGTAAACTGGTGCTTTGATTGCGGTTCGGCCCTGGCCGAGGCGGAAGTCGAGTACGAGAACAAGAAGTCCTCGACCATCGACGTGGCATTCCCGATTGCCGACGAAGCCAAGCTGGCTGCCGCGTTCGGTCTGCCTTCGCTGGACAAACCTGGTTCGATCGTGATCTGGACCACCACCCCGTGGACCATCCCGGCCAACCAGGCGCTGAACGTCCACCCTGAATTCAACTACGCCCTGGTCGATGTCGGCGACAAACTGCTGGTGTTGGCTGAAGAACTGGTCGAGTCATGCCTGGCACGCTACAGCCTGGAGGGTTCGGTTATCGCGACTGCCTCGGGCAAGGCGCTGGAACTGATCAACTTCCGCCACCCGTTCTACGACCGCCTGTCGCCTGTCTACCTGGCTGACTATGTCGAACTGGGCGCCGGCACTGGCGTGGTTCACTCTGCCCCGGCCTACGGTGTGGACGACTTCGTGACCTGCAAGAAATACGGCATGGTCAACGATGACATCCTCAACCCGGTACAAAGCAACGGCGTCTACGCGACATCGCTGGAATTCTTCGGCGGCCAGTTCATCTGGAAGGCCAACCCGGCCATCGTCGACAAGCTGACCGAAGTGGGTGCGCTGCTGCACACGACCATCATCGAACACAGCTACATGCACTGCTGGCGCCACAAGACTCCGCTGATCTACCGTGCCACAGCGCAGTGGTTCATCGGCATGGACAAGCAGCCAACCACCGGCGACACCCTGCGCCAGCGCTCGCTAAAAGCCATCGAAGAGACCCAGTTCGTACCGGCCTGGGGCCAGGCGCGCCTGCACTCGATGATCGCCAACCGTCCGGACTGGTGCATCTCTCGCCAGCGCAACTGGGGCGTGCCAATCCCGTTCTTCCTGAACAAGGAAAGCGGCGAACTGCACCCACGTACCGTCGAGCTGATGGAAATCGTGGCCAAGCGCGTCGAAGTCGAAGGCATCGAGGCCTGGTTCAAACTGGACGCCGCCGAGTTGCTGGGCGATGAAGCGCCACAGTACGACAAGATCAGCGACACCCTGGACGTCTGGTTCGACTCGGGTACCACCCACTGGCACGTGCTGCGCGGTTCGCACCCGATGGGCCACGAAAGCGGTCCACGCGCCGACCTGTACCTGGAAGGTTCGGACCAGCACCGCGGCTGGTTCCATTCGTCGCTGCTGACCGGTTGCGCCATCGACAACCACGCGCCGTATCGCGAGCTGCTGACCCACGGTTTCACCGTTGACGAGTCCGGCCGCAAGATGTCCAAGTCGTTGGGCAACGTCATTGCACCGCAGAAAGTCAACGACACCCTGGGCGCCGATATCATGCGCCTGTGGGTCGCTTCTACCGACTACTCCGGCGAAATGGCAGTGTCCGAGCAGATCCTGCAACGCAGTGCGGACGCCTACCGGCGTATCCGTAACACCGCGCGTTTCCTGCTCTCGAACCTGACCGGCTTCAACCCGGCCACCGACCTGCTGCCGGCCGAGGAAATGCTGGCACTGGACCGCTGGGCCGTGGACCGCACCCTGCTGCTGCAACGTGAGCTGCAAGAGCACTACGGTGAATACCGCTTCTGGAACGTGTACTCGAAGATCCACAACTTCTGCGTGCAGGAGCTGGGCGGTTTCTACCTGGACATCATCAAGGACCGCCAGTACACCACCGGTGCCGACAGCAAGGCCCGTCGTTCGTGCCAGACCGCGCTGTTCCACATCAGCGAAGCGCTGGTGCGCTGGATCGCCCCGATCCTGGCGTTTACCGCCGACGAGCTGTGGCAATACCTGCCGGGCGAGCGCAACGAGTCCGTCATGCTCAACACCTGGTACGAAGGCCTGAGCGAACTGCCGGAAGGCTTCGAGCTGGGTCGCGCCTACTGGGACCGCATCATGGAAGTGAAGGTCGCGGTCAACAAAGAGATGGAGATCCAGCGCGCGGCCAAGGCTGTCGGTGGCAACCTGCAAGCCGAAGTGACGCTGTTCGCCGAAGACGCGCTGAGCGCCGACCTGGCCAAGCTGAGCAACGAACTGCGTTTCGTCCTGATCACCTCCACCGCCAGCGTTGCACCTTTTGTTCAGGCGCCAGCGGATGCGGTAGTCACCGAAGTCAGCGGCTTGAAGCTCAAAATCGTCAAGTCGGCCTTCGCCAAGTGCGCCCGTTGCTGGCACTGCCGTGAAGACGTCGGCGTGAATCCCGAGCATCCGGAAATCTGCGGTCGTTGCGTCGACAACATCAGCGGCGCTGGCGAGGTTCGCCACTATGCCTAATGCCGTTGGCCGTTTTGGGCGGCTGGGCTGGCTCTGGTTGAGTTTGCTGGTCCTGGTCATCGACCAGGCCAGTAAGTTCTACTTCGAAGGCTCGCTGGAGATGTACCAGCAAATCGTGGTGATCCCCGATTACTTCAGCTGGACCCTGGCCTACAACACCGGCGCGGCATTCAGCTTCCTGGCTGACAGCTCCGGCTGGCAGCGCTGGTTGTTTGCCCTGATTGCGGTCGCGGTCAGTGCGGTGCTGGTGGTCTGGCTCAAGCGTCTTGGACGCAATGAAACCTGGCTGGCTGTCGCGCTGGCGTTGGTGCTGGGTGGCGCGCTGGGTAATCTATATGACCGCATTGCCCTCGGCCATGTGATCGATTTCATTCTGGTGCATTGGCAGAACCGCTGGTATTTCCCGGCGTTCAACTTTGCCGACAGTGCAATCACGGTTGGTGCTGTAATGCTGGCACTGGATATGTTCAAAAGTAAAAAGACCGGAGAAACCGTTCATGACTGAACAGGTATTGGCTGAGCAACGCATCGGCCAGAACACGGAAGTCACCTTGCATTTCGCATTGCGCCTGGAGAACGGCGACACGGTGGATAGCACCTTCGACAAGGCCCCGGCGACCTTCAAGGTCGGTGACGGCAACCTGTTGCCAGGTTTCGAAGTGGCGTTGTTCGGTTTCAAGGCGGGCGACAAGCGTACCCTGAGCATCGAGCCGGAAAACGCGTTCGGCCAGCCCAACCCGCAAAACGTGCAGATCATCCCGCGCTCACAGTTCCAGGATATGGACCTGTCGCCAGGTTTGCTGGTGATCTTCAACGATGCGGCCAATACTGAATTGCCGGGTGTGGTCAAAGAGTTCGATGACACGCAAGTGACCATCGACTTCAACCATCCACTGGCAGGCAAGACGCTGACCTTTGACGTGGAAATCATCTCCGTCAAAGCGCTGTAACTTGTGGGAGCGAGCCTTTGTGGCGAGGGGATTTATCCCCGTTGGGGTGCGAAGCGCCCTTGAATCCAGTCAGCGCGTTATTGAATGAGAACGCGCTGAATGGTCTACGATTGCTTCGCAATCGAACGGGGATAAATCCCCTCGCCACAGCAAGCCCGTCCCCACAGTTGTTTTTCACGGTTTTCGCTATTTCTTGCGCGCAAGACACGAGGCACAGCATGCAAATCAAACTCGCCAACCCCCGTGGCTTCTGCGCCGGTGTGGACCGGGCGATCGAAATCGTCAATCGCGCCCTGGAGGTTTTCGGGCCGCCGATCTATGTGCGCCACGAAGTGGTTCACAACAAGTTCGTCGTCGAAGACCTGCGTAACCGCGGGGCGATCTTCGTCGAAGAGTTGGACCAGGTGCCGGACGATGTGATCGTGATCTTCAGTGCCCACGGCGTGTCCCAGGCCGTCCGTACTGAAGCCGCCGGCCGTGGCCTGAAAGTGTTCGACGCCACGTGTCCGCTGGTCACCAAGGTGCACATCGAAGTCGCCCGCTACAGCCGCGATGGACGTGAATGCATCCTCATCGGCCACGCCGGTCACCCGGAAGTCGAAGGCACCATGGGCCAGTACGATGCCAGCAACGGTGGGGCGATCTACCTGGTCGAAGATGAAAAGGACGTCGCCGAACTCCAGGTGAAAAACCCGGATAAACTGGCGTTCGTCACCCAGACGACCTTGTCCATGGACGATACCAGTCGCGTCATCGACGCCCTGCGTACGCGTTTCCCGGCCATTGGCGGCCCGCGCAAGGACGACATCTGCTACGCCACGCAAAACCGCCAGGACGCGGTCAAGCAATTGGCCGACGAATGCGATGTGGTGTTGGTGGTCGGTAGCCCGAACAGCTCCAACTCCAATCGCCTGCGTGAACTGGCCGAACGCATGGCAACCCCGGCGTACCTGATCGACGGTGCCGAGGACCTCGACAAGAGCTGGTTCGACGGTGTCGAGCGGATCGGTATCACCGCTGGCGCTTCCGCTCCGGAAGTCCTGGTGCGCGGCGTGATTCAGCAATTGCAGGCCTGGGGTGCTACCGGGGCCGATGAGTTGGCCGGGCGTGAAGAGAACATCACGTTCTCCATGCCAAAAGAACTCCGGGTCCGTTCGCTGCTCTGATCCTTCAGGTTGCGCATAGCGCCTGTGTGGTCTTTTCACTGCGCAGGCTGATGCGACCGTTCGAGGCCAGCACCACCTGGTGCTCGCTTTGCGCTTCGCGTGCAGCGCAAACATGCAATGTCCCTGCCTGGAAACCTCCGGACACCGGCTCACCCCCTGGGCCGAATCGTACGGCAGTCCTGACATACTGGTTGCCGAAAATCGCCACGCCAATTCCGCTGCGACGCTCTGTCAGCAGCGGATTGTCAGGGTCCTCGTGCCCCTTGCCGCTGACATCCAGGATAATTCGCCAGCCCTGGCTCCAGTCATCGTTTATGCCGTGAACGACGACGACCTGACCGCGCGATACCGCCTCGCTCCTTGCACTGCGCAGACCGCTGGCCAGTGACTTCGCCGCTTCCTCGCGATGCTTCGATTCTGTCAGCGCAGCGAATGCCGGACTGACCAGTTGCAGAACAATCCCGAGAATTGCGAGTCCCATAAGCAATTCAATCAGACTGAAACCTTGCTCACGCATGAGATTTTCCTCCCTGGAATGTTCTAGCGCGTGGAGCAGGTATAGCCGACGGCAGCAGAGAGCAACGATGGATCATCGTACAAAAGGTTTCACGTTGATCGAGTTGTTGGTTGCGTTGGCGATTTTCCTGGCCCTGATCACCCTGGTGGTCCCGGCGTTTATCCGTTCGTCGCAAAGCACCAAGGCCGACACCGAGATAAGGGACCTGCAACGTGGCCTCAACTTCGCCCGACTCGAAGCGATCGATCGCGGCGTGACCATTCGGGTACGACCCACGGCGGGTGGGGGCGTGTGGACAGGGGAGTTGTCGGTCTATGACGGTACGGGCACCCCGGCGAATGTATTGCGGGTTGTTCCACCGATCAGCAGCGGTGCGACTCTGACGCTAACCTCGGGAGTGTCGGCCATCGATTTCAACAATTTGGGCGGGCTGTCGTCACCCTCCACGGCAGTGGTGATCAGCTATGTGCTCGGAACGCAAAGCAGGATGCTGAATGTGTGTTTGAACGGACGAATTCTATTGGGTGGAAGTTGCGGATGAGGCCATGGAGCAAGCATGCCCAGGAGGGCATGACGTTGATCGAAGTGCTGGTGGCGTTGCTGATTCTGGGCGTGGGGCTGTTGGGCGCGGCCGCCGTTCAATTGAATGCCTTGAAATACACTGACAGTGCGCGCATGACCAGCCAGGCCAGTTTTATCGCCTACGACATGCTGGACCGCATTCGCGCCAATGCCGCCGCCGATTACACCGTGACACCGCCGACCGCGGGCAATCTCAACGTCGCCCGGGACCAGGATCTCTACGATTTCACCCATAACATCGTCAATTTCGGTGGTGCCACGGCGACCGGCAGTATCTCCCTGAACCAGCGGGTGTACACCATCACCATTAATTGGGACGACTCGCGGGCCGCCAACAGCGCTAACTCAAGGCGCAGTTTCGTCCTCACAAGCCGCGCAACCGCCGACCCGGTGGCCACGCCATGAGCCGCTCCAATCGCGGATTCGGCCTGATCGAGTTGCTGATTGCCCTGGCGTTGAGCCTGGTGGTGGTCCTGGGTGTGGTGCAGGTGTTCATCGCCGCAAAAAACACCTACATCAGCCAGAATGCCGCCGCGGCCATGCAGGAGGACGCGCGCTTCGTACTGAGCAAGATGATCCAGGAAATCCGCATGGTCGGCATGTTCGGCTGCCTGGGGACGATCACCGATGCCAGCAAAGAGGGTGATTTCGCTGCCAGCCAGATAAAACCGATCAGTTGGGATAACGCAGCTCTCAAGTTAACCCTGGTGACGGCGGACGTCGGCAGCAATGGCGGCAAGCCGGCCTGGACGGTGGTTTCCGATTGCCGAAGCAGCGCGACGGCTTACTCCGACCTGCGCGCACCAGCCACAGGGCAACTGGCGTTTCCCATCCGGCGAATGATCTACGGCTTGAAGGACGGTCAGTTGACCCTTGGTGTCGGCAGGGGAAAGCCACTCGAACAAACGCTGGTCGATAACGTCAGTGCATTCGACGTGAGCTTCGGCCTCGCCAGCTCGGCCGCCGATTCGGCGGTGTCCACTTACAGCAGCAACCCGTCGGACCCGGCGCGTATCCGTAGCGTACGCCTGAGCCTGACCCTCACCGACCCGAACCACCGGGTGAGCGACCAAACCTTCAACGTGGTTGCCGCCTTGCGCAACCGTCTGCCATGAAGGGCGGGCCGGTGCGTGTGTCCCCTGGTTGCCAGCGCGGCATGGCGCTGCTGGTCAGCCTGGTGTTCCTGTTGCTGCTGACGCTGATTGGCATCTCGTCGATGCAAAACGCCACGCTGCAGGAAAAAATGGCCGGTAGCCTGAGCTTGCGCAACCAGTCATTCCAGGCTGCCGAAGCGGTGTTGCGCGTAGGCGAAAGCGCTGTTCAGCTCGACAGCTATTCGTTGCCGGTGTGCAGCGGCACTTTGCGGTGCGCACCGCCTGCCGAATCGTCGACCCTCAAGGCGGCCGGGTTCAACTCCACCTCGGGGGTGACCTGGATCGCGGCGGGCGCCGGCTTCTATGGGGTGCAGAACATAGGCACCAGCCTGGCCGCGGTGAACGTGCCGAGTAACACCTCGGTGACCTTGTACCGGGTCACCGCCGTGGGCATTGCGGGCAGCTCACGCAGTGTGGTGGAGAGCATTTATGCGAAATATTGAAAGCCGCACGCAGCGTTGGAGATTGTTCAGCGGGGTCTTTTGCGCCTTGTTCATGGCAGCTCCCGCCGATGCCTTTACGCCCTCGGACACGCCCTTGTTGTGCGCCGCCGGCTCCGGCGGCAGTGGTGTCGCCAGCGCCACCCACTATTTCCAGACCCGCTACGACCCCAAGGACTGGCGTGGCACGATAAAGGCCTACGGTTTCACCGCCAGTGGCGCGGTCAATACCGCGTCGGTGCTTTGGTCCACTGATAACACCCTCGTGCCGGGTGCTACGGCACCGACCTATCAATCATGGAACAACCAGAGCAACAGTGTCGTGCCATTGGCCTTCGCCAATTTTTCCACGGCCCAGCAAGCCGTTCTCGACCAAGGCTTGCCCGGCGGTATCACGGGCAGCGATCTGGTGGAGTGGAGCAAGGGCACCAACAAGGCTGGCCTGAAGGCGCGCAGTGTGTTGCTGGGCGATATCGTCAATTCACCGCTGGTCCTGGCGGCACCTTCGGATCAAACCGCATCGGACTTGTCGGGGGACACCAGCTACAGCGCTTACCTGGCGATCAAGGCGGTCAACATGAGCGCCAGTCTGGTGGTCAACGCCAACGACGGTTTCGTCAGCGTCGTCAATACCGGCAACGGTGCCCGGCGCTACGCCTACATGCCTTCCAGCGTGCTGCCGTCTTTGCGTTACATCGCCGATAGTGCCTACATCAACGGCGTCAGCCACAAATTTCTGGTGGATGGGCAGGTGGGCGTGTTCGATGCTCAGCTCAACAGTGCCTGGAAAACCCTCGCACTGGGCGGAACGGGGGCGGGCGGGCGAACCTTCTATGCGCTGCAGTTGTTCGACGCGTCGGCGGGCAATGTCATGAAGGCCTTGTGGGAAATCAGCGCGCCGGTCACTGCCAGTGCGGCGAACGCGTTCAATGACCTGGGTTATGCCTACGCCCGTCCGGAGGTGGCACGCTTGGCGGATGGGCGGTGGGCGGCGTTCATTGCCAACGGCTACGGCAGCAATTCAGGGGTCGCGGCGTTGTACGTGGTGGACATTCGTGACGGCAGCCTGATCAGGAAAATCGTGATCGACAGCAGCGAAACCACCAACGGCTTGTCTTCGGTGAAGCTCAAGGTGAACTCGCAGAATGTGGTGCAGGCGGCCTATGGCGGCGATCTCAAGGGACGGCTCTGGAAGTTTGACCTGAGTGGCACCACCCCGGATGCCTGGGGCCTGGCGTTCGCCGGCCAGCCGTTGTTTACCACCGCCGGTGGCGCTACCCAGCCAATCACCGCGCAGCCGCTGCTGGCGGACAATGCCCTGGGTGGCAAGATGGTGTTTTTCGGCACGGGAAAACTCAACGAGACGGCGGACCAGACCAACAAGGACCTGCAGGTGTTCTACGCGGTGTGGGACGCGAACGGGGGGGGCGGACAAATCACCGTCTCCAGTCTGCAGGCTCAGGCGGTGACCGGGGTGCTTTCGGGAAGTTCGGGGCAGTTGATCACTACCAGCCAGAACGAGGTGACCTACCCGGCGAAAAAGGGCTGGTATTTGCCACTGCTGTATAACAGCACGCTGACCGGTGAGCGTGTACTCAACCAGGCCAGCCTGGTGCTCGGGCGGATCGTCTTCACCACGGCAAGCGTGGATACCACGCAACCTTGCGCCAGCTCTGGTAGCGGCAAACTGGTCGAACTCGATGCGTTCAGCGGTAAGATGCTCAATTACGCGGTGCTCGACAGTAACGGCGACGCAGTGATCGACAGTACTGACACGCTGTCCAGCGGCGTGGTCTTTACCGGCGGCATTCCGACTTTGAACGCCATCGTCAATGACGCGACGCGCAAGATCGTGAACGATTCCAGTGGCGGTATCTCCACGCTGGTGGAAAAATCCGGCGGCGGCAGCCGTCGCATCATGTGGCGACAAATACAGTAAGCGAGAGTTGAGGCATGCACAGATCCAACCGCGGTTTTACCCTGATCGAAATCATGATCGTGATTGCGATCATCGGGATTGTCATGACCATCGCTATGCCGAGCTTCACCGAATATCTGAATAAGGGGCGCCGCACCGAAGTGGCCGGTCTGCTTTCCGAGCAGGCGCAGATCCTCGAGCGTTTCTATTCACAGAAAAACGTCTATAGCGGTGTCCCGGGTCTCAGCGCCGGAAATGACTACTACACCATCACGCCGACTCTGACCGACCAGACCTTCTTGCTGACGGCGGTGCGCAAGCCTGGCACCAGCATGGCCAATGACAAGTGCGGTGATTTCACTATCACCAATACGGGGGCGCGCGCGATGGTCAATGCCACGGCCGGCCTGACCACCAAGGATTGCTGGGGTCGCTGAGTTTCCTTTTCGGGCGCCCTTTGCGCCTTTGTCTATTTAATGGTTGGATCAGAACATGACCAGGCAACAGCAAGTGGTGATCGTCGGTGGTGGGGTAATCGGCCTGCTGACGGCATTCAATCTCGCGTCCCAGGTGCAGAGCGTGGTGCTGCTGGACCGATCGAGCGTTGGCCAGGAGTCGTCCTGGGCAGGCGGCGGCATCGTTTCTCCGCTCTATCCATGGCGCTACAGCCCTGCGGTTACCGCGCTGGCGCATTGGTCCCAGGATTTCTATCCACAGCTGGGCGAACGCTTGTTCGCTGCTACCGGGATCGATCCCGAGGTGCATACCACGGGCCTGTATTGGCTGGACCTGGACGATGAAGCCGAGGCGCTGGCCTGGGCCGCCCGCGAGGGCCGGCCGCTGCGGGCTGTGGACATCTCGGTGGCCCACGATGCGGTGCCGGTGCTCGGTGGCGGCTTTTCCCGAGCGATCTACATGGCCAACGTCGCCAATGTGCGCAACCCACGGCTGGTGAAGTCGCTCAAGGCGGCATTGCAGGCGCTGGGGAACGTGACGATTCATGAGCAATGCGAAGTCAGCGGATTTATTGCGCAAGACCAACAAATAGTCGGTGTGCAGACCTCCAGCGGTGCGATCCATGGCGATCAAGTGGTTCTTACCGCTGGCGCCTGGAGCGGCGACTTGCTCAAGAGCCTGGGCCTTGAGTTGCCAGTCGAACCGGTGAAAGGGCAGATGATCCTCTACAAGTGCGCGGCGGATTTCCTGCCGAGCATGGTGCTGGCCAAAGGGCGTTATGCAATACCGCGGCGCGATGGGCACATCCTGATTGGCAGCACCCTGGAGCATGAAGGCTACGACAAGACGCCTACCGAATCGGCACTCGAAAGCCTCAAGGCTTCGGCCGTGGAATTGATCCCGGCGTTGGCCGACGCCGAGGTGGTGGGGCATTGGGCAGGGTTGCGGCCTGGTTCGCCGGAGGGCATTCCCTACATTGGCCAAGTGCCTGGGTTTGAGGGGTTGTGGCTCAATTGCGGGCACTACCGCAACGGGTTGGTACTGGCGCCGGCGTCCTGTCAGTTGTTCGCTGATGTGATGTTGGGCAGGGCGCCGATCATTGATCCGGCACCGTATGCGCCGGCCGGGCGGATCTAACCTGGAAAGATCTGGCGTGTTAGATGACCTTCGCGAGCAGGCTCGCTCCCACACTTGATCGCATTCCACTGTGGGAGCGGGCTTGCTCGCGAAGAGGCCCTCAATCCAGGCCTAATTTCTTCAGCCTGTAGCGCATCGACCTGAACGACAGATTCAACCGTTGAGCCGCCGCCGTGCGGTTCCAGCGGGTCTCTTCCAGGGCCTGGAGAAGCA
This sequence comes from Pseudomonas sp. V98_8, assembly GCF_029967975.1. Taxonomy (NCBI): domain Bacteria; kingdom Pseudomonadati; phylum Pseudomonadota; class Gammaproteobacteria; order Pseudomonadales; family Pseudomonadaceae; genus Pseudomonas; species Pseudomonas sp. V98_8. The sequence goes on from NZ_JASCAE010000007.1 coordinate 146,970, forward strand.
GTTGGCGTTCAACGTTTTCCAGGTACGCCTCCAGGTTATCGATTTGCGTGAGGTCCGGCACGCCCCCTTCGGCGGAGCAGTTGCCCTCGGCCAGGCGCAGGTCGCTGGCCTCGATCCGGTTGTTTTCGCACAAGGTGTGAGCGCGTTCGAGCATATTCTCCAACTCTCGCACATTGCCCGGAAAACGGTAGCTTTTCAGGGCGTCGAGGGCATTGGGGTGGAGTTTTGCCGCGGGCTGCCCGGTGTCTGCAGCCAGGCGCTTGAGCACATGGCAGGCCAGCGGCTCGATGTCGTCACGGCGTTCGCGCAACGGTGGCACGCGTAGTTCGATCACGTTCAGGCGGTAGTACAGATCCTGGCGAAAACGTTCGCCGGCGACTTCGGCGCCAAGGTCTTTGTGGGTGGCGCACAGTATGCGCACATCGATCACCCTCTCCTGTTGCCCACCGACGCTGCGTACGGCTTTCTCCTGGATCGCCCGCAGCAGTTTGACCTGCATGGGCAGAGGCAGGTCTGCCACTTCGTCGAGAAACAGGGTGCCGCCGTGGGCCGCCTGGAACAAACCGGGCTTGTCCTCGATGGCGCCGCTGAAGCTGCCTTTTCGATGGCCGAAAAACTCGCTTTCCATCAGCTCCGTCGGAATCGCGCCGCAATTGACCGGGACAAAGGGCTGGTTGGCCCGGGGGCCTCGCTCATGAATCAGGCGGGCGACCAGTTCCTTGCCACTGCCGGACTCGCCACTGATGTATACCGGTGCCTGGCTGCGGGCCAGTTTGTCGATCTGCTGGCGCAAATTGCGCATGGGCGGCGAGTCACCCAGCAAGCGGCGATCGATGGTGGTCCCTGGGGCGGGTAACACCAAGGCACTGGTGACCAGTTCCCGCAAGCGGGTCAGGTCCACCGGCTTGGTCAGGAAGTCGAAAGCGCCGGCCTTCAGCGCATTGATCGCTGTATCGAGGTTGCCATAGGCGGTGATCATGGCCACCGGCATCTGTGGATAGCGTTGCTGGATATGTTGCACCAGGTCAAGGCCGCTGCCGTCCGGCAGGCGCATGTCGGTCAGGCACAGGTCGAACGTCTCGCGCTGGAGCAGGGCCAAGGCCTCGCCAACGTTACGGGCACTGTAAGTGTCGAGTTTCATCCGTCCCAGGGTGATTTCCAGGAGTTCGCGGATGTCCGGTTCGTCGTCGACGACCAGGACTTTTTTCCGTGGGCTCATGTTCAACCTTGTTTGCGTCCGTGGGCAAAGGTGATGCGAAAGCAGCCGCCTTGGCGTGGTTTGAAGTCCAGGCGAGCCTGGTTGCTCTCGCACAGCTCACGTGACAGGTATAGCCCCAGGCCAGTGCCCTGTTGGCTGGTGGTGAAGAAGGGCTCGAACAGTTGTGCTTGATGATCCGGGGCCACTCCGGGACCGTCGTCGAGGATTTCGAGGATCGGTAGCTGGCTTTCGGGATCGGTGAACAATTCAAGCCAGACCTGCGCCGGGTCGTGCTCCAGGGCGCTATGGCGCCAGGCATTGCCTATCAGGTTGTCGAGAATCTGCTCCAGCTGGTTCGGGTCCATCAAGGTCTCGAAGTCACCGGGCACAATGCGCAGATGGATTTTCTGGTGCTCGCTCGCCCGGTCGCGGGTTGCCGCCACGAACTCTTCCAGCCAGGGCCTCAGGTCGAGTCGTTGGGTCGCGGTTTGCTGGCGGCGGGACAGTTGCAGGACGTTTTCGATAACCCGATTCATGCGCTGAGAGTGGTCTTGAATAATCTGCGTCAGACGCCGGTCCGCGGCATTCAGTTCCTCCGATTCTCGCAATAGCTGCGCGGCGTGACTGATGGCGCCCAACGGATTGCGGATTTCATGGGCGATACCGGCGGTGAGGCGGCCGAGGGCGGCGAGCTTCAGTTGGTGAGCCTGCTGGGTGATTTGTGCGAGGTCTTCGAGAAAGACCAGGGTCTGGCGATGCGGGCTGGAGGCCAGGGCGATGAAGCTTGGCTGTAGTTCAAGGCCATTGCGGGCGATTTTCAGGCTTTGCGGGCGCAGCGTCGGATTGTTGATCCACAGTTGCAGGCGCTCGACCAGGGAAGGTGCATATTCGTCGATCCGTCGGCCTTCGAGGCGCTCGCAGCCCAACAGGGTCAAGGCGCCATGATTGGCCAGTTGCACGCGCCATTGGTCGTCAAGCACCAGGATGCCAGTACGCATGCGTTGCAGGATCAGTGCATTGAGGGCTTCCAGGCCAACCACTTCGCTGGCCTTCTGTTGCGCCAGGGTTTCGCTGACTTCCAGTCGTCGGATCAGGCCCTGTACCAGCAGCGCCGCGCCAAAACACAAAACGCCAAGCGTGCCGACCTGTAAATAATCGTTGGGATTGGCACGATGGCTGACATTCAGCAGCAAGCTCGAACCCAGGATGCCAAGTGTACTGATGGCGGCAATCAGCAAGCCGATGCGTTTTCGCAACAAGGTATTACTGATGGCCACCGAGACGATCAGCAAGTTGCCAATAGCGCTGGCCACTCCGCCAGCGGCGTAGAACAACCCGCAAAGCAGCAGGACGTCGACCAGGGCCAGGCTGAGCAGTTGCGTCGGGCGTCGGGTGCTCTGGAAGAAGACTGCCAGCAGGATATTCAGTACCAGATACATCCAGCTGCCACTGCGCAGCAGGTCGTCATTGGCGGCCGTGAGCAAGCGGTTGTCCAGGTTGCTGGAAATCAGCAATACCAAGGTGATGCCGATGCTTAAACGGTAGAGGTGATAGAGACGCAGCAGTCGCCGGGCCTGTTTTTCGCCGGGACTGGACGTCTCAGCGATCACTAGGACCGGGGCCTTGCTCCAGGTGAGCCTGGCTGCAATACCACTGTTGTTGAAGACGCAGTGCGCGATCGCGGGGCAGGTGCACGCCGCAATGGGCGCAGCGGACCATGGGGGCTGCTTCCAGCTCGGCGGAGGACTTGGGGGCAGACGCCTGGCCCTTGTACTTGCGCCAGAACCACACAGCGGCGGCAATCACGGCGATCCAGAATAATAAACGAAGCATGGTGAGCTGCTTTATGACGGATGAATCGCCAGTTTAGCCAAGGACATGGCAGGCGCACAGCGTATTCGCGCTGGATAAAAACGGCGCAATAAAAAGGGAGACTCGAGAGTCTCCCTTTTTTTGCACCGCCGGTCGTGTCAGTCGAACACGCCGAAGGTCATGTAGCTGAACCAGGAGCGGTCTTCGTTGTTGCCCTCTGCCTCGTGGTCCTCTTCTTCGATCACATCGCCGCTGCTGTCTTTCGGCTTGAGCTCGTTGGGAATCGCGTCCTTGGCGTCCTGGAATTGTTTCTGCACGTCCTGGTTGGCGCGGGTTTCACCCGGCGGCAGCGGCGGACGGGATTCGATCAGGCCCAGGGTAGCCTTGCTCAGCCACGAGCGGTTGTCGGCTTCGGCAACCGATGGCACGAACTGACCGTCCACCAGGCTTGGGTGGTTCGGGTAGTTGAGCTTCAGGGTTTCGAGGCTGGTGGCTGCCAGTTCGTCCAGGTGCAGGCGCTGGTAGGCCTCGGTCATCACCGCCAGGCCGTCGCCGACCGAAGGAGTTTCCTGGAAGTTTTCCACCACGTAACGGCCACGGTTCGCGGCAGCCACGTAGGCCTGACGGGTCAGGTAGTAGTCGGCCACGTGGATTTCGTAGGCTGCCAGCAGGTTGCGCAGGTAGATCATGCGCTGCTTGGCGTCCGGCGCGTAACGGCTGTTCGGGAAGCGGCTGGTCAGCTGGGCGAACTCGTTGTACGAGTCGCGGGCGGCACCCGGGTCACGCTTGGTCATGTCCAGCGGCAGGAACCGCGAGAGCAGGCCAACGTCCTGGTCAAAAGAAGTCAGGCCCTTGAGGTAGTAGGCGTAATCGACATTCGGGTGCTGTGGGTGCAGGCGAATGAAGCGCTCGGCAGCTGCCTTGGCGGCTTCCGGTTCGGCGTTCTTGTAGTTGGCGTAGATCAGTTCCAGCTGAGCCTGGTCGGCATAGCGGCCGAACGGATAGCGCGATTCCAGAGCCTTCAGCTTGGCAGTGGCGCTGGTATAGCTATTATTGTCCAGATCGGCTTGAGCCTGTTGGTACAACTCGACTTCGCTCAGGTTTTCGTCTACGACTTCCTTCGAAGAGCAAGCAGCGGTCAATGCGAGGATGGCGATCAGCAGCAGGTGTTTCACTTGCATGGCGGCTTGCGTCCCTATGACGGCCGCTGTCTTGGGCGAGGCCGTCCTGTTATGATGAGCGCCCCGTTGAATAGCCTCGGGGCAAAAGACGCCGTATTTAACCACAAGCGCGCAGCCGAAACCAAAGGCTGTGCCGACGCCCAGTCCGAGCATGTCCGATAAAATTGAACTTCGCGCAGAGGTGCCGTCCGAATTGGGCGGCCAACGCCTCGATCAAGTCGCCGCACAACTATTCGCTGAGCACTCGCGCTCGCGCCTTTCCGCCTGGATCAAAGACGGCCGCCTGACTGTGGATGGGGCGGTTGTCCGCCCGCGAGACATCGTTCACGGTGGCGCCATTCTTGAACTCACCGCCGAGCAGGAAGCTCAGGGCGAATGGGTCGCCCAAGACATCGCCCTGGACATCGTCTATGAAGACGACGACATCCTGGTGATCAACAAGCCCGCGGGCCTGGTGGTTCACCCGGCTGCTGGCCACGCTGATGGCACCTTGCTCAACGCCTTGCTGCATCACGTGCCGGACATCATCAATGTGCCCCGCGCCGGGATCGTGCATCGCCTGGACAAGGACACCACCGGCCTGATGGTGGTGGCCAAGACCATCCAGGCGCAGACGCAGCTGGTGACACAGTTGCAGAGTCGCAGCGTCAGCCGGATCTACGAGTGCATCGTGATCGGCGTGGTGACGGCGGGTGGCAAGATCAACGCGCCCATTGGTCGCCATGGCCAGCAACGCCAGCGCATGGCCGTGATGGAAGGTGGCAAGCAGGCCGTCAGCCATTACCGCGTGCTCGAGCGTTTCCGCTCCCACACCCACGTGCGGGTGAAGCTGGAGACCGGTCGTACGCACCAGATTCGCGTACACATGGCGCACATCAACTTCCCGTTGGTCGGAGACCCTGCCTATGGCGGTCGTTTCCGGATTCCGCCGGCAGCCAACCCGACCATGGTTGAATCGTTGAAGAACTTCCCGCGTCAGGCACTGCATGCACGGTTCCTGGAGCTGGACCATCCGACGACCGGTGTCCGTATGAGCTGGGAATCGCCGTTGCCGGAAGACTTCGTCTGGTTGCTGACCCTGCTCAAGCAAGATCGCGAGGCGTTTGTCGGATGAGTGACTGGCTGATTCCTGACTGGCCCGCGCCGGCCGGGGTCAAAGCCTGTGTGACCACCCGTGCGGGCGGCGTCAGCCTGGCGCCGTTCGACAGCCTCAATCTTGGCGATCATGTCGACGACAGTCCCGAAGCTGTCGCCGAAAATCGCCGTCGCCTTACCGATCACTTCTCCATTCAACCGGCCTGGTTGCAGCAGGTTCACGGCATTGTCGTGGCCCATGCGGACCCGAGCCGGGTGATGACTGCTGACGCCAGTTGGACTTCAACACCGGGTATTGCCTGTGCGGCGATGACTGCCGACTGCCTGCCTGCGCTGTTTTGCGACCGTGCCGGTACCCGCGTTGCCGCAGCTCATGCCGGTTGGCGCGGGCTGGCGGCCGGTGTGCTGGAAGCCACGCTCGACAGTCTGGCTGTTGCGCCTGCCGAGGTCCTGGTCTGGCTCGGCCCGGCCATTGGCCCGCAAGCGTTTGAAGTCGGCCCGGAAGTGCGCGAGACCTTCGTCGGGCAATTGCCCGAAGCCGCCCAGGCATTTGTGCCAAGCCAAAACCCCGGCAAGCTCATGGCCGACATCTATATGCTGGCGCGTTTGCGTCTGGCGGCCCGTGGTGTAACCGCTGTTTACGGCGGCGGTTTCTGTACCGTGACCGATCCGCGCTTCTTTTCTTATCGCCGTGCGTCGCGCACCGGCCGCTTTGCCTCCCTGATCTGGCTCGAACGCTAGACTTCTCTGACCTGCATCAACATCACAACGCTTGAAACTCCCAGAATCGACCGCATCTATTGTGGTATCTGGCAGGTTTCTTCATTCAGGATGTTTTATAGGTCCGACCTGCTCAAAAGGAAGGTGACCCATGCGTATAGACCGTTTAACCAGCAAATTGCAGTTAGCCTTGTCCGACGCCCAATCCCTGGCTGTCGGTCTCGATCATCCGGCCATTGAACCGGCGCATTTGATGCAAGCCCTGCTCGAACAACAGGGTGGCTCGATCAAGCCCCTGCTGATGCAGGTGGGCTTCGATGTCAACAGCTTGCGTAAAGAGCTGACCAAAGAGCTCGACCAGCTGCCGAAAATCCAGAATCCCACCGGCGACGTGAACATGTCGCAGGATCTGGCGCGCCTGCTCAATCAAGCCGATCGCCTGGCCCAGCAGAAGGGCGACCAGTTCATTTCCAGTGAGCTGGTGCTGCTCGCCGCCATGGACGAGAACAGCAAGCTTGGCAAGCTTTTGCTCGGCCAGGGCGTGAGCAAGAAAGCCCTGGAAAATGCGATCAACAACCTGCGTGGTGGCGAGGCGGTCAATGACCCCAACCACGAGGAAGCGCGTCAGGCACTGGACAAGTACACCGTCGACCTGACCAAGCGTGCCGAGGAGGGCAAGCTTGATCCGGTGATCGGCCGTGACGATGAAATTCGCCGCACGATCCAGGTCCTGCAACGTCGCACCAAGAACAACCCGGTGCTGATCGGTGAGCCAGGCGTCGGTAAAACCGCCATCGCCGAAGGCCTGGCCCAGCGCATCATCAACGGTGAGGTGCCTGATGGCCTCAGGGGCAAGCGCCTGCTGTCCCTGGACATGGGGGCGCTGATCGCCGGTGCCAAATACCGTGGCGAGTTCGAAGAGCGCCTGAAGGCGTTGCTCAACGAGCTGTCGAAGCAGGAAGGGCAGATCATTCTGTTCATCGACGAGCTGCACACCATGGTCGGTGCCGGTAAAGGCGAGGGCTCGATGGATGCAGGCAATATGCTCAAGCCGGCCCTGGCGCGCGGTGAGTTGCACTGCGTCGGTGCGACCACGCTCAACGAGTACCGCCAATACATCGAAAAGGACGCCGCCCTGGAGCGACGCTTCCAGAAAGTGCTGGTGGACGAGCCGAGCGAAGAAGACACCATCGCCATCCTGCGTGGCCTGAAAGAGCGCTACGAGGTCCACCACAAGGTGGCGATCACCGACGGCGCGATCATTGCGGCGGCCAAGCTCAGCCATCGCTACATCACTGACCGGCAATTGCCGGACAAGGCCATCGACCTGATCGACGAGGCCGCCAGCCGCATCCGCATGGAGATCGACTCCAAGCCGGAGGTGCTGGACCGTCTGGAGCGCCGTTTGATTCAGCTGAAGGTGGAATCCCAGGCGCTGAAGAAAGAAAGCGACGATGCGGCGAAAAAACGCCTGGAAAAACTCCAGGAAGAAATTGCCCGTCACGAGCGTGAGTACTCGGATCTCGAAGAAATCTGGAACTCGGAAAAAGCCGAGGTGCAGGGTTCGGCGCAGATCCAGCAGAAGATCGAACAGTCACGTCAGGAGCTGGAAGCGGCCCGACGCAAAGGCGACCTGAACCGCATGGCCGAATTGCAGTATGGGGTGATCCCGGACCTGGAACGCAGCCTGCAAATGGTCGATCAACATGGCAAGCCCGAAAACCAGTTGCTGCGCAGCAAGGTGACTGAAGAGGAAATCGCCGAAGTCGTGTCGAAATGGACCGGCATTCCCGTGTCGAAAATGCTCGAGGGCGAGCGCGAAAAACTGATGAAGATGGAAAGCCTGTTGCACCAGCGTGTGATTGGCCAGGATGAAGCGGTGGTGGCCGTTTCCAACGCGGTTCGGCGTTCCCGTGCCGGGTTGTCCGACCCTAATCGCCCGAGCGGCTCTTTCATGTTCCTCGGCCCGACCGGTGTCGGTAAAACCGAGCTGTGCAAGGCGCTGGCCGAATTCCTCTTTGATACCGAAGAGGCGATGGTGCGGATCGACATGTCCGAGTTCATGGAGAAACATTCCGTGGCTCGCCTGATCGGTGCACCACCGGGCTACGTCGGTTATGAAGAGGGCGGTTACCTGACCGAGGCGGTGCGCCGCAAGCCTTACTCGGTGATCCTCATGGACGAAGTCGAGAAGGCGCACTCGGACGTGTTCAACATCTTGCTCCAGGTGCTGGAGGATGGTCGCCTGACCGACAGCCATGGCCGTACGGTGGACTTCAAGAACACCGTGATCGTCATGACCTCCAACCTGGGTTCGGTGCAGATCCAGGAGCTGGTGGGTGATCGCGAGGCGCAGCGTGCGGCGGTGATGGACGCGATTTCCACTCACTTCCGGCCGGAGTTCATCAACCGGGTCGACGAAGTGGTGATCTTCGAGCCTTTGGCGCGGGATCAGATCGCCGGCATTACCGAGATCCAGCTGGGTCGCCTGCGCAGTCGCCTGACCGAGCGGGAGCTGAAGCTGGAACTGAGCCCAGAGGCCATGGACAAGCTGATCGCGGTGGGTTACGACCCGGTGTACGGCGCACGGCCGCTCAAGCGAGCGATCCAGCGCTGGATCGAGAACCCGCTGGCGCAGTTGATCCTTTCCGGTCGATTCATGCCGGGAGACACGGCCCATGGCGTGGTGGAGAACGACGAAATCGTCTTCGTCTGAGCCAGATCGGCGGCAAAAGTGAAGAGGCCTCGCATTGCGAGGCCTTTTTTTCATCTAGGCTGTTGAACTCTAAGGAAAAGGCTTGTAAAGTGCGCCCCGCAGTAAGTCACCCGCCAGGGTTTCTGCTCCCCAAGCAGGAATCGAAAATAAGTTGCAAATCATTAACTTGAAAGCAATTTAGGGGGTTGACAGAGGTTGTAGAGATTGTAGAATAGCGCGCCTCAGACACACGAACGCAGCGATGCAAACGGGTTGAAGAGAACGCAGTAAAGCTTCACAGTTGTAAATTGAAATGTGTAGTTCCGTGATAGCTCAGTCGGTAGAGCAAATGACTGTTAATCATTGGGTCCCAGGTTCGAGTCCTGGTCACGGAGCCAATTTCAAACCGGGGTATAGCGCAGTCCGGTAGCGCGCCTGCTTTGGGAGCAGGATGTCAGGAGTTCGAATCCCCTTACCCCGACCATTTTTGGGTCGTTAGCTCAGTTGGTAGAGCAGTTGGCTTTTAACCAATTGGTCGTAGGTTCGAATCCCACACGACCCACCATTTTTGAAACCAGTTAACGCTGGAATCAAATCTTAAGATCAGACGCCAAAAGCTCTGTTCGCAGAAGGCGCCTTTCAAAGGTGCCTTTTTTTTACCGGGGTATAGCGCAGTCCGGTAGCGCGCCTGCTTTGGGAGCAGGATGTCAGGAGTTCGAATCCCCTTACCCCGACCATATTAAAAATCCTCGTATCGAAAGATACGGGGATTTTTTTTGCCTGCTAATTGCTTGCCGCGGATCAACTGTAGGAGCAGCCGGTCGACGCTCGAATGCTCGCGAAGATCGTTAACGAAAACGCAGCGTTTCTGGTTTAACGCGGCGTTCTCAGGTTCTTCGCGAGCATGCTCGCTTCTACAGAAAGCAGCTTGATCAGTGCAGTTTCAGGCGCGGCTCTGTCCCGCGCCCAATCTTGCTGCCCAGCATCAGCATCGCCGTGCGAAATGGCCCGTATAGCGCCATCTGGTGCATGCGGTACAGCGACACGTAGAACATCCGCGCCAGCCAACCTTCCAGCATGACGCTACCCGTCAGGTTACCCATCAAGTTACCCACAGCCGAAAAACGCGACAGCGAGATCAGCGACCCGTAATCGGTGTACTTGTAAGAAGGCAGAGGCTTGCCTTCGATCCGCAGTTTCAGCGACTTGGCGAGCAACGACGCCTGTTGATGCGCCGCCTGGGCGCGTGGCGGCACATTGCGATCAGTGCCTGGTTGCGGGCAGGCCGCGCAGTCACCGAAGGCGAAGATGTTCTCGTCACGGGTGGTTTGCAGGGTCGGCAGCACTTGCAGTTGATTGATGCGGTTGGTTTCGAGGCCATCGATGTCCTTGAGGAACCCTGGCGCACGAATCCCGGCGGCCCAGACTTTCAAGCTGGCGTTGATCACATTGCCATCTACGGTGATCAGGCTGTCGGCCGTCACCTCGCTGACGGCGGCGTTGGTCATGACATTGACCCCGAGTTTTTCCAGGGTCTTATGCACCGGCCCGCCGATTCGTTCCGGCAGGGCCGGCAGCACGCGAGGCCCGGCTTCGATCAGGGTGATGTGCATGTTTTCCGGTTTGATCCGATCCAGGCCATAAGCCGCCAGTTCATGGGCGGCGTTATGCAGTTCGGCGGCCAGTTCGACCCCGGTGGCACCGGCACCGACGATGGCCACGCTGATCTGCTCGACCTTGTCGGTCTGCCCTGCATGGGCGCGCAGGTAGTGGTTGAGCAATTGCTGATGGAAGCGCTCGGCCTGTTTGCGGGTGTCCAGGAACAGGCAGTGCTGCGCTGCACCCTGGGTGCCGAAATCGTTGGTGGTGCTGCCGACGGAAATCACCAACGAGTCGTAAGGCACTTCCCGGGCAGGCACCAGTTCCAGCCCGGCGTCATCATAAGTGGCGGCCAACTGGATTTTTTTATTGGCGCGATCAAGCCCGCTCATGCGCCCCAGTTGGAATTGGAAGTGGTTCCATTTTGCCTGGGCCACGTAGTTGAGTTCGTCTTCGGACGAGTTCAGCGACCCGGCCGCTACCTCATGCAACAGCGGTTTCCAGATGTGGGTCAGGTTCGCGTCGACCAGCATCACGCTGGCCGTGCCGCGTTTGCCCAGAGTCTTACCCAGACGGGTAGCCAACTCCAGACCGCCGGCGCCGCCGCCAACGATGACAATACGATGAGTCATGGGGATATCTCGCAAGGCTAAAAGAAATCGGTGCAATTACCCGAGCGAGCGCCAAGCAGCTCATAGCGTCAGATAACTGATAAGTCGGCTCAACAGGCCCAGGCCAATGGTCACTGCCAATACCAGCACAAGGAGCATCCACGGCCGGAAAGGCCGGCGCTCGACTTGGTGTTGGGACAGTTGCAGATACGCTTCGACATGCTTTTGGTCTTCGGGGTTCAGGCGGCTGGTCATAAAAGGCCTCGTCAGGTAGACGTTGCTGAAGGTGAAGAAGCTACAGGCGGACTCAACGAACGTTGAACGGAGCATAGCCGCTGTCCGTAAGGGGCTCGACGCTCACCCTGTCGTCCAGGCGAATGATGCCACTTTGTAGCACTCGGGCGGTGATTCCGCCATGCCCGCGCACGGCCTGAAAGGTCCCCGGGCCCAGGTTGTTCTGCAGGCGTGCGCAGGGCTGGCACCAGCCAGTGGTTTCGAAAATCGCCTGGCCGATGCGGAAACGCCGGCCCTTGAGGCTGAACAAGTTGATGCCACTGATAACGAGGTTGCGCCGCAAATCTTCAGGCTTGACCGGTTGATCGTCCGGGCGACCCATCAGCGAACTGATCACCGCCAGATGCTCCCACTGAATCAGCGTCACCTGCCGCGCATTGCGCACGCCGGGGCGGGCGCGATCGCCCGTCAAGCCGGCCTCCAGTCGCGCTTCCACGGCATCCAGCTCGATCATTGGCACGTGACGTTCCGGGCGCACGCCAATCCAGCGTACGCGGCCGATCTGCGGTACTTCGGCAATCAGTTCCTGCAATGGGCTCACAGGCTGATCCCGACGTCGAACACGATGCTGCGTCCCAGGTTGCTGCGCAGGAAATCCGGCGCATCGGGATGCGCGAACAGCACGCGGGCGAAGGTCGGGCCCACCAGTGACAGCGAGCGCCAGCCTTGGCGCAGGTATTCGGTGGGCGGTGGGAAATGACTGTTGAGGTCCAGCACTTCGCGCTTGAGGCTGGCGAAGGCAATGATGTCCAGCTCGCCCAGGTCCATGCCGCGCTCTTTGTAGTTGTGTGCTTTTTTGCGCAAGGTTGGCGCCAGCCGCAACAAGAACTCGTTGGCCGGTATGCGGCGGGGCTTGGCTTCGCGCCGTACCAGCTGGCTCAGGGAGAACGCACTGCGCCGCCTCTGCAATTCGTCGCGCCATTCATCATTGAGGCGTCGGCCCTCGTCGAGCACGAAGAACACCTCGAAATTGGCGTCGCGAAACAACACGTCCGGCGGTTCTCCCGCCGGAGCAAATTCGTCGGCCCGGTAGGAAATGTTCAAGCCTTGCAGCAGGCGTTGGCAGACCCAACGCTCGCGCTCCCATTTGCGGGCATTGGACAGGAACGCGTTGGCTTGCTCGGCCGCAATGGTCAGCAGGCGTAAGTAATCTGAATCATCCATACGCCCAAGCTTAGCGCTCAAATGCGATTGTAAAGAAGACAGTTTATCGGAGAGGGGCAATTGCTCGCGCCTCCCAGCCCGGTTCAGGGCGCTGCACAAAACGGATAGTGGTCTGCGCGATGCGGATATTGACCCGAGCCTGTTGACTCTACCCTCGGCTGTACGGACGTGAGCCGTGCTACCGCTGCTCCTGAAAAAAACAACAACAAGAGATGAACGCCATGCGCAAGATCGACGTACATGAGGTTATCGACAAGGCCCGGTTCAACCGCTTCCACTGGATGGTGCTGTTCTGGTGTGCCCTGATCATCATTTTCGACGGTTACGATCTGGTGATCTACGGCGTGGTCTTGCCGATGCTGATGAAAGAGTGGGGGCTCAGCCCTCTGCAAGCGGGGGCGTTAGGCAGCTATGCATTGTTCGGCATGATGTTCGGCGCGCTGTTCTTCGGTCCGCTGTCGGACAGGATCGGCCGCAAGAAAGCCATCACGATCTGCGTGATGCTCTTCAGCGGTTTCACCGTGCTCAACGGGTTCGCCCGAAACCCCACCGAGTTTGGTCTTTGCCGCTTCGTTGCCGGGCTGGGCATTGGTGGCGTGATGCCCAATGTCGTGGCGTTGATGAACGAATACGCGCCGAAAAAAATCCGCAGCACCCTGGTGGCGATCATGTTCAGCGGCTACTCGGTGGGCGGCATGCTGTCCGCCGGGCTGGGTATCGTGCTGATCCCGAGTTTCGGCTGGCAGTCGGTGTTCTATGTGGCGGTCCTGCCGTTGCTGCTATTGCCGCTGATCATGTATTTCCTGCCCGAGTCAGTGGGGTTCATGCTGCGCCAGGGGCGCAATGACGAAGCTCGCAACATTCTCCAGCGGATCGACCCGGCCTATGTCGCACAGGCCGATGACCAGTTGCACATGAGTGAAGTGAAGGGAACTGGCACCCCGGTGTTGCAGTTGTTCCGCGAGGGCCGTGCACTGCGTACGTTGATGTTGTGGCTGGCGTTTTTCTGCTGCCTGCTGATGGTCTACGCCTTGAGCTCCTGGCTGCCGAAACTGATGGCCAACGCAGGTTACAGCCTGGGCTCGAGCCTGTCGTTCCTGCTGGTGCTGAATTTCGGCGCGATCTTCGGCGCAGTTGGCGGCGGTGTGCTGGGTGACAAGCTCAACCTGCCGCGTGTGTTATCGGTGTTCTTTGCCATGGCGGCGGTGTCGATCACCCTGTTGGGTTTCAACAGCCCGATGCCGGTGTTGTACCTGCTGATCGCCATCGCTGGGGCCACCACCATCGGCTCGCAGATTCTGCTGTACGCCTGCGCTGCCCAGTTCTACTCAATGAACATTCGGTCCACGGGGCTTGGCTGGGCTTCGGGCATCGGGCGCAATGGTGCGATCGTCGGACCACTGCTGGGCGGCGCTTTGCTCGGGATCAGCCTGCCGCTGCAACTGAACTTCATGGCGTTTGCTTTGCCTGGTGCGATTGCCGCCATCGCCATGACGGTGTTCGCCATCAGCAGTCGGCGCAGTGCCCGACAATCCCTGTTGGATGATCAGCAGGGCTCGTCCGGCGGAGCTGTCGGCGAGGCTTCATGAAAACCTTGCTGCGGGATTTTTCCCTGTCTGCGGCCGTCGCCGGGTTCATCGCCACCGTGATTTCCTACGCCGGCCCCCTGGTGATTATTTTCCAGGCCGCCGAGGCAGCGCACCTGTCGCGCGAAGTGCTGTCGTCGTGGGTCTGGGCGATTTCCATCGGCAGCGCCATGCTCGGTATCGGTCTGAGTTTGCATTACCGCGTACCGGTGATCATCGCGTGGTCGGCACCCGGTTCGGCGTTGCTCGTGGCGCTGTTGCCAGGGATCTCCCTGCCGGAAGCGGTGGGAGCCTATCTGGTCAGCAGCCTGATCATTTTCCTGGTCGGGGTGTCGGGGGCGTTCGACCGGATCATCGGCAAGCTGCCGGCAGCGGTGGCGGCAGCGATGCTGGCGGGGATTCTGTTCAGCTTCGGCACCGGGTTGTTTGTCTCGTTGCAGGGTAAGCCGTTGCTGGTGCTGGCGATGTTTGCCACGTACCTGATCTGCAAACGACTGATGCCGCGTTATGCGGTGCTGATGGTCCTGGTGGTGGGCTGCTCGATGGCATTGCTCGCCGGAGATCTGCATGGCGAGGCGCTGGTCATCGGTTTGGCCACGCCGGTGTGGATCACCCCGGCGTTCAGCCTCAGCGCAACGCTGAACATCGCCTTGCCGCTGGTGATGGTGGCGCTGACTGGCCAATTCGTTCCTGGCATGGCCGTGCTGCGCGCCAGCGGTTACGCCACGCCATCGGGCCCGATCATCGCCAGCAGCGCATTGGGCACGGCACTGCTGGCGCCGTTCGGTTGCCACGGGCTGAACCTGGCAGCGATTACCGCGGCTATTTGCACGGGCCGCGAGGCCAACGAAGACCCTGGCAAGCGTTACGTAGCCGGCGTGATGGGTGGCCTGTGTTACCTGGTGCTGGGGATCTTCGGCGCCACCCTGGTCTCACTGTTTTCGGCATTCCCCAAGGAACTGATCGCGGCCCTCGCCGGATTGGCGCTGTTCGCTGCGATTGCTGGAGCGCTGGCGGGCGCGATGGCGGTACCAACCGATCGCGAAGCCGCGCTGGTGACCTTTCTTACCACGGCCTCGGGTATGTCGCTGTTTGGGTTGTCCGCGGCTTTTTGGGGACTGATTTTCGGCATGGCCACCCACTTGATATTGAACGCCCGCCGCTCCGTCGCGCGCAGTGAATCCACTGCTGAAGCACTTCAACCTGTCGATCAATAACAATAAGAGAAAAAACGATGAAACAGATTCTCCCAACAACCGGTTCAGTGTTGTCCATGGCTGTCGTCTCGAGTTTCTCCACCGGCGCGATGGCCGCCGAGAATGGTTTTATCGAAGACACCACGGCCACCTTGCAAGCGCGCAATTACTACTTCAGCCGGGACTATTCCGACATCGTCGGAGCCAATCAACAATCGAAGGCCGAGGAATGGGCGCAGGGATTCATTCTCAACGTCAAGTCCGGTTATACCCAGGGCACCGTCGGCTTCGGCGTGGATGTCATTGGCCTGCTCGGCCTCAAGCTCGACAGCAGCCCGGACCGGGTCAATACCGGTTTGCTGCCGGTGCAGGATGACGGGCGTGCGGCAAACGATTACAGCCGCCTGGAGGGCGCCTTGAAGGTGCGCTACTCCAAAACCGAACTGAAGGCGGGTGAATTGCAACCCAACCTGCCGGTGCTGGTGTTCAGTGATATCCGGCTGCTACCGCCCAGCTATCAGGGGGCAAGTATCAGCTCCAATGAGATCAATGGCCTGACATTGCAGGCCGGCCATTTGAATTCGACCAGCCTGCGCAACGAAGCCGGTGACGAAAAGATGCAAGCCATGCTCGGCCATGTGCCGCAGCGTCAAGTCAGCAGTGACGGTTTCAACTTTGCCGGGGCCGATTACGCCTTCAATGATAAACGCAGCTCGGTCAGCGCCTGGTACGGGCAGCTGGAAGATATCTACAACCAGCGCTTCCTGGGGCTCAAGCACAGCCAGCCGACAGGCGACTGGATATTGGGGGCGAACCTCGGCTACTTCGATTCGCGCGAGGATGGCAAGAAATTGCTGGGCAATATCGACAACCAGGCGTTCTTTTCGCTGCTGTCGGCCAAGCGCGGCGGTCACACTTTTTATGTCGGCTATCAGGGCATGTTCGGAGACAGCGCGTTCCCGCGGGTATTTGCCAATATTTCGCCCTTGGGCAACGAAGTACCGACCTACGAGTTCGCCTCCACCGACGAGCGCTCCTGGCAGGCGCGTTATGACTATGACTTTGCGGCCCTGGGAGTACCGGGGTTGACCAGTACCCTGCGCTTCATCAGTGGCAACAATGTCGACACCGGCAAGGGCTATGAGGGAAAGGATCGTGAGCGTGACCTGGACATCGGCTATGTGCTGCAGAGTGGCAGCCTCAAGGGCCTCGGTATCCGTGTGCGCAATGCGATGGCGCGTTCCAACTACCGCAGTGATATCGATGAAAACCGCTTGATCCTGAGTTACACCTGGACGCTGCTCTGAGTGCCAAGGCGGATCACAGGCTGCTGGTGCAATCACCGATGACGTTGTACGTCACGCGGCGGGTCTGGCCCTGATGATCGACATAGACCATGGTCGCTGGTACAACCCCGCACGCGGTCGCGGTGTCCGATACGGAAACCACCTTGGCGATGTCCAGCGGCTGCGCCGGGTTATACAAGACCGCGAGGGGCTCGTTTTCAGCGGCCATGGCCGAGGTGGCGACGAGGGTCAGCAGCAGGCTGATCAAGGTTTTCATTATGGCGAGCTCCATGTGGGTTCGATGGGTAAAGTCTAGTCTTTGCCACCGTTGGATAAAGGGGCGAACGCCTGATACAGCCTTACATCAAACGTAACAGTCACCCAGCCTGGAGGGCTCATGGATTTGCTTAACAACTTGCGCGTGTTCGTCCGTGTCGTCGACTGCGCAAGTTTCACCGCCGCCGCCGATGCGTTGGAGTTGTCCACCGCGCAGGTCTCGCGCCTGGTCGCGGACTTGGAGCAGCACGTGCAAGCTCGCCTGCTGCAGCGCACCACACGGCGCTTGAGCCTGACCGAGGCCGGGGAGCGATTCCTGCTGCGCAGTCGGCTGATACTTGAGGAAATGGAGGAGGCGACCGCAGAGGCTCGCGGTGCGCATCTCAAGCCAAGCGGTCGGTTGCGGGTGCACAGCATGAACGGCCTGGGGGTGCTGATCACGCCGCTGATTGCTCGCTACAGCGAGCTTTATCCCGATGTGGTGTTCGAGCTGACCCTGTCGCAGCGCAATCCCGATCCGTTGGAGGAAGGGCACGACGTGGTGATTTCGACTGCCCACGAACTGGCCGATTCGCAATTGGTCGCCCAGGCCGTCGGACAGTTCTACAGCGTGCCCTGTGCTTCCCCGCAATACCTGCAACGCCGGGGTGTGCCGGACCATCCGCGGGTGCTGGACGATCATCAGTGCTTGCGCATGCTCGACCCGTTGTACAGCGATCAGTGGGTGTTTCAGGACGAGGAGGGCGAGCATGCGGTCAGCCCGTCCAGGACTTTTCAGTGCAACGTCGCCGAGTCGATGGTCAAGGCTTCGGAGGCCGGTATGGGCATCAGCCTGATTCCGTTCTACACCGCCACGCGGCCCTTGAGCGATGGCACTTTGTTGCGTTTACTACCGGACTATCGGCCGCGTCAGCGCAATGTGTATGCGGTGTATCCGTCGCGACGCTTTCTCGATGCCAAGGTTCGTACGTGGGTGGATTTTCTCAAGGCTGAGCTACCCAAGCTGTTCGCCGAACATGAAGCGGTGATTAACGATCCGCGGCATTGGGCGTGAAGTCGAGGGGTGGCAATGGGCGGTGTAGACTGAAGGCCTGTTCTCTATTGGCAAGCCAAGGGAGTGTGTCCTGTCATGATCGGTGCCGAGTTGCTGTCACCTGAAACCCTCACGGTGGGGTGGCTGATCTATGTGCCGGTGCTGATCTGGGCCGTTGCGCGAGTGTCCTGGGTCGAGCTGTTCAGCGACAGCCGTCGCCAGCATTTGCTGTTCGGCACGGTGTTCGCGCTGTTTGCGTTGTGGCTGGTGCGGCGCGATTTCGATACCGGCGTGTCTTATCACTTTATCGGCATGACCGCGGTGACGCTGTTGCTCGACTGGCCGCTGGCGATCGTCGGTGGATTGGTGGCGCAGGCAGGTCTGGTGCTGCTGGGCCGTCAGGACCTCGTGGCCATGGGGGTCAATGGCGCGCTATTCATTTTGTTGCCAGTGTTGATCACCGAATGCTGTGCGATTCTGGTGGAGCGCGCGCAGCCACGAAACCCCTTTGTGTACATCTTCATTTCCGGTTTTTTTGCCGCAGCGCTTACAGCGTTGCTGTGCCTGGCGCTATCGCTGGCATTGTTGTGGTACGACGAGCGTTTTGCCATGCCTTACTGGCTCGAAGACTTCATCGGCTACCTGTGGCTGCTCATATTTCCGGAGGCGTTCATCAACGGCATGGTGGTCAGCGCGCTGGTGGTGTTCTCCCCCGAGTGGCTCGAAACTTTCAATCGCACGCGCTACCTCTCGGCGCCCTGGAAGGACGACGATCCCAAGTCTTGATTCCTTTCAAATCCGCCGTTCAATCGATCAGTTGATCAATCAGAACCACGTTGGAGTAGATCAGGCTGCCATCGCTCGCCCGGTGTCCGACCAGATGGAACTGACCACGTTCGAAGTGCAGATACACGCGCATCTGACAGTCGGACAAGGGGCTGTAACCCTCTGGCAAGACCAGGTTCAACGTGTCCATGTCGACATCGACCATGACTTCTTTTAGCTCAGGGGTCTTCTGCAGGCGTTCTTCCGCTTCCTCCAGCCGTAGATGGAGAGGGCCGTCGACGTAAAAATGGATCTCACCTATGGGTTCAGACTTTTGGTCGGCGCTGGGTTTCCACCTGCCTTCGAGCGTCAGGTTACTCATGACGAATCCTCCATCGGGGCTGCGGACGTGCCATTGAGTATAGCTGCCAACCGGGCCTCGCTTGCCGACCTATACTTTGCAATGACTTTGCCACCACGGGTGGCAGTTGCCTGCCGTGCCTGGACGTCAGTGGCGATGCTTGCGCATAACCAACGAACAACAGGAATAGGATGAAGAGAAATGGCGATAGCAATTGTCTTGATTCTAATCGTTATTGCCTCAGTGCTCTTTCATGTACTTGCACCTTGGCATGCAGCACCGCCAGCTTCCAACTGGGGATCAATAGACACCACGCTGTTCATTACCCTGATCATCAGCGGAATATTCTTCATCGCCATCACGGTGTTCATGGCACTCGCGATAATGCGGTATCGCCATAAGGAAGGTGCCAGGGCGCACTACCAGCCGGAAAGTAAAAAGTTGGAGTTTTGGTTGATTGTAGTGACCTCGATCGGTATCGCCGCCATGTTGGCGCCAGGCCTGGTTGTCTACAACGATTTCATCCGGGTGCCGAAAGAGGCTTATGAACTCGAAGTCGTTGCTCAACAGTGGCAGTGGACCTACCGTTTTCCCGGGCAGGATGGGAAGTTGGGCAAGTCGGATATCAAGTTTGTCGATGCCACCAATCCCCTCGGCATTGATCCCAAGGACCCTGCCGGACAGGACGATGTACTTATAAAAAATAATGAAATCCGATTGCCGCTGAATAGGCCGGTAAAAGTTTTACTTCGTTCTAAAGATGTATTGCATGATTTCTATATCCCGCAAATTCGCAGCAAGATGGATATGGTGCCCGGGATGGTGTCTTACTTCTGGTTTACCCCAACTAAAACCGGAAAATATGAGGTCCTGTGCGCTGAGTTTTGTGGCGTAGGCCATTACAACATGCGCGGCCAGATGATCGTGGAGGAGCAGGGTGCCTTTGATCAATGGCTGAGCGGCCAGCCGACCTTTGCGCAGACCTTGGCGAGCGCTGCGAAACCCGGTCAGGACAGCGTGCTGGAAAAAGGTCGCCAGTGGGTCGAACAATACGGCTGCAGTGCCTGCCATAGCCAGGATGGCAGTACCCGTCTTGGTCCGACCTGGAAGGGTCTGTACGGTCGCACTGAACAGTTTGCCGACGGCAGCAGTGCGCTGGTCGATGAGGCTTACCTGAAAGAGTCGATTCTCAAGCCGCAGGCCCGCCTGGTGCAGGGCTACCCGCCGGTGATGGTGGCCTATACTCTCAATGACGATGAGCTGACGGCTGTCGTCGCCGTGATCAAATCACTGGGTGCTGCGCAGCAGGAACCTTCTGCCAGCGAAAAGCTGGACAGGGGTGACGACTTGGCGACCCAGGGGCAGCGGTTGTCTGAGTCGCTAGGCTGTCTGGCCTGCCACAGTGTCGATGGCAGCAAGGGTGTCGGCCCCAGCTGGCAGGGCCTGTATGACTCGACAGTGACGCTTGCCGACGGATCGAGTATCAAGGTCGACGAGGGTTATCTAAAGGATTCGATCCTCAATCCCGGCGCCAGGATCGTCAAAGGCTATGCCGCCGTCATGCCGGCCTTTACCCCGACTGATCAGGAGTTGAACGCACTGATCGCCTTTATCAAATCCAAAGCCAATGCCGACGCGAGCAAGGCGCAACCAGGGAAGTAGCCGTAAACAGCCAGGAATGCACTGAAACTTCGACAGGAGGATGACGTGATGGCTTATGCGGAGCAAGCCGAAACAGAAGCACTGCACGAACCCAAGAGTTTCCTGACCAAATACATCTGGAGTCAGGACCACAAGGTCATCGCCGTCCAGTATTCCTTGACGGCGCTGTTCGTGGGGCTTATCGCCGTGGTGTTGTCCGGCTTGATGCGCATGCAGATAGGCTTCCCCGGCAGTTTGGCGTTCATGGATGCCAGTACTTACTATCAGGCGATGACCATGCACGGCATGATCATGGTCATCTACTTGCTGACGGCCTTGTTTCTGGGGGGCTTCGGCAACTATCTGATCCCGTTGATGGTGGGCGCCCGCGACATGGTCTTCCCCTACGTCAATATGCTCAGTTACTGGTTCTACCTGTTGGCGGTAGTGGTGTTGCTTTCCAGTTTCTTTGTCCCGGGCGGCCCCACCGGTTCGGGCTGGACGCTTTATCCGCCGCAGTCGATCAGCCAGGGCACACCTGGGGTCGAGTGGGGCATCGTGCTGATGCTTATCTCATTGGCGATCTTTATTGTCGCCGCCACCATGGGTGGATTGAACTATGTCACCACGGTGTTGCAGGCGCGCACGCACGGTATGACGTTGTTTCGCATGCCGCTTTCGGTGTGGGGCATCTTCATGGCGTCGATCATGGCCTTGCTGGCGTTCCCGGCGTTGTTTGTCAGTGCGGTCATGATGCTGTTCGACAAACTCCTGGGCACCAGTTTCTTCATGCCGGCGATGGTCTCGCTGGGGCAGCAACTCGATCACCAGGGCGGCAGCCCGATATTGTTCCAGCACCTGTTCTGGTTCTTCGGCCATCCGGAGGTCTACATCGTTGCGCTCCCCGCGTTTGGCCTGGTCTCCGACCTGATCAGCACCCATGCGCGTAAAAATATCTTCGGTTATCGAATGATGGTGTGGGCCATCATTGCGATCGGCGTACTCAGCTTCGTGGTCTGGGCGCACCATATGTATGTCAGCGGCATGAACCCCTACTTTGGCTTTTTCTTCGCCGTCACCACCTTGATCATCGCCGTGCCGACGGCACTGAAAGTCTACAACTGGGTACTGACCCTGTGGCGGGGCGACATCCATCTCACCGTACCGATGCTGTTCGCCCTGGCCTTTATCGTCACCTTCCTGGTCGGCGGCCTGACGGGATTATTCCTGGGTAATGTGATCGTCGATATTCCGCTCTCGGACACCTATTTCGTCGTCGCCCACTTCCATATGGTCATGGGGGTCGCACCGGTACTGGTGGTGTTCGGCGGCATTTACCATTGGTTCCCGAAAGTCACCGGGCGCATGTTTAACGACACCTTGGGCAAGTTGCATTTCTGGATAACTTTTCTGGGCACCTACGCGATCTTTTTCCCTATGCACTATCTGGGCTTCCAAGGGATGCCGCGCCGCTACTACGCCTATGACAACTACGCGTTCATTCCACAGTCGGCGCACGAGTTGAATGCCTTCATTACGGTGGTCGCATTGACCGTCGGTGTTTCCCAGCTGCTGTTCGTGTTCAACATGGCCTGGAGTGTATTCAAGGGTAAACCCGCAGGCAGTAACCCCTGGGGCGCGGCCAGTCTGGAATGGCAAACACCGGACACCCCGCCGGTACACGGCAACTGGGGCGAGAAACTGCCAGTCGTGCATCGTTGGCCTTATGACTACAGCGTGCCAGGGATAGACCAGGATTTCGTGCCGCAAACGGTTTCCGCCGAGGAGCTGGAGCACATGCGGCAACGCAGCGAGGGCGCCAGGATAGCGGACGTGAAGACATGAACAGACTGCTATTGAGAAACGCCGATGGCGCTGACCCCGGCGGCAGCTGGAATCGCGATCCTGAAGGTATTCAGGCCGGCGCGGGTGCCGATGGAAGCCACGTTGCAAAAACCGGCCTGCGCTTGTTTCTGGCAGTGGTGAGCTCACTGTTCTTTCTCTTCCTGCTCGCCTTTATCGCCCGCTCGCAAATGGCCGACTGGCTACCCCTGACAGAGCCGATGGCGCCGTTGGCCAATCCTTGGCAATTGTGGGTGAATTCGGCTTTTCTGGTATTGAGTTGCATCTCTCTGCAGTGGTCGCGCATGGCCGCCCGCCGGGCTCGAATGGACGCAACGGTCATTGCTTTTGTAGTAGGGGGAGGATTTGCCATTGCCTTTCTGGCGGGGCAACTCTGGGTCTGGCAGCAGTTCGTCGCCTGGGGCTACTTTGTCGCCAGTAACCCGGCCAACAGTTTCTTCTACCTGTTGACCGGCGTGCACGGTCTCCACCTGTTGGGAGGATTGGTTGCCTGGGGCAGGACCGTTGGCAAAATCCTGCGTCAGGTGCCGTTGCCGCAACTCAGCGCCAGCGTAGAGCTCTGTGCCATCTATTGGCACTACCTATTGGGTCTTTGGTTCGTGCTGTTCGCGCTACTGACCAGCACGCCGCAAACCTATGAAACTATCGCCAGACTCTGCGGCCTGAGGTGAAAAACCATGGCAGCGCATCCACAAGCCCCGGTCGAGTCCGATCCATCAAGCCCGTTGCCTGCACCGGGATGGCAGGGCATCGCCAGCGATTGGGCCTCGGATAAAGACGCCTTCAAGCAGGTCCCCTGGGGCAAGGCGATGATGTGGATATTCCTGCTGAGCGACACGTTCATATTCACCTGTTTCTTGACCGGCTACATGTCGGTACGCATGACCATCACCGACGCCTGGCCCAATCCCAGTGAAGTGTTTGCATTGACGATCGGCGGTAGGGAAATCCCGCTTATCCTGATCGCCATCATGACCTTTGTGCTGATCAGCAGCAGCGGCACCATGGCCATGGCCGTCAATTTCGCCTATCGCCGTGATCGCGCGAAAACCACGGCCCTGATGCTGGCGACCGCTGCCTTGGGAGTGACCTTCGTCGGCATGCAGGCCTTTGAATGGAGCAAGCTCATCGCAGAAGGGGTGCGCCCTTGGGGGAACCCCATGGGGGCGGCGCAATTTGGTGCCAGCTTTTTCATGATTACCGGTTTTCACGGACTGCATGTATCCATCGGCGCCATCTACCTCAGCATTGTGGCGATGAAGGTATTGCGGGGAGATTATGAGCGCTCCGGCAACTATCAGAATGTCGAGATAGCGGGGCTTTATTGGCACTTCGTGGACTTGGTGTGGGTGTTTATTTTTGCTTTCTTCTATTTATGGTAGAGGAGCGCGGATAATGGCGCATGTTCAAGGTCAGCAACATCCAATCAGTTTGTACCTGAAAATCTGGGGGCTGTTATTTGTCCTCAGCACACTCTCGTACCTTGTCGACTTTTTCCATTTTCACGGCTATCTCAGGTGGGCCCTGATTATCACGTTCATGTTGCTGAAGGCTGGCTTGATCGTCTCCATCTTCATGCACATGGCCTGGGAACGGTTGGCCCTGGTCTACGCGATATTGATGCCACCCTTGTGTTTGCTGGTACTTGTCGGACTGATGGCCACCGAGGCGGATTATGTTTTCCTCAGTCGGGTCATTTTCTTCGGCCAATAAGCGGCCATCAGTCTTCGGCAGTTAACCTGATATCACTCGCTTGAACTGATGCCATTTGTGCTGCCAGGCTACTGTCCAGTGGGGTGCTGCCGCTCCCGTGCCAGCGATTTCCAGCATGGGATGATGTCCGATGACCTGGTCCAGTACCGTTTCCTGATTCGGCTCAACATCCACAAAAAAGATGTGCTTGCCCTCATGCACCGCCTGCTTGAAATTGCGGAAGTGAGCGTTCGGCACCTGGAATCCAAAGAAGCCGCCTTCCCAGATGCAGAAGCCCAAGATAACCACGGCAAGGAAGACGAAGGGTGTCCAGCCTGCGGCGGATTCGGTCCAGCCCATCCAATAGGCGCCACCCAGGACCACTGCTGCGAGTGGGATACCGACCACCGCACCAATCTCACCGGAGTGAACGGCGTCCTGTTCCATTAACGAGCTGATTTCGTGGAGGTGATGTTGTTCAACATCAGCAACCTGTTCACTGAGCACATGAATTTGTTCGGAATTGATGCCGCTGGCTTCCAGCTCATTTTCAACGGCTTCAAGATCATCGAGATTGTCACTGATGTAATAGTGTCGATTCATGCCACACCTCCCATCTCGTGTTGGCGGTGAACCTCCTTTGTCCTGCAGCCAATCACCGAGATTTTGCCGTCGGTAACGGTACCCGTGGGGAACGTTGCACATTCATGCAATTCGAGAGAAGTATAGCATTCGCTAATACGCTGGATTTCGGGGCGCAAGCTCTAACAGCCAGGGCCTGGCCCACTCCCTGGCACAGGCCAGGCCCCTGATGATCCGGATCAGTGGCGCGGGTCGAAATCGCCGCTGAACATTTCGTCCTCGGCATCCGGGGCCACTGGAATCTTGTGCTCTTCCGACGCCCAGGCGCCCAGGTCGATCAGTTTGCACCGGTCCGAGCAGAACGGCCGGAATTTGCTCTCGGGGGTCCATTCGACAGGGGCGCCACAGGTTGGGCATTCGACGGTTGAAATCTGGCTCATGACTGGCCTCCACGCAAAGTAAGGTAAAAGTGATGCAGGCGTTCGACCTCGCTGTGCAGCCAGGCGAGGTCGCGGTCGTTGACCACTACGTCGTCGGCATGGCTTATGCGATCCTGACGGCTGGACTGGGCCTTGAGGATCGCCTGGACCTGCTGTTCGCTGGTCTGGTCACGCCGCAGGGTGCGCTCGATCTGTAGCTGTTCGGGGGCATCGATCACCAGGACCCGTTGGGTCATGGCGTACTGGCCGGATTCAATCAGCAGTGGCGAAACCAGAATCGCGTAAGGTGATTTTGCCAGCGCCAGGTGATGGGCAATCTCTTCGGCGATCAGCGGATGCAGCAAGGCTTCCAGCCAGAGGCGTTGCTCCGGTACTTCGAAGATCAGTTTACGCAACGCGGCGCGGTCCAGTTGCCCGTCGGCTTGTAACACCCCGGGACCGAAGTGTTCGGCAATCTTTGCCAGCGCCGGCCGTCCGGGTTCCACCACCCAGCGCGCGGCATGATCGGCATCGACCGCATGCACGCCCAGGTCGATGAAATGTTGGGCCGCCGCACTTTTGCCGCTGCCAATGCCGCCGGTCAAGCCGAGAATCCAGGGTTTTTCCACAGGGTTATTCATTTCAGACCGACAAACTGCCAATAGAAGGCGGTTATTTGACCACCCCAGAGCAAGGCAATCCAGCCGGCAATGGCCAGATAGGGGCCAAAAGGGATCGGCGTCGATGTTTGTGCCTTGCGCAGGCGCAGGTAAATCGCGCCGATGATCGCACCCGCCAGGGATGACAAGACGATCGTCAGCGGCAGGATCTGCCAACCGCCCCAGGCGCCAAACATCGCCAGCAGCTTGAAATCCCCATGCCCCATGCCGTCCTTGCCGGTGATCAGCTTGAACACCCAGAACACTGTCCACAGCGCCATGTAGCCGGCAATGGCACCCCATAACGCCTCAGGCAATGGCACGAACAGATCGAGGCTGTTGACGATCAGCCCCAGCCACATCAGCGGTAGCACCAGTACATCGGGCAATAGTTGATGCTCGGCGTCGATCAGGCTCATGGCCAGCAAGCCCCAGGTCAGGAGCATCGCCATGCCGGCTTGCCAGCCGAAACCGAAGTGCCAGGCAATGAACGCCGACAGGAGGGCGCAGGCCAGCTCAGTCAATGGATAGCGTTTGCTGATCGGCGTCGCGCAGGCTGAACAGCGCCCGTGCAGGAACAGGAAGCTGAGCACTGGAATGTTTTCCCAGGCGCGAATCCGGTGCCCGCAATGTGGGCACTGGGAATGCGGCAGCATCAAATTGAAAGTCGGCAGCGGCGTTTCGCCGGGCAGCCCGAGGATCTCATGGGCCTGCACGCGCCACTCGCGCTCAAGCATCTTCGGCAGGCGCCACACCAGCACGTTGAGGAAGCTGCCGACCAGCAGGCCGACCACCCCGGCGATGACGACGAAAGCCAGTGGGTAGTGGGTAAGAATTTCGTTCAAGGGCATGTCAGATCGCTGAACCGAGTTGGAAGATGGGCAGGTACATCGCGACCACCAGGCCGCCGACAATAACACCCAGCACCACCATGATGAACGGTTCCATCAGGGTGGTGAGGGAGTCGACCATATTGTCGACCTCGTCTTCGTAGAAACCGGCCACCTTGTCCAGCATGTCGTCGAGTGCGCCCGACTCCTCGCCTATGGCGGTCATCTGAATGGCCATATTCGGGAAAATACCGGAAGTGCGCATGGAAAAATTCAGCTGCATGCCCGTCGCAACGTCCTGTCGGATGCGCAACACCGCGCGTTTGAACACGATGTTGCCGGTGGCGCCGGCCACCGATTCCAGGGCCTCGACCAGCGGCACGCCAGCGGCGAAGGTCGTCGACAGCGTGCGGGCGAAACGGGCCACGGCGGACTTGTGCATCAAGGTCCCCACCAGCGGCAGTTTCAGCAGCCAGGTGTCCATTCGGTCACGAAAACCTTGCGAGGTTTTCAGGGCGTGGCGCACAGCGAAAGCAGCCGTGACCAGTACGCCCAGCAGCATCCACCACCACGCTTGCATGAATTGCGACAGGTCGATGACCATCAAGGTAAAGGACGGCAATTGAGCCCCAAAGCCCTTGAACACCGATTCGAATTGCGGCACCACCTCGACCAGCAGGATGCCAGTCACGATGATCGCTACACACACGACGATCAGCGGGTAGGTCATGGCTTTCCTGATTTTCGCCTTGAGACTTTCGCTTTTCTCCTTGTAGGTCGCCACCCGTTCCAGCAGCGTGTCCAACGCGCCAGCCTGCTCCCCGGCGTCCACCAGGTTGCAGTACAGCTCATCGAAATATTGCGGTTTCTTACGCAAGGCGGTGGCGAAGCTATTGCCCGCCGCCACTTCCTGTTTCACCTCATCAATGAGCTTGCGCATGGCCGGGTTATCGAAGCCTTCACCGATGATGTCGAAAGACAGCAACAACGGCACGCCGGCTTTCATCATGGTTGCCATTTGCCGGGTGAAGAGGGCGATGTCCTGGGCCTTGATACGTTTGCCCTGATTGAAAATCGACGTGGTTTTCCTGCGCACCTTGCCGGGGTTGATGCCCTGCTTGCGCAATTTCGCCTTGATCAGTGCCGGGTTCTGGGCGCTCAATTCGCCCGTCACCTTCGTACCTTTCCTGTCTGTGCCTTCCCAGGTGTACACACTGGTTCTTGCTGCCTTGACTGCCATGTTCAGTCCTTGCTGACCCGGTTATAACCGCCGTTGCATTGATCGCAATCGGCCGCCTCATAGATCGTGAATGTGCCGATGCGTTCCTCGGGGTTCCGGGCGCAAGCAATTGAAGACTTATAGCCTAGTCAAGCGGGGGAACAAAACCTGCGGTCCTGAGGTGACAAAAAGTGTCAGATAGTGCGTTTTCTGGGGCCAGGAAGGGCTTCGTGGCAATGATTGCACCCCGGAATACGGCACGCCGGGCTTGGCATGGGCTGTGCTGCAGCAGGTGCAGATCATGAGATTTCCACTCATGCACGGAGGCTGTCATTGAATAATCAGAAAGGCTTTACCCTGATCGAGTTGCTGATAGTCGTGGCGATCATCGGGATCCTGGCGACGTTTGCGATCCCTGCTTACTCCAAGTACCAGGCGCGGGCCAAGGTCACGGCAGGTCTGGCCGAGATTTCAGCATTGAAGGTGGCGTTTGAAGACCTGATGAACCAAGGGACAGACCCGGACCTGACACAGGTGGGCGGCTCCGCCACCACGTCCAACTGCGCCACGACCGCAGTGGGCAAAGCAGCAGAAGGTACGGGCACGATTGGTTGCACAATCCTCAATGCTCCGGCGCAGGTGTTGAATAAAACCATTACCTTGACCCGCTCGTTGAATGGCTGGACGTGCACCACCGGTGTCGAACAGGAGTACGCGCCGAAAGGCTGCAAGGGCGTTGAGCCAAAGGCCTGACCCATAGCTTGTTGCCCCGATACCCCGCTCAGTGCGGGGTATTTTTTTGCTCGCCGTTCAAAGATTTCGAGTAATTGAGAAAACTTCCAACAATTCATGGCCTTAGGCCTTCTTTAAAACCCGCAACTTGCATGTAGATAATTTCCAACTCATGCATTTTGCATGATTGTGAAAAATGACTGTTTTTATAAGTCGTTGATTTATAAGTAATTGTTGTCTGTTTCAAAGTTGGCACAGCGTTCGCAATATCTCTGGTAACCCTGCTGACAAGCTAACCAGCAGACTTTCCAGAAAAACAGGAGTTACTCGTATGAAGAAGTTCGCTATTGCTGCCGCTGCTGCTACCGCGTTGACCCTGACCATGGCCAACGCTGCATTTGCCCAGGCTCAGGTCACACAAGGCCCTATGATGCTGGCCGCCGGTGAAATGACCGAAGCGAAAGAGGATGTTTCCGATACCTGGATCACTACCAAAGTCAAATCAGACCTGGTCACCGAAAAAGGCATTCCAGGTACCGATATCAAAGTGGAAACCAACAAAGGTGTTGTGTCCCTGTCGTCCACCGTTGCTGTAACGGATGCACAGAAAGCCACTGCCGTGGCGATCACCAAGAAAATCAAAGGCGTCAAGGCGGTCTCCGCTGACGGCCTGAAAGCCGAGTAAGGCAAGACTTCTCGCCTGGACTGGGAGAAGGCGCGGCAGACGGGCTGAGTCATACGTCTGCCGCAACTTAGAAGTTCATGCGACCGGCCATAAGGATGTGGCCATTACAGGCCCCGGCATTCGTGTCGGGGCCTGTTCTATTCAAAGCAAAGATCGCAGCCTTCGGCAGCTCCTACATGGGTTTGCGTAGACCAGTAGGAGCTGCCGAAGGCTGCGATCTTTTGCTGTTGCCGTTATTCGGCGTCCAGATGCAGGGGCGTAACGACCTTGCCGTCTTTTTCCGCTTCGCCCAACTGGGCATCGATGAAGTACACACGGTCATCGGCGAGCTGGCCTTTATCGACCAGATAGTCCTTGATGCTGCTGGCGCGCTCCTGGCCCAGCTCACGCAACAGCACTTCGCTGGAACTCCAGAACTGGATCACCTGCTCGCGCATTTTCGCGGTGCGTTCTTCTTTGCCCAGGTCTTTCCATTCAGCAGGTGGCTGGACCTTCAGGCGCGTGCGGTAGATCCCTTCCAGCAGCGCACCTTTCTCGCTATCGGGTACCTCCAGCAAATTTGCCTTGGCCGGAACCTTGTCGCCACGGCGCTGGAGCATTTTGTAGTAGTTGTACTGATATTCCCGTTCCAGGCGTTGCTCGGCGAGCAACGGGCCATCGCTGCTCTTGGCAGCAGTGCCTTCGATTTCCAGGCGCAGGGCCGGACGTTCCTTCAGGGCCTGGGACAGTTTGACCAGTGCCGCTTCGGCATCCTTGTTCAGTTCGCTTGAACCCGGAGCGAATGCCACGGTACCCAGGTCTTGCGAGCCACCACCGGCCACCAGGCCGCCAATGAGTTTGAACGGCGCGGCGGCGGCCTTGACGATCAGGTTGCGCAGGGTCTGCCAGACAATCGGCATCACGCTGAACTGTGGATTGTTCAGGTCACCGCTGACCGGCAGTTCAATGGAAATCTTGCCATCGACATCCTTGAGCAAGGCGATGGCCAGTTTCAATGGCAGGCTCACGGCGTCCGGGCTGTCGACCTTTTCGCCCAGTTGCAACTGTTCGACCACCACTTTGTTCTCAGCCTTGAGCTGGCCCTTGACGATCACGTAATGCAGATCGAGGTTGAGTCGGCCCTTGCGGATGCGATAACCGGCGAACTTGCCGGAGTAGGGGGTTAATGTGGTCAGTTCCACGCGTTTGAAGCTGGTGGCGATATCGAGGCTGGCCATCGGGTCGAACGGGTTGACCGCGCCCTTGATGGTCACTGGTGCATAGCGGTCAACCTTGCCTTTGATGTCGACACTGGCCGGTTTCGCCTGACGGCTGTCGATGGTGCCGATCGAACCGTTGAGCTGCTGAATGGCGGTGGCGAAGTTCGGGGTCAGGCTGAAGTCGGCGAAATTCGCAGAACCGTCGTTGATGGCAATGCCGCCGATGTGGATGCCCAGGGGCTTGTCCTTGCTGGCGGTGGGCTTGGCGGCGGCGGGCTTGGCGCCGGCGTCGGCCGGTTGCGGGATCAGCAGGTCATCGATGTTGGTGGTCCGGTCATCGTTGATCATGAAGCGCGCATAGGGTTGCAGCAGATTGATCTTGTCGATCGACAGGCTGTCGCCGTGTTGGTAGTTCAGGCCTTCTACCACCAATTGTTGCCACTTGAGAAAATCGCGGGTTTTCAGGGTATCGAGGGTATGCAATTGATCGACCTGGGCGCGGCCGGTGACGCTGAGCGCCAGCGGATCGGTGCTTTTCAGGTTGACCGCCAGGTCGCTGCCGAGCATGCCGCTGCGCAGTTCCAGGCGAATGAACGGGCTGATGTAGGACTGTGCCACGCGCAGGTCGATGTCCTTGGTCTGTACGTTGAGTCGGGCGCTGACCGGGGCCAGGTTGACCTCGCCATCGGCCGTGAGCTTGCCCTGTTTGCCTACGCCGGTGTCGAGCTTGAGGAGGAAGGGCGAGCCATTGAGACTGTCGAACTTCTGCAAGTCGAGATTCAGCGGGCTCAGTTCCAGTTCCACCGCAGGTTGTGCTTTGCGATCCGCCAGATGCACTTTGTAATCGCGCAATTGCACATCATTGAGAAGCACTTGCCACGGTTTACCTGGCGTCGCGGGTTCGGGTTTCGGCGAATCGGCCGCCGCCGGGGTGCTCGGCGGTTCGGCGTTGGCCTTGGCCGCTGGTCTGGACGGTTGGCTGGCGAACAGTTTCTGCCAGTCGAGTTGCCCGTCGGCTTCCAGGGCTGCCCAGGTTTCGAGCTTGTGGCTGCGGATCTTGCCGACCACCACTTGTTGCTTGGCCAGGTCGACAGTGGTTTCGCTGATGTCCAGGCGTTCGAGCTTCGCCAGCGGCCGTCCATCCGGCGCCTTGATCGCGAAGGGGGCGATACTGACCGCGACATTGTTCAACAGCAGTTCGGTTTGCTTGGACAGGTTGAGTTTGTAATCGGTACTGAGGCTGAGTACGCCGCTTTCGAGGTCCAGCGGCACGGCGTCGCGCACATAGGGCCAGAAAGCTTTCATCTTGCCGTCGGTGATTTTCAGCTTACCTTCGGAGGCCAGCGGAATCAGGCTGAAGTTGCCGGTCCAGTCGATCTGGCCGCCGTTGGGACCAATTGCCACCAGCGTCATGTCGGCACTGTCTTCCGGCAGGGTGCTGAGGTTCTTGAGCTCGAAATCGAGCTTGTCATAGAGGAATTCGATGGCTTCGCTGGGGCGCGCATCCTTGAAGTGCAGCGATCCGTCCACCAGTTTGATGCGGTCGATGCGCAGCGGGAATGGCTTGGCGTCAGGGTCGACGGGTGTCGGTTCGCTGGTCGGCAATTTGAACAATCCGATCAGGTTGAGCTTGCCGTCCTTGCCGAAGAGCACCTCGGTCTTGGATTTTTCCAGCTCGATATCCGACAGGTGCAGCGCTTTGGTCCAGAGGCTGTCGAGTTGCAGATTGGCGTACAGGCGTTCGAAGCCGACCTGCTCCTTGCCGGGCTCGCCAATGTTCAGGCCCCAAAGGGTTACTTCAAGGCTGAACGGGTTGAGTTCGATTCGCTGGATCGTGGCGGGCGTCGTGGCGTAGTTGGCCAGTTGCTGGTTGGCAACGCGCAACGCGATGCCGGGCAAAATGAGAAAGCCCAGCAGACTGTAGAGGGCCAGAGCAGTCAACAAGGCGCCGATGGCGCGAATCAATCCTTTGTACATGTATGGCTTCATCTGTCTGGATCGGAGTGCCTTGGAGTATGGCACGCGATTTCGGTTCCGAAGCCCTCACATCGAGCAGGATTTATCTGAAAACAACGGCGACTTTCAGAACTGCAGAATCAGGGTTTTCAGCGGAGGCTGCTGGTCCATCGACGGGAAGTCATCGCCGGGTTTCATGACTGTCCACTCCCGTACCGGCCGACCAGCCTTCTCGGCGCAACGCAAGACCTGCTCGCGCCAGTCGTCCATGCTGACTTTTGCCAGGTTGTTGCAGCAGATCAGCACGCCATTGTCAGCGGTGGTCAGCAATGCCGGCTTGAGCAGGCTCTGGTAGTCGCGAAGCAGGTCGACGGTGCCAAAAGCACTCTTGGCCCAGGCAGGGGGATCGAGCAGCACCAGGTCGTACTGGCGTTGGTCCAGGCGCTGGTAGCTCGGCAATTTCTGCCCACGACGCTGGCTGACAGGCAGGCCGGCCAACTGGCGAATGGCCGGGAAGTAGTCGGACTGGATGAACTCCATGGTTGGCAGTTGCGGGTTGAGCAAGCCATTCTCGCGCCCGACCGCCAGGTTGCCTTCGGCGAAATCCAGGTTGCACACCTGGCTGGCACCACCGGCTGCGGCGCTGAGGCCGACCCCGCAGGTGTAGGCGAACAGGTTCAGCACGCGCTTGTTCTTGCTGTGCTCCTTGACCCAGCCACGGGTGTTGCGCAGGTCGAGGAACAACAGCGGGTCTTGCCCGGCGTGGCGCCCGCGTACCCGGTAATTCAAACCCCACTCGTGGCCAACCAGGTCTTGCAGTGCGGCTTCTTCGGCGCGGTAGACGGTGTCTTCACGGTCGATGCGCGAGTTGCCACGGGAGCGGTCGTTATAGACCAGCAGGGTTTCCAGCCCCAGGTATTGATTGACGATTTCATGCAAGTGCAGCAACGCCTCGCGGTCCAGCGACTGATGGAAGCTTTGCACCATCAGTTGTGGGCCATAGCGGTCGATCGTCAGCCCTGCGGCGCCTTCCTGGCTGCCATGGAACAGGCGATAGCAGTCGGTGCCCTGGCTGTGCAACTCGGCCAGCAGGTCCTGGCGATGTTCAAGGGCGGCGCGCAGCGCCTGATTCAAGGAAGACATGCTGGGCGCCTTGCAGGAGGAATTGGGCGCGGGAGTTTAACAGCTTGAGCGCAGTAGCACTTGTAGGAGCGAGCATGCTCCGGGCGCCGTTCCGACGATGATCGTCAACGATGACGCTGGGTGCCTGACACTCCGCGCAGTATTCAAGTCCATCGCGAGCATGCTCGCTCCTACGACAATCCCATGCGCCGTTTCGCACGATGCACCGAGCCATTACGCACCGCCCAGCGCAGCATCGGCGCACTGCGATTGACACTGGCGCGGATCAGTTTGCGTTGCAGCGGCCCCTGGCTTACACCGAGCATGTCACTGGCCCAGTCCGGCAGCAGGTCGATTCCGGCCTGCATCATCAACCCGCCGAAAGGCCTGGCCAAACGGCTGGGGGAGGGGGCGTTCAACAACAGTCGAAGCACTTCACGACTGCGTTCGTCGCACAACAGTTGCGGGCGAACGCGCTCAAGGTAAGCGGCAATTTCCTGCCGGCAGCGCGGCACGTCACGGGCGCCCAGGCGCTCGGCGACTAACGCGATCTCTGCGTAATAACGATCCTGATCGGCCGGAGACAGCTGCGGATTTCGATAACGCAGGTGCGCTGCGAGGAAGTTGCTGACCTCGGCGACGTGCACCCAGGTCAGCAGGTCGGGATCGCTGGCGGCATAGGGCCGGCCATCGGGCGCGGTGCCGGTGATTTGCAGGTGGATGGTGCGCACCTTTTCGATCAGCCAGTCGGCGTCCTGTCGTGAGCCGAAGGTGGTGCCGGAAATGAATTGCCCGGTGCGGCGCAGCCGACCGAGCATATCCTCGCGAAAATTCGAATGGTCCCACACACCGGCCAAGGCCAGCGGGTGCAACGCTTGCAGCATCAGGGCGCTGATACCGCCGATCAACATGCTGCTGAAATCGCCGTGGACTTGCCAGCTCACCGAATCCGGTCCGAACAGCCCGGGGTCGCCCTTGGGGTTTTCCAGGTCGAGCTTGCCCAGGGACAGGCCGGTCAGGCTCATGATCTGGGTTTCGATGCGGCTGCGAATAAATTCCATGGTGTCTCGATGATTTTCCGTAGGAGCTGCCGCAGGCTGCGATCTTTTGATTTTGTTTTTCAAGATCAAAAGATAGCAGCCTGCGGCAGCTCCTGCAGGAGGCGGCAGTACGTTATTGGTTCAGACGCTTGTCGATCAAGCCCTGGACCACGCTCGGGTCGGCCAGGGTCGAGGTATCTCCCAGGCTGTCCAGTTCGTTACAGGCAATCTTACGCAGAATGCGCCGCATGATCTTGCCTGAACGGGTTTTCGGCAAGGCCGGCGCCCATTGGATCAGGTCGGGCTTGGCGAAGCTGCCTATCTCCTTGCTGACGTGGGCCAGCAAGGTTTTCTTCAGTTCTTCATTGGGCTCGACGCCGTTCATGGGCGTGACAAAGGCGTAGATGCCCTGGCCCTTTACGTCGTGGGGGTAACCGACCACGGCGGCTTCGGCGATGCTGTCGTGCAGTACCAGGGCGCTCTCCACTTCGGCGGTACCGATGCGGTGCCCGGAGACATTGATGACATCGTCGATGCGCCCGGTGATCCAGTAGTCACCGTCTTCGTCGCGGCGGGCGCCATCGCCGGTGAAATAGTAGCCGGGATAGGGCTTGAAGTAAGTGTCGACCATCCGTTGCGGATCGCCGTAGACGCTGCGGATCTGCGCTGGCCAGCTTGATTTCAGGGCGAGCACGCCGCTGCCGGCGCCTTTGATTTCCTTGCCATGTTCGTCCAGCAACACCGGCTGCACGCCGAACATCGGTTGTGTCGCGCAGCCTGGTTTGATCCGTTGCGCACTGACCAGCGGGCTGAGCATGATGCCGCCGGTTTCGGTCTGCCACCAGGTATCGACAATTGGGCAGCGTTGTTCGCCGACGACATTGAAGTACCACTCCCACGCTTCCGGATTGATCGGTTCACCGACGGTGCCGAGCAATCTGAGGCTGGCGCGGGACGTTTCCCGCAACGGTTCTGCGCCCTCGCGCATCAGGGCCCGCAGCGCGGTGGGGGCGGTGTAGAAAATGTTTACTTTGTGCTTGTCGATCACCTGCCAGAACCTCGAGGTGCTCGGGTAGCTCGGCACGCCTTCGAAGATCAGGGTGGTGGCGCCATTGGCCAGGGGCCCGTAGACGATGTAGCTGTGGCCAGTGACCCAGCCGACATCGGCGGTGCACCAGAAAACTTCGCCGTCGCGGTAGTCCAGGACATACTTGAAGGTCATTGCCGCTTGCAGCAGGTAGCCCCCCGTCGTGTGCAGCACGCCTTTGGGTTTACCGGTGCTGCCGGAGGTGTAGAGGATGAACAGCGGGTCTTCGGCGTCCATCGGCTCGGGCGGACAGTCGTCGCCGACGTCACGCAGTGCCTGGTGATACCAGAGGTCGCGGCCTTCGACCCAGTTCACCGGGTTCTGGGTCCGTTCCACCACGACCACGGTGCTGACATCCGGGCAGCTTTGCAGCGCTTTGTCGACATTGTGCTTGAGCGGCACGAACTTGCCGCCGCGCACGCCTTCGTCGGCGGTAATCACTGTGCGACAGTCGGCGTCGAGGATCCGGTCGCGCAACGAATCCGGCGAAAAGCCACCGAACACCACCGAATGCACTGCACCGATGCGTGAGCAGGCGAGCATGGCGTAGGCGGCCTCAGGGATCATCGGCATGTAGATGCACACACGGTCGCCTTTCTTTACGCCACGGCTCTTGAGCACGTTGGCCAGGCGGCAGACGTAATGGTGAAGCTTCTTGTAGGTGATTTGCGTGGATTCGGCGGGGTCGTCGCCTTCCCAGATGATCGCGGTCTGATCGCCGCGTGTTGCCAGGTGACGGTCGATGCAGTTGTAGCTGACGTTCAGTCTGGCGCCGGCAAACCAATGGGCTTCACCGGTTTTCAGATCGTAGCGCTGGACGGTTTGCCACGGAGCGCTCCAGTCGAGGAAGCGGGTGGCTTGTTCGGCCCAGAAGGTGCTGGGGTGCTCGATGGATTCGCGGTACAGGCGGTGATAGTCCTCCTGACTCAATTGTGCAGCCCGGCGCACGGCATCGGCTTTGGGGAACGTGCTGATATCGAACATGACGGTTCCTTCTTCTTGTTTTGAGGACAAGAGGGGAGCTGCGCGACCCTCGTAGGAGCTGCGCAATGCTGCGATCTTTTGACTTTGCTTTTAGAAGATCAAAAGATCGCAGCCTGCGGCAGCTCCTACAAGGTTAGTACCCCCGCAGGAATGGCGTCAGATCAGCCGCGGTGGCGCCCGCGGAAGTAGTTGATCAAGCCCTGGGTGGACGCGTCGTCAGCCGGGGTTTCCTCGCTGCCGACCAGGCGGTTGTAGACGCCTTTGCCCAGCTCTTTGCCCAACTCCACACCCCACTGGTCGAAGGCATTGATGCCCCAGATCACGCTTTGCACGAAGACTTTGTGCTCGTACATTGCCACCAGCGCACCCAGGCGCCGCGGGCTGATGCGCTCGACCACCAGGGTATTGCTCGGACGGTTGCCCGGGATCACCTTGTGCGGCGCAAGGCTCTGCACCTGTTCTTCGCTCATGCTTTTGTCACGCAGCTCGGCCTGGGCTTCGGCCAGTGTCTTGCCGAGCATCAACGCCTGGCTTTGCGACAGGCAGTTGGCATACAGCCACTGGTGATGGTCGGCCACCGGGTTGAAGCTGACGATCGGCACGATGAAGTCAGCCGGGATCAGTTGGGTGCCTTGGTGCAGCAACTGGTGGTAAGCGTGCTGGCCGTTGCAGCCTACACCGCCCCAGATCACCGGGCCGGTATCGGTGCTGACGGGCGTACCGTCCTGGCGCACGCTCTTGCCATTGGATTCCATGTCCAGCTGTTGCAGGTGCTTGGTGATGTTGCGCAGGTAGTGGTCGTACGGCAGGATCGCGTGGCTTTGCGCGCCCCAGAAATTACCGTACCAGACGCCGAGCAGGGCCAGCAGCACCGGCATGTTCTGTTCGAAGGGGGTGTTGAGGAAGTGCTGGTCCATGGTGTAGGCGCCGGACAGCAGTTCCTTGAAGTTCGACATGCCGATGGCCAAGGCGATCGGCAGGCCGATGGCCGACCACAGCGAGTAACGCCCGCCGACCCAGTCCCACATCGGGAAGATGTTTTCTTCGCGGATGCCGAACGCCACGGCGGCAGCGTTGTTGCTCGATACCGCAATGAAGTGGCGATGCAACTCGGCTTCCGAACCACCCTGGGCCAGGTACCAGGCGCGTGCGGCCTGGGCGTTTTTCAGGGTTTCGAGGGTGTTGAAGGATTTCGACGAGACGATGAACAAGGTGGTCTCGGCGCGCAGTTTCAGCGCCAGTTCGTGGAACTCACTGCCATCGATGTTCGCCAGGTAGTGGCAGCGCACGCCTTTCTGGGCATAGGCCAGCAGGGCTTCGGACACCAGCTCGGGGCCGAGGAACGAACCGCCGATGCCGATGTTGACCACGTCAGTGATCGGCTTTTCGGAGTAGCCGCGCCACAGGCCATCGTGGATGCGGCCCACCAGGTCAGTGATCTGGTTCAGTACCTTGTGCACTTCAGGCATCACGTTGACGCCGTTGACCGACAACTTGTCGCCAACCGGGCGACGCAGGGCGGTGTGCAGGGCGGGGCGTCCTTCGGAGGCGTTGACGATTTCGCCATCGAACAGCGCCTTGATCGCGCCCTTGAGGTCGACTTCGTCGGCCAGGCCTACCAGCAGGTCACGGGTCTGGGCGTTGATCAGGTTTTTCGAATAGTCGAGAAACAGGCCGCAGCTACTGAGAGTGAATTGGGTAAAACGCTGCGGGTCGGCGTTGAACGCCTCGCGCATGTTGAAATCCTGCATGGCCTGGCGGTGATCTTTCAACGCTTGCCAGGCGGGCAGGGCGGTCACGTCGTGGGGGGTGCGGTAGTACGCCATCGCTGCGGGTTTCCTTTTACTTGAACTGCCTTTAAGACACTGAAAATACCGGAATGTCCTGACCACCGTCTGAGTGGTATCCGGTTAGCCTGCGTGCACACGATTAAATAGCGCAGGCCGGTAACAGTAAACCCAGAGAGACGATCTGTCTTGGCTTTGTCGGACCTGCGACCGGTACTTTTTTATACCGGCGCAGTCGTGGGGGAATTGTGGGGGGAATTTCAGGCGGGGGTGTCGAGGTTCAGGTGCAAATTGTCGATCAAGCGCGTCGTCCCCAGGAACGCCGCCACCAGGATCACCAGGTCGCGATCTTCCGGGGTTGCCGGGCGCAGGCTCATACCATGACGAATTTCCAGGTAATCGGGACGCAGGCCCGCCGCTTCGAGTTGTTGCAGCTTGGCGCGGATCAGGGCCGGGTAATCGCGCTCACCCTGCCTGATCGCTTCGGCGATCTCGCTCAGCGTGCGATACACCACCGGTGCCACGGCGCGCTGCTCTTCGGTGAGGAAGCCATTGCGCGATGACAGTGCCAGGCCATCCGCGGCCCGCACCGTCGGCTCGCCAATGATCTGGATCGGCATGTTCAGGTCATGCACCAGCGCGCGAATGACCGCCAGTTGCTGGAAGTCTTTCTGGCCGAAGATCGCCAGGTCCGGCTGGACCATGTTGAACAGCTTGCTGACCACCGTTGCCACACCTTCGAAATGCCCTGGACGGCTGGCGCCGCACAGGCCTTCGGAAAGTTGCGGGACGCTGACGCGGGTCTGTCCGGCCATGCCGTCGGGGTACATCTCTTCAACGGTTGGCGCGAACAGCAGGTCGCAGCCGGCTTCAAGGAGTTTTTCCTGGTCGGCGGCGAGGGTGCGCGGGTATTTGTCGAGGTCTTCGCCGGCACCGAACTGCAACGGGTTGACGAAAATGCTCGCGACCACGAAATCCACCCGTTGGGTGGCCTTGGTGATCAGCGCGACATGACCGCTGT
The DNA here is from genome assembly GCF_029967975.1 of Pseudomonas sp. V98_8. Taxonomy (NCBI): domain Bacteria; kingdom Pseudomonadati; phylum Pseudomonadota; class Gammaproteobacteria; order Pseudomonadales; family Pseudomonadaceae; genus Pseudomonas; species Pseudomonas sp. V98_8. Next base: position 186,360 of record NZ_JASCAE010000007.1, read on the forward strand.
GCAGGTTGCCCATGGTTGGCACAAAGCCGATGCGCTTGCCTTCACCGCGGGCACGGGCCACGGCGGCCCGCAATTCGCGGACGGTTTTGACGGTGTTCATGCAGAGAATCCATGTTCGATGCCAGGGAAAGTCGACGCCTTGACTTCGCTGACATAGGCGCTCAAGGCGGCGTGAATGCTGGTTTGGCCGGTCATGAAGTTTTTCACGAACTTGGGCACGCGACCGGTAATGGACAGGCCCAGCATGTCATGCAGCACCAGTACCTGGCCGTCGGTGTGGTGGCCGGCGCCAATCCCGATGACTGGAATGTTCACGGCCTGGGTGATTTCTGCGGCCAGTTCGCTCGGCACGCACTCGAGCAGCAACATCGCCGCGCCGGCCTGTTCCAGGGCAATGGCATCGGCACGCATCTGCCGCGCCTGGTTTTCATTGCGACCCTGGACCTTGTAGCCACCGAGGATGTTCACCGATTGCGGGGTCAGGCCCATGTGGGCACAGACCGGAATGCCTCGTTCCGCCAGCAGGCGGATCGAGTCCGCCAACCACAATGCGCCTTCGACCTTGATCATGTGAGCGCCGGACTGCATCAGCAGGGCGCTGTTGGTCATGGCCTGTTCCGTGGTGGCGTAGGCCATGAAGGGCAAGTCGGCAAGGATCAAGGCGTCGGTGTTACCGCGTTTGACGGCCGCCACGTGGTAAGCCATTTCGGCGGTGGTCACCGGCAGGGTGCTGTCATGACCTTGCAGAACCATGCCGAGGGAGTCGCCCACCAGCAGCACTTCGACGCCGGCCTGGTTGCAGGCATGGGCGAAGGTTGCGTCATAGCAGGTCAGCATGGTGATTTTTTCACCTTTGTGCTTGAGACCTTGCAGAGTGGTCAGGGTGATGGCTGGCATGAAAAGTTCCTCATTCAGGCGCTGTGGAAACTACTGCGAGTAACGCGCGTGATTCTTCGTTAAATACAGGCGCACGGTCTTCTGTCGTGCTTTTAAGGCCTGGATTGCGCCCTTGATGCCGTGATGGCGGCAGCGGGACGCCTATAGTCGTGAGGAGAACGTGGGAAGTCAATTGCGTGTGTTACCGCATTGTTACGTGTGGGGTGTTACCGGGTTGACTGATGCGTTTCAGCAAACGCCAACATCAAAAGATCGCAGCCTGCGGCAGCTCCTACAGGACGGTGATGACTTGTAGGAGCTGCCGAAGGCTGCGATCTTTTGGGGCTACTCAGTCTGCCGGCAGGCGTTCCAGGCCGACGAACGGGCACGCGGTGAGCAATTCTGCCAGGCTGCGGCCATCGGCCAGGCGCAGATCCACAGGCGCCAATTCTGCCAATGGATAGAGCACAAAGGCCCGCTCCTGCATATGGTAATGCGGGACTTTGAGGCGAGGTTCGTCAATCAGGCGGTCACCGAACAGCAGGATGTCGAGGTCCAGGGTGCGCGGCCCCCAGCGCTCAAGGCGCTCGCGGCCTTGGCCGTTTTCAATGGATTGCAAGGCGTCCAGCAATTCAAGCGGTAACAGCGTGCTGTCGAGAGCGGCAACCGCGTTGGTGTAACGCGGTTGGCCAGGGAGCAACGAGTCGCTTTGATAGAAGGCTGAAACCCCGACCAGTTCCGATTGCGGCAACTGTGCCAGCGCCAGGGTGGCGCTGCGCAGCTGTTCGGCGGGGTCAACGAGGTTGCTGCCCATGCCGATGTAGATGCGTTCCATGGATTACTCGCCCGTGGTGCTCGAAGCGTCTGCTGAGCGCTTGCGCTTGGCGCCGCCGCTGCGACGACGTTTGCGTGGGCCGCCAGCGCCGTCGTCCTTGCCACTGAGGTCGCGAATCATGTCGCGCCGCTCACTGTCGTTGGCGTCCTGGTAGTCGGTCCACCATTCGCCCAGGCCATCGGTCTGCTCGCCGGCGCTTTCGCGTAGTAGCAGGAAGTCGTAGCCGGCGCGGAATCGCGGATTGTCCAGCAGCAGGTCAGCACGTTTGCCGCTGCGCCGTGGCAGGCGCTCCTGCATGTCCCAGATCTCGCGGATCGGCATGGTGAAGCGTTTCGGGATCGCGATGCGCTGGCACTGCTCGGCAATCAGTTCGTGAGCCGCTTCCTGCATCGCCGGAATGGGCGGCATGCCACGGTCCTGCAGGCGCAATACGCGTGCCGGCAGGGCAGGCCAGAGCAGGGCGGCAAACAGGAACGCCGGGGTCACCGGTTTATTCTGCTTGATACGCAGGTCGGTGTTGATCAGCGCTTCACTGATCAGGGTATGGGTATAGGTCGGGTTGTATTCCAGTGCCTCGGCGCTCGCCGGGAACAGTGGATCGAACAATTGCAGGTCGACCAGCATTTCAAAAGTGTCAGCGGCGTGACCGGACAGGAACAGCTTGAGCACTTCTTCGAACAAGCGGGCTGACGGGATCTCGCGCAGCATGGGGGCCAGCTCGCGGATAGGCGTGGCGCTGTGTTTTTCGATGCCGAAATTGAGCTTGGCGGCAAAACGCACGGCCCGCAGCATCCGCACCGGATCTTCCTGGTAGCGCTGCTTGGGGTCGCCAATCAAGCGGATCAGTTGGTTGCGAATGTCGTGTACGCCGTTGGCGTAATCGAGAATGCGTTCGCTGACCGGGTCGTAATACAGGGCGTTGATGGTGAAGTCGCGGCGTTGCGCGTCTTCTTCCAGGGTCCCGTAGACGTTATCGCGCAGGATGCGCCCGCTTTCGTTGCGCGAGGATTGATTGGTGTCTTCCTCTTCGTCGTTTTGCGGGTGATTGGCGCGGAAGGTCGCGACTTCGATGATTTCGCGGCCAAAGTGGATGTGTACCAGTTTGAACCGGCGGCCGATGATCCGTGCATTACGGAATTCTGCCCGTACCTGTTCGGGTGTGGCACTGGTGGCGACGTCAAAGTCTTTCGGCGTGATGCCGAGCAGCATGTCTCGCACACAGCCGCCGACCAGATAGGCCTGGTACCCGGCGCCCTGCAGGCGTTCGACGATGTTCACCGCGTAACGGCTGAATTGCGCCTTTTGCAGCGAATGTTGACCGCTGTTGAGCACTTCAGGCGTGCTGCGAATGTGTTGCGTACGACGCAAGGGAGTACGGAATGACTGGAACAGCTTCTTCAGCATGGGATGCACTGTTTGAAGGAATGTTCGGCCAAAACGAAGAATGACCGCATGATGGGCGGGGATTCTAGCATTTAGTCGGGGGATGGTGTAGGACACAGCAGATTTGAGGTGTAGGCAGGTTTCCAAATCGCAGAAACCACAAGGGGAGCCGAAGCTCCCCAAGAAGTAGTTGCATGCTCTATTTTTGTTATTGGTTTCGGGCTTCTTGTTTTTGTTGAGTGCCCTTGTCATGAAGCTTTCCTTCATGACCCTCCCAATCGGGAGCCAAGAGCAAACGGATTGCTTTGGTCGCTGTGCTGCAGTGATCTTGCGATCCAACCAGTTCAGGCTCTGTCTTAAGACAGTTTTTTGTTGTTCTCGGCCTGGTCGTGGGGCAAGCCCCAAATACAACGCCTCTCCAAAAGAATCAGTTAGCTGCGCCTCTCGCCGTCTTGTTTTTATTGTGCGTGAGTCGATTCGTCTTATTTTTATTGTGTTGTTCGTTGCTTGTTATTGTTCTTGTACCAAACATATAGCAGGGGGCGTGCCAACTTTTGCGAACCCCAGTAAAACAAGGGGTTAGGTGCGTCGAGGGGGTCAACAAGGGCCAAAAAAAACCGGGGCTTCGTTACCGTAAGCCCCGGCTTCTGTTACGTGAAAAACCTGAGGTAACAGTTTTTTCACAAAATCATGTGTTACCCGCACATGAGACAGGCGGCGTTCAGCTCTCGCTTGGTACCCCAGTCTTGCGCCGAGGGATGCCCAGGCGCTGACGACGTTCCCACAGGCACTTGCGACTGACCCCGAGTTTGCGCGCCAGTTCGGTTTCGGTCATGTGGTCCTGATGCTCGAGCACGAAGTGCTGGAAGTAGTCTTCCAGGGACAGGTCTTCGGTCGGCTCGTGATTGTTGTTGCTGGCGTTGCTGCCACCTTGTTGCGGCGGCAGGCCGATGAACTCGTCGTCTTCGAGGTCGCTCAGTTCAATGTCGATGCCCAGCAGCTCGGCGGAAATTTCCGGGCTCTCGCACAGGATGACGGCACGCTCGACCGCGTTTTCCAGCTCGCGAACGTTGCCTGGCCACGAGTAATGACGAATGGCTTGCTCGGCGTCCGGGGCGAACTTCAGGTCTGTCCGGTTGATTCGTGCGCTTTGGCGCGCCAGGAACGCGTTGGCGATTTCATTGACGTCCGCGCCACGTTCGCGCAGGGCTGGCAGTTTCAGGGCAATCACGTGAAGCCGGTAATACAGGTCTTCACGGAACTGGCCGATCTTCGCCAGGCTCTTGAGATCGCGGTGGGTTGCAGCAATCAGGCGCACATCGACTTTCTGCGACTGGACCGAACCCACTCGGCGAATTTCACCTTCCTGCAGCACGCGCAACAGGCGCGCCTGGGCTTCCAGTGGCAGCTCACCGATCTCATCGAGGAACAAGGTGCCGCCGTCCGCCGCTTCCACAAGGCCGGCACGTCCAGCGCTGGCGCCAGTGAATGCGCCTTTCTCGTGGCCGAACAGTTCGGACTCGATCAGGCTTTCCGGAATGGCCGCGCAGTTCACCGAGATCATCGGCGCCTTGGCCCGCCTGGAAAGGTTGTGCAGGGCGCGCGCCACCAGTTCTTTACCGGTGCCGGACTCGCCCTGGATCAGCACATTGGAATCCGTCGGTGCGACTTTGCGGATCTTGCCATACAGGTCCTGCATCGGTGGGCATGAGCCAATGATGCCGATTTCGCCGTTACTGTTGTCGCTACCGGGTTTGGCGGCAGCGTTGGCGACCTTGCCGACGACCGGTTCGCCGCTGGCTTGCGCCGCTTGCCGGTCACGCAGGATGCGCGCAACGGCCTGGAGCATTTCGTCGTGGTCGAAAGGCTTGGCGATGTAATCCACCGCGCCCATTTTCATCGAATCCACCGCCGAGCGCAGGCTGGCATAGCTGGTCATGATCAGCACCGGAGTGCCCTGGCCAAGCTTGATCAATTCGGTACCCGGCGCGCCCGGCAGGCGCAGGTCACTGACGATCAGGTCGAACGTGTTAATGGTGAAGCGTTCTTGTGCTTCCTGCACTGAACCGGCTTCGCTGACCTGGTACTGGTTGCGTTCCAGCAGGCGGCGCAAGGCGGAGCGGATAATGGTTTCGTCTTCGACGATCAAAATGTGCGGCATTGATTCGATACTCTCGACGGTCTCAGTTCACAGCGGACGTCGCTTCGACATGACGCGGTAAGGTCACCCGGATACGGGTGCCGCGTTGGCTCTGAACATCAGCCGGGCTGTCGATGGTGATTTGTCCATAATGCTCTTCAACGATGGAATAGACCAGTGCAAGGCCCAGGCCGGTACCTTCACCCGGGTCCTTGGTGGTGAAGAAGGGTTCGAACAATCGATCCATGATGCTCGATGGAATGCCGCTGCCTTCGTCTTCCACGATCAAGTCGACCGTGTGTTCGCCGGCTTCGCTCTTGACCCGCACCGCGCTGCCGGGAGGCGAGGCGTCGCGGGCGTTTGAGAGCAGGTTGATCAATACCTGGGCGAGCCGCTGCGGATCGCCTTCGACCCAGTGATCGGGATCGCACAGGTTATAGAACTGCACTTCGAAATTGCGCCGGTTCAGGGCCAGCAGGCCGATGGCGTCCTGGGCCACTTCCGCCAGACAGACGGGCTCGTCGCTGTGCTGGTGGCTGCCGGCATGGGCGAAACTCATCAGGGACTGGACGATGCGCGAGACGCGCTTGGTCTGTTCGAGGATCTGCCCGCTGATTTCCTTGAGTTCGCCGTCTTCCTCGCGCTCTTCGCGCAGGTTCTGCGCCAGGCAGGCGATACCGGTGATCGGGTTGCCGATTTCATGGGCCACGCCCGCGGCCAGGCGACCGATGCTGGCCAGGCGCTCGGAGTGCACCAGTTTGTCTTCGAGCATCTGGGTTTCGGTGAGGTCTTCCACCAGCAGCACCAGGCCACTGTTGCCCGGTGCGAGGGGTTCGTCGATCGCCGCCTTGTGCAGGTTCAGCCAGCGGGTCTGGCCATCAAGGGCCAGGTGCTGTTTGTGCAAGTGCTCATCCGGGACATTGATGAAGCCTTGCAGCAGTTCTTTCCACGGATCGGCAATGGTGCTCAGGCGCGAACCGACCACGCGCTGTGCGGCGATCCCGGTCAACTCCTCCATGGCTTTGTTCCACATGAGGATTTCCTGGTCCTTGGCCAGCGAGCAGACGCCCATCGGCAATTCCTGCAGGGTCTGGCGGTGATAGCGGCGCAGGGCATCGAGTTCGGCGGCCAGGCCGGTCAGGCGCGAATGGTAATCCTCGAGGCGGCTTTCGATGAAGTGGATGTCCTCGGTGACATAATTTTCGCCGCCGGCCTTGTAGGGCAGAAACGTCTCGACCATGTCCTGGGCCACGCTGGGTCCCATCAAGCCCGACAGGTTGGCTTCGATCCGGTCGCGCAAACGGCGCAAGGCGTACGGGCGGCGCTCGTCGAAGGGCAGGTAGAGATCGCGCAGGGCTTGTTCGACTTCCTTCTGCGCGGCCTTGGCTCCCAGCGGTTTGGCCAGCTGAGTGGCGAATTCCTGGGGCGAGGCGGCGTGCAACTCCCGGCGTTGCGGGCGGCGCACGTTGTCCACCGCGCAGGCTTCGGCGGCACTGGCCTCTTCGGTGCTGGCATTGGTGAACAGCGAAATCAGGGTGAACATCAGGACGTTGGCGGCCAGGGAGGCGATCGCGGCCATGTGCCAACTGGTGTCGTCGAGCACGTAGATCATGTTCAACAACGGTATGTAGAAGCCCTGCAGGTTGCCGACCAGCGGTAGCAACATGGTCACCAGCCACACCAGGATCCCCGCCAGCAGCCCGGCGATGAAGCCGCGACGGTTGGCAGTCGGCCAATACAGGACCGACAGCACGCCCGGGAGGAACTGCAGCGTGGCCACGAAGGCGACGATGCCGAGGTTGGCCAGGTCCTGCTCCGCACCCAGTAGCAGGTAGAAACCGTAGCCGGCCATGATGATGGCGACGATCAGGGCGCGACGGGTCCACTTCAACCAGCGGTAGATGTTGCCTTCGGCCGGCGGCTGGTACAGCGGCAGCACCAGGTGGTTCAGGGCCATGCCCGATAGGGCCAGGGTGGTCACGATGATCAGGCCGCTGGCAGCGGACAGGCCGCCGACATAGGCCAGCAGTGCCAGGGCCTTGCTGTTGGCCGCGATACCGATGCCCAGGGTGAAATATTCCGGGTTGGTGGTGGCGCCGAGTTTCAGGCCGGCCCAGAGAATCAGCGGCACGGCCAGGCTCATCAGCAGCAGGAACAGCGGCAAGCCCCAGCTCGCGCTGACCAGCGAGCGCGGATTGAGGTTTTCGGTGAAGGTCATGTGGTACATGTGCGGCATGACGATCGCCGAAGCGAAGAACACCAGCAACAGCGTGCGCCACGGGCCTTCCTGCAGTGGCGTGTGCAGCGCGGCCAGGGCGGTCTGGTTTTGCAACAGCCACAACTCCAGTTGTTGCGGGCCGTCGAATACGCCATACAGCGCATAGAGGCCGACGCCGCCGAGGGCGATCAGCTTGATCACCGACTCGAAGGCTATCGCGAACACCAGGCCTTCATGTTTTTCCCGGGTGGCGATGTGCCGGGAGCCGAAGAAAATCGTGAACAGCGTGATCAGTGCGCAGAAACTCAGCGCCACGCGATGTTGTACCGGCTCGCGGGTGAGGATGCCGATGGAGTCGGCGACCGCCTGGATCTGCAGCGCCAGCAGGGGCAATACCCCGACCAGCATGAAAATCGTGGTCAGCGCGCCGGCCCAGGTGCTGCGAAAGCGGAAGGCGAACAGATCGGCCAGGGATGACAGCTGATAGGTTCGGGTGATCTTCAGGATTGGATACAGCAACACCGGCGCCAGCAGAAACGCGCCGGAAACACCCAGGTAGCTGGACAGGAAGCCGTAGCCATACTGATAGGCCAGGCCCACGGTGCCATAAAATGCCCAGGCACTGGCGTAGACCCCCAGGGACAGGGTGTACGTCAGCGGGTGGCGAATGATCGCCCGCGGGATCATGCCCCGTTCGCTGACCCAGGCTACGCCGAACAGCACCGCCAGGTACGCGGCGCTGATCAGGATCATCTGGGTCAGGCTAAAGCTCATCGGCATCTTTTTGGCTCTGCAGGATGAAGGTCACGACGATCAGGATCAGCCAGAGCAGATAAGGGCGATACCAGGCGCCAGTGGCGTCGATCCACCAATCCATGATGGCTGGGGAAAACAGATAAATCCCCACTACCAGGAGCAGGACCAAGCGATAGATGTACATCCCGGCCTCTCTTTTTTATGCCCGTGCCCGAAAACGTGCGGCGATGGTAACGGATGGGCGCGCCACTGCAAGCACGATCACTGTAGCTGCGCCTCGGGCAGGCTCAGTGTGCGCGGGATCAACCGGGCATCCCAGTGGGCAATGCCCCAATCCAGCACTTCCCGTGGCGTGGCGTAGGCCAGTTCGGCGCCGGGTTTTTGTCCCAGGGCGCGCAAGGCTCGCAACAACAACGGCGTAGCCTGATCTGCGGTGAGCGGCGGCGAACGGTAGGACTTGCCGAGTTTGTTGCCATCGGGCTGGGTAATCAGCGGGATGTGCAAGTAACGCGGCTGGCGCAGGCCGAGAAGCTCCTGCAGGTAGAGCTGGCGCGGTGTGGAATCGAGCAGGTCGGCACCGCGCACGATGTCGGTGATGCCTTGCCAGGCATCGTCCAGCACCACCGCCAGTTGATAAGCATAGAGCCCGTCGCGCCGGCGAATCACGAAATCACCGACATCCCGGCCCAGATGCTGGTGAAACTCCCCCTGCACCCGATCAATGAAGTGGTAATCAAGTTCGGAGACGCGAATGCGAATGGCGGCATCTTCGGTGCCGTGTCCGGCATTGCGGCACAACCCCGGATAGATGCCGTGGTACGGCTCCAGTTGTTTGCGCGAGCAGGTACAGGCGTAGGCCAGGCCCTGGCTGAACAGGCGATCGAGCACTTGGGCATAGGCATCGTGACGGTCGCTCTGGCGCACCATCTGGCCATCCCACTCGAAACCATAGCTCTCCAGTGCCTTGAGGATCGCGGCCTGGGCGCCGGGCTCTTCGCGGGGCGGGTCGAGATCTTCCATGCGCATCAGCCAGCGCCCACCCACCGAGCGCGCGTCGAGGTACGAGGCCAATGCAGCAACCAGCGAGCCGAAGTGCAGGTGACCACTGGGCGTGGGGGCGAAGCGGCCGATGTAGGTGGGGGAGGTGATGGCGGTCATGAATGCAATATTACGTTGTCCGGTCGTGCGCAAGTCCCATGTGGGAGCGAGCCTGCTCGCGAAAGCTGAGTGTCAGCCTGCATCAATATTGGGCCTGAACGCCCCTTCGCGAGCAGGCTCGCTCCCACAGGTTTCCTGTCGAAGCATACGTCAGAAACAAAAACGGAGCGTTCGCACGCTCCGTTCTTCGTTCAAGCCGCAATTATTTGCCGACTTGCTTTTCCTTGATTTCCGCCAGCGTCTTGCAGTCGATGCACAGGTCAGCGGTAGGGCGTGCTTCAAGACGCTTGACGCCGATCTCGATGCCGCAGGATTCACACCAGCCGTACTCTTCGTCTTCGATCAACTGAAGCGTCTTGTCGATCTTCTTGATCAACTTGCGCTCACGATCGCGGGCTCGAAGCTCGAGAGCGAACTCTTCTTCCTGGCTGGCACGGTCTGCCGGGTCAGGGAAGTTGGCTGCTTCGTCCTTCATGTGGTCCACAGTCTTGTCGACACCTTCCATCAGCTCTTTTTTCCACTGATTCAGAACCTTGGTGAAGTGTTTGCGCATGGGCTCGCCCATGTACTCTTCGCCAGCTTTCTGAACATAGGGCTCGAAGCCGCTGATCGCCTGATTCGCTTGTTGCTTTGCTTGGGTGGACATGAAATAGACCGCCTCTACTCTTGTAATCCATCTGCGCAGGATTGCTCCATCACCGGCACCTGCCGGCCCTGCGGCTGCAAGCGGGCGAACTTACCAGATCAAATCAGACCGCGCTACTCCCGGATGTCGAGGCCGCGGCCTGCGGCGCTTTCAAATGATGGCAAAGCGTTGCCTGGTGGCTCTGGAACCCTGCTCAATTAATGATTTTAGTCAAACCCCGGGCACTCGCTCAGTTCGTTTGTGCCTGGGTTATAAGGCCTCTGACCGCTTTAGGTTCTCGCTCGTTCCTGCGCTTGGGTAGAATTGGTTCTTTTCCCTGTTGAAGGAAGGCCAATGGCTCAGTCCTACAGTGCCCGCAGTCGCGCAATAGAACCTTTCCATGTCATGGCGTTGCTGGCGCGGGCCAATGAATTGCAGGCTGCCGGTCACGATGTGATCCACCTGGAAATCGGTGAACCGGACTTCACCACCGCCGAGCCGATCATCCGCGCCGGACAGGCGGCACTGGAGGGGGGCAAGACGCGTTACACCGCCGCCCGCGGGATCCCCGAGCTGCGCGAGGCCATCGCGGGCTTTTATCAGCAGCGTCATGGCTTGAACATCGACCCGCGACGCATCCTCATCACGCCCGGCGGTTCCGGTGCGTTGCTGCTGGCCAGTGCCTTGCTGGTCGATCCAGGCAAGCACTGGTTGCTCGCCGACCCGGGTTACCCGTGCAACCGGCATTTTCTGCGTCTGGTGGAAGGCGCCGCGCAGCTGGTCCCGGTGGGGCCGGATGTGCGTTATCAACTGACGCCGGATCTGATTGAGCGGCATTGGGACCAGGACAGTGTGGGCGCACTGGTAGCTTCACCGGCCAACCCGACCGGCACGATCCTCACCCGCGACGAGTTGGCGCAACTGTCCCAGGCCATCAAACAACGCCACGGTCACCTGGTGGTGGACGAGATTTACCACGGCCTGACCTACGGCACCGATGCGGCCAGCGTGCTGGAAGTCGACGACAGTGCCTTTGTGCTTAATAGTTTTTCTAAATATTTCGGCATGACCGGCTGGCGTCTTGGCTGGCTGGTAGCGCCGGATGCGGCGGTGAGTGAACTGGAAAAGCTCGCGCAAAACCTCTATATCAGCGCGCCTAGCATGGCCCAGCACGCGGCGTTGGCCTGTTTTGAACCGGCTACCATCGCGATCCTGGAAGAGCGTCGCGCCGAATTTGGTCGTCGTCGCGACTACCTGCTGCCTGCCTTGAGAGCGCTTGGCTTCGGTATCGCCGTCGAGCCGGAAGGCGCGTTCTACCTGTATGCCGATATCAGCAAGTTCGGCGGCGATGCCTTCGCGTTCTGCCGTCATTTCCTCGAAACCGAGCATGTCGCGATTACGCCCGGGCTGGACTTCGGCCGGTATCAGGCCGGGCATCATGTACGGTTTGCCTACACCCAAAACCTTGAACGCTTGCAGGAAGCAGTGGAGCGTATCGGGCGTGGCTTGCGAAGCTGGCAAGGCTGATGCGTTTTCATCCCCCACTCGAAGAAGGTCGGCTGATTCGCCGCTACAAGCGTTTTCTCGCCGATATCGAAACCGTCGATGGCGAGTTGCTGACCATTCACTGCCCGAACACGGGCTCGATGCTCAATTGTCAGGTCGAAGGCGGGCAGGTCTGGTTCAGTCGCTCCAATGACCCCAAGCGCAAGTTGCCCGGCACCTGGGAAGTCGGCGAAACCCCGCACGGGCGCTTGTTCTGCGTGAATACCGGGCGGGCCAATGGCTTGATCGAAGAGGCGTTGCGAGCGGGGGTGATCACCGAGTTGAACGGCTTCACCGAGCTCAAGCGCGAAGTCGCTTATGGTCAGGAGAGCAGTCGCATCGATTTCCGCCTCGAGTACCCGAGCGGGCACGCGTACGTGGAAGTCAAAAGTGTCACCCTGGGCTATGACGGCACGCCGGTGGCGGCGTTCCCCGATGCGGTGACCCAGCGCGGGGCCAAGCATTTGCGGGAATTGGCCCATCTGGCTCGGGACGGGATTCGTGCGGTGCAATTGTATTGCGTCAATCTCAGTGGCATCGAAGCGGTGCGCCCGGCGCAAGAAATCGATTCAGCCTACGCTCAGGCCTTGCGTGAGGCCGTGGCGTGCGGGGTTGAAGTGTTGGCCTACGGTGTTCGCCTGACCCATGAGGAGATGGTGGTGGACCGGCGTCTTGAAGTATTGCTCGGCGGTTAGAGGCTGACCCAGATGCCTTGTGCGTCTTCGCGGCAATCGACACGGGTCAGCGATTGCCCTGCGCAAGGGCCGGCGACACATTCGCCGTCCTCGATCAAGAACAGGGCGCCATGGGTGGCGCACTGGATCAGGCTGTTACTGGGGTCGAGGAATTGGTCAGGGGTCCATTCGAGTCCGACGCCACGGTGCGGGCAGCGATTGATATAGACGTAGACCTGGCCACCCCGGCGTACGGCGAACAATTTCTGGCCGTCGAGGTTGAAACCACGGCTGCTGGCGTCGGCCAGTTCAACGCCTGTACACAGAAATTTCATGCTGATCCTCAGGTCGCAAGCACTGACCAAATAGCTGAGTTGCCCAATGCAAACCCGTTTCAGATGCTCAGGATACTGGCTGCAGCGTCGCGCGAGTTTCCCGCGGGCAAAAAAAGACCCGGCAAGAGCCGGGTCAAATAACCGTGATTAGCCTGATGAGGAGATAATCTGAGAGTCCGAACCAAGGGCTTTTCAGAATATCGACCAGTCTCGCGACCAGTTGTGATAATCATATCGATTCTCATTACCAAGTCAACAGGTGATTTCCCATTTACCCGATTCTTGTCGCACGATGGTTCCAAATCCCCGTATTCATTGAGCTCTGCCCGTCGTTTTCAGTGCGCTCAACTGTGCAATCTGTTTATTCAGCAGGTCGATACGCCGTGCCATGCTCTCGATCAGGCTGTTGGCAATCTTCGGATTGCTCTGGGTAAGGCTCAAAAACTGATCCTTGGGAATGCGCATGATGGTGCAGGGTTCACTGGCGATGACCGTGGCGTTGCGTTTCTCGCCGGTAAACACGGCCATGGCGCCGAAAATCTCGTCCTTGGGCACGTCGCCCACCTTCACCCCATCGACAAACGCTTCGGCATGGCCGTCGATGATCACGAACACATGGTCGGCCTCATCGCCCCGATGGATCAGGGTTTCGCCGTCGGCAACTCGCTGGAAGCCGTTGGTGGCGCGAAACTCCGGTTGCTTGAGGCGCGCCACGGCATCGGACAGCAGGGCGGTCTGGCCCGCCATGTACTGCAGGAACAGCTCCGAGCGGGTCGGGTCGGCATAGATGTGCTGGAACACCTGCGATCGAAGGTAGGGTGTCAGCGCCAGGGGCGTCTTGCTGCACAAGCGACAGCGCGGCAGCCCCGCGTCCTGGCGCAGACCGATCAGATCGCCCTGCTGCAGGTAGAACAGTGCTCGATCATCGATGCATCCATGCAGCCGGCCCTTATCCAGCATGAACAGTTGATCGGCGGGCAAGGCGGCGGCCAGGTCGTCGATGGCGGAAAATTCGACGGCGGTCCCACTCGGTGTCAAACCCTGCAACAGTCGGGCGGGAATGTTCTGCAGGCGATTGATCAGTGTTTCGGCGTAGGCCGGTTGTTCCCCAAGTAAGTACATGGCGAGCGGTACTCGTTCAATTCTTGTGGCGTGACGAGATGGCTTCGAGTTGTTTATTCAAGGCTTCCTTGCGTTCGGCAGGAATGTCATTCCAGTGCACGTCCATCAATGCGCCTTCGATTGCGTACAACAACACCTTGGACGCCCGGAACCCGCGCGTGCGCACGGCTCGATAAGCATCCACCGCCCCCAGGCGACGCAAATCCGAGGCGCTGTGGATGCCCACGGCATGCAGCCATTGCGCCGACGTCTTGCCAAGATTCTTCAGGTGTTGCAGTTCATCATTCATCAAGCCTCCTTGCGATGGCCGAATGGTGCGTGGGCAAGCTTCTGAGGAGTGTAGCCATCAGTAGGAAAAGCGTGATTGTTTGCTCGTTTTTGACGCAAAAGCTTCTAAGAGGCAGCGGGCTGTGATGCTGATAAAAGCGAGGAAAAGGTGGGGAAAACGATCAAATTGCCTGGTTTTCAGGCAATATTGTCCAAAGTTCAGCGCGCTATGGGGGCGCTGGACTTGTCAATTCAGACTGGCGTTCAGCGGGTGCGATAACGCAGGCGCGTACCGAAGTTCATCGACATCAGGATTTCGTCCGCGCTCAGCTCCACTGGGAAATAGGCGCCGGAAATCTGTGCGTGGGCCAGACTCGCACCTTCGAGCGAAGCGTTGCGAAAATCGATGCCGCGCAGATCAGCGGAGCGAAAATAGGCGTCGGTGAAGTCGATACCCTCGGCATTGAGTTCGCGCAGGTCCAGGCCGCGGAAATCACCACCGATCATGTCGATAGGTCCGTGTTTGGGGCGCTCTTTGTTAAAACCGGTGATGTCGTCTTTATGCAGCAAGGCATACAGCGGGGAGTCGAGCAGTTTCGGCTGGCTCATGTCACGTCACCTGTTGGATTTATGACGCCAGTATAGTGCCACTGTTTGAAGGCCGTGAAGCCGGATCAGGCTTCACGGCTCAAATGCGCCTTACAGGCCGGGCAGGCGCTGGCGAATCTGTTCTACCACTGTGTCGAGGGTTCCGCTTTCGTTGGTCTGCACGCGTTTGCTGCAGAGGATTTCTGCGGGCGTCAAGGCTTCACGACTGGCTTGCTGGGCTTCGATAACGGCCAGGGTGGCGTCGGACGGATCTTTTTTGTCTGCCTGGCGCAGGGCCAGCCAGCTTTCGATCACCGCTTGGGGTGCATTGCAGTCAAGGATCAGGAAAGGCGCACCGGTCGCCTCGGCCACTTTCGCCGCCTTGTCGCGTTGTTCATGCTTGAGGTAGGTGGCATCGACCACCACCGGGAACCCGGCGTGCAGGATCAGCCCGGCAATTTCGTGCAAGCGCTGGTAGGTCGCGACACTGGCATCGGCACTATAAATGCCGGCTTGCAGCTCATTGGCGACGGTTTGCTCGCCGAACAGGCGTTTGCGTTCGACATCGGAGCGCAGGCGAATCGCCCCCAGCGCTTCGACCAGGCGCATGGCCACGTGGCTTTTACCAACGGCGGAAACACCGTGGGTGATGGCCATGAAGCGCGACGGGATGGTGCTGTAGCTTTCCGCCAGGTTGGCGTAGTTGCGGTATTGGCGCAATGTCGTGGCGCGCTGCACCGCAGTGGCCTCGGCCGGCATGCTGAACAGGGTGACCTTGGCGCGCACCAACGCTCGGTAGGCTTTATAGAAGTTCAGCAGCTCCAGGCCCTGGTAATCGCCGGTCAGCTCCAGGTATTGGCTGATGAATCGACGTGCCAGGCACTTCAGGCCGCGGTCTTCCAGGTCCATCGCCAGGAAGGCGGTGTCGGCGTAAACGTCGGTGAAGCGGAACGGTTCGTTGAACTCGATGCAGTCGAAGATCACCACGCGGCCGTCGATCACGGTAGCGTTGCCCAAATGGATGTCGCCGTGGCATTCGCGAATGAAACCCTCTGCCTTGCGTTGGGCAAACAGTGGCTTGAGGCGTTCGAAGCTGCTTTCAGCCCAGGCCAGCAGGGCGTCCAGTTGCAGCAGGTCGGCCTTGTCGCTGAGGAAGGGGCGAATCTGCTCGAAGTTCTGCCGTACAGGGGCCATGACGCTGTCTGCGGTCCCGGCTTCGTGTTCTGCCGGCACTCGCGGTGCGTCCAGATGGAAGCGGGCGATCTGTTCAGCCATCTGGTCGATGTGCGCCGGTGTCAGTTCGCCATTGGCTTGCAGGGTGCTGAGCAATCCGTCCTGGTCAAACTGGCGCATTTTCAGCGCGTACTCGATGGCTGGACCTTCGCCGCCCAGTTGCGGTGCTTCGGCGCTGCCGGTGATCGGTAGCACTTCGAGATAAAGATCCTGGGTCAGGCGCTGGTTCAGGCGCAGCTCTTCAGCGCAGAAATGCTTGCGAGCCTCGAGGGTGGTGAAGTCGAGGAAGCCGAAGTTCATCGGCTTCTTCACTTTATAAGCGAAGGGGCCGGTAAGCACGACCCAGGAAATGTGGGTCTCGATGACCTTGAATCCATCTACAGGATGCGGGTAGAGGGCCGGGTTTTGCAGGGCGGCGATCAGGGACTGGCTCACAGGCGATCCTTAAGAGTCGGAAAAAATTCAGGTCGTCATTATGGCGTCTAGCCAGCCTAACGCAAACTCGCGGGCCTCCTGTTGACTATGAATAAAGTGCGTATAATCCGCCGCCATGACTCGTACTCGATCCCCCCGTACCCCAAAGAATCCCCCCTCCAGAGGCCTGCGGCCCTGGCTTGGCTGGGCCCTTAAACTCAGCCTGGTCGGCCTTGTGGTGCTGGCCGGGTTCGCCGTTTACCTCGATGCCATCGTGCAGGAGAAGTTCTCCGGCAAGCGCTGGATGATTCCGGCCAAGGTCTACGCGCGTCCGCTCGAGCTGTTCGTCGGACAAAAGCTGAGCAGGGACGATTTTCTCACCGAGCTCGATGCCTTGGGCTATCGCCGTGAAAGCGTGGCCAACGGCCCGGGCGCGGCCTCCGTCAACGGCAATACCGTCGATCTGAATACCCGCGGCTTCCAGTTCTATGAAGGCATGGAGCAAGCACAACCGGTGCGTGTGCGCTTCTCGGGCGACTACGTGGCGGAACTGTCGGCGGCCAAGGGTTCGAAATTGTCGGTGGTGCGTCTGGAACCACTGCTGATCGGTGGCCTGTACCCGAAAAACCTCGAAGACCGGATCCTGATCAAGATCGATCAGGTGCCGCCGTATTTGCTCGAGACCCTGGTCGCGGTCGAGGACCGTGATTTCTATCACCATTTTGGTGTCTCGCCGAAGTCGATTGCCCGGGCGATCTGGGTCAACGGCTCGTCGGGTCGCATGCGTCAGGGGGGAAGTACCCTGACCCAGCAGTTGGTCAAGAACTTCTACCTGACCAACGAGCGCAGCCTGACCCGCAAACTGACCGAAGCCATGATGGCGTTGCTGCTGGAACTGCACTACGACAAGCGTGAGATCCTTGAGGCTTACCTCAATGAAGTGTTTATCGGTCAGGACGGTCAACG
Organism: Pseudomonas sp. V98_8; assembly: GCF_029967975.1. Lineage (NCBI taxonomy): Bacteria > Pseudomonadati > Pseudomonadota > Gammaproteobacteria > Pseudomonadales > Pseudomonadaceae > Pseudomonas > Pseudomonas sp. V98_8. Next base: position 203,495 of record NZ_JASCAE010000007.1, read on the forward strand.
CGCGGTGCACGGTTTCGGCCTGGCCAGCCAGTTCTTCTTCAGCCAGCCTCTGGCCGAGCTCAAGCTGCATCAGGTGGCCTTGCTGGTCGGCATGGTCAAGGGGCCGTCCTCCTACAACCCGCGCCGGTATCCGGAGCGTGCACTGGAGCGGCGTAACCTGGTGCTCGACGTGCTGCAGGAGCAGGGTGTCGCCACGGCGGAGCAAGTCGAAGCCGCGAAAAAAATGCCGTTGGGCGTGACCAAGCGCGGCAGTCTTGCGGACAGCTCGTTCCCCGGCTTCCTTGACCTGGTCAAGCGCCAGCTGCGTGAAGACTACCGCGACGAAGACTTGACCGAGGAGGGGCTGCGGATCTTCACCAGCTTCGATCCGATCCTGCAGATGAAGGCCGAAGCGTCGGTCAACGACACGTTCAAGCGCCTGTCCGGTCGCAAGGGCTCGGATGAGGTCGAGGCGGCGATGGTCGTGACCAATCCGGAAACCGGCGAGGTGCAGGCCATGATCGGCAGTCGCCAGGCCAGCTTTGCCGGTTTCAACCGGGCGCTGGACGCGGTGCGGCCGATCGGCTCGTTGATCAAGCCGGCGGTTTACCTGACGGCGCTGGAAAAACCGAGCCAATACACATTGACCAGCTGGCTGTCGGACGACTCCTTCTCGGTCAAGGGCGCTGACGGGCAGGTCTGGAAACCGCAGAACTATGATCGCCGTTCCCACGGCACGGTCTTCCTTTATCAAGGGCTGGCGCATTCCTACAACTTGTCGACCGCACGCCTGGGCCTGGCCGTGGGTGTGCCGAATGTCCTCAAGACGCTCGGGCGCCTGGGTGTCAGTCGCGAGTTTCCGGCCTTCCCATCGATGTTGCTGGGCGCTGGCGGCATGACCCCGATCGAAGTGGCGACCATGTACCAGACGCTCGCCAACGGCGGTTTCAATACGCCGATGCGTGGTATCCGTAGCGTCCTGACGGCCGAAGGCGAGCCGCTCAAGCGTTATCCGTTCCAGATCCAGCAGCGTTTCGACCCGGCGTCGATCTACCTGATCCAGAGCGCCATGCAGCGCGTGATGCGTGAAGGTACCGGCAGTTCGGTCTACAACGTGTTGCCGAAGACCTTGACCCTGGCCGGCAAAACCGGCACCAGTAACGACTCGCGAGACAGTTGGTTCGCAGGTTTCAGTCAGGACTTGCTGGCGGTGGTCTGGTTGGGACGCGACGACAACGGCAAGACACCGTTCACGGGTGCTACCGGTGCGTTGCAGGTCTGGACCAGCTTCATGCGCAAGGCCGACCCGTTGCCGCTGGACATGCCGCAGCCGGATAATATCGTTCAGGCCTGGGTCGATTCGCGAACCGGCCAAGGCTCCGACGCCGGTTGCCCCGGCGCCGTGCAGATGCCGTATATTCGCGGCAGCGAACCGCCTCCCGGTCCCGCTTGTGGTGGCGAAAGCCCGATCAACGGTGAAACGGTGATGGATTGGGTCAAGGGCTGGATGAATTAAGCAAAGAGGGTTTCAAGTGAACAAGTGGTTGATTCCAGCGGTGACCGCCGTGGCTTTGCTCAGCGGTTGTTCTTCGGTACAGCGCGGCTCGATTCCGGTGGTGGACTCCGGCACCAAGGTTTCCAATAGCGAGCGCGTTTCGGCGAACGGCGGCTACCGTCAGACGACGGTAAAACGTCCTGTGCAACCCCAGGCCCAGGAGATTCCACAAGGCGATACTGGTGTTGTCGTGATGGTGCCGGGTGGTGGTGCGGTGACGTCGGCACCGATCAGCACCACTCCGATTACTCCAGGGCCCATTACCCCGGGCCCGATTACGCCAGGGCCGATCGACACGTCGCCGGTTCAGTCCGCACCGGTCAATCAAGGCAGCTATAGCATGCCCTCGACACCGAGCGGGATTCCGTCGGCCAGTTCCGGTGGCTTGTCCGCCGACGAGCAACTGGACGGGCCGGTGCTGGCGTTGTTGACCACCGCTCAGCAGCAGCAGGCCGGCGGCGATCTCAATGGCGCTTCTTCCAGCCTCGAACGCGCCCAGCGTGTCGCCCCGCGTGAGCCGCAGGTGCTCTATCGCCTGGCGCAAGTGCGCATGGCCCAAGGTGATGCGCCGCAGGCCGAGCAATTTGCTCGCCGTGGCCTGACCTTCGCCAGCGGGCGTCCGGCACTGCAGGCCAGCCTGTGGGAGCTGATCGCCCAAGCGCGCGAGAAGCAGGGTGATTCGGCGGGGGCCGCTTTGGCTCGCCAGAAAGCCAAGGTTACTTCGTGATGGATGTACGGTTTCCGAAGATTGCCGATCAGTTGCTGCTGATCGAACGCGAATTGCGTGTGCAGGGGTGGTGGGACGAGGTCGCGCCATCCGCTGAAGCACTGTCCAGCGTCGAGCCGTTTTCAGTTGATACCCTGGACTTCGAGCAGTGGCTGCAATGGATCTTCCTGCCGCGCATGAAAGCAATCCTGGAGCAGGATCTGCCCTTGCCGAATGCATCGGGGATTCAGGAGATGGCTGAAATGGTCTTCGCCCAGCGCAATGTCCAAGGCAAGGATCGGCAGCTGCAGGCTTTGCTCAAAGAGTTCGATCAACTGATCACCGCCTCCCGCTGAGCTGCGATCCCCTGTAGGAGCTGTCGAGTGCAACGAGGCTGCGATCTTTTGATCTTGCTTTCAAAAAAAGATCGCAGCCTCGTTGCACTCGACAGCTCCTACGGGCTCCTACATGCAGTTATCCGCAATCTGCATTTGCGTTTCAGCGATGCGCTCCTGACGCTGGGAGTCGTCAAGACGCCGCATCTGGCCATCCACTTCCTCTCTCAGGCGCGGATTATTCTGTAGCTGCGCCAGGTTGGTTCGTGCCTGTTCGCAGAAGACCTTCAGCTGGTTCTGTTGCTCGCTCACCTGCTTCTTCACCGATTTGTCGATGGCCTGTTGGTCGCCAATTGCACCGTTGCGGGCGCCAGTGCCCGACCTGCCAGGCTGTGAGGCGGGCGTAACGATGGTAGTGGCAGGCTGATCCCGAGGCGGTTGAGCATCGAAATGGGTAACGCCCTGGGCGTCGACCCACTGGTAAATCTGCCCGGCCATCGACAGCGGGCTAAGGGCGACCATCAGGCCGGCGATGATGAAGTGCGTACGCATGCCAATTCCTTGTCAAAAGTTGCGCAATTGAAGCTAACACGCAGGGGGTTTACGGGTTTTTTCTTGCGTTCTCATGTGGTTAGTAGAATAAAGCTCATAGACGACTTGACTTGCAAGGGACGAAACAGAAGAATCCAAAGTCCGCTGTAGAGGGACTGCCAGAAGCAGACCCACTCGGCAGATCATGAGGCGCACATCCGCGCCGACCTGTTACACCCGCAACGCGTTACCTCGCGCTGGGTGGGAAAGGCCCGCAACACTTGGGACGATCCCAATACTTGCTCAGTCAGTGCTGACGTAGTCGGCGACCACCGTCGCTCATGCTCTGCTGGGAAGTAAACCTATTAAGACCCGTCCCCCTTTTCGTGGACGGTATTCTGGCGTTTTAGAGGTGAACAACGTGGAGCTTTTATCTGGCGGTGAGATGCTCGTCCGCTTTTTGCGCGACGAAGGCGTCAAATATATCTACGGGTACCCGGGTGGTGCTCTTCTTCATGTCTATGATGCCTTGTTCAAAGAACCGGAAGTGACTCACATCCTGGTTCGTCACGAGCAGGCCGCGACCCATATGGCTGACGGCTACGCCCGTGCCACCGGTAAAGCCGGCGTGGTACTGGTGACCTCCGGCCCGGGCGCGACCAACGCCATCACCGGTATCGCCACGGCCTACATGGACTCCATTCCGATGGTGGTGATTTCTGGCCAGGTGCCTAGCACCATGGTCGGTACCGACGCCTTCCAGGAAACCGACATGATCGGTATCTCCCGGCCGATCGTGAAACACAGCTTCATGATCAAGCATGCGTCGGAAATCCCGGAAGTCATGAAGAAGGCGTTCTACCTGGCGCAATCCGGTCGTCCTGGTCCGGTCGTTGTCGACATTCCGAAAGACATGACCAACCCGGCCGAGAAGTTCGAATACGTCTTCCCGAAAAAAGCCAAGCTGCGTTCCTACAGCCCGGCCGTTCGCGGCCACTCGGGGCAAATCCGCAAGGCGGCAGAAATGCTCCTGGCGGCCAAGCGTCCTGTGCTGTATTCGGGCGGTGGCGTTATCCTGGGTGGTGGCTCCGCGCCGCTCACCGAGTTGGCGAAGATGCTCAACCTGCCAGTGACCAACACCCTGATGGGCCTCGGCGGTTACCCTGGTACCGACCGTCAGTTCATCGGCATGCTGGGCATGCACGGCAGCTACACCGCCAACCTGGCGATGCACCATGCTGACGTGATCCTGGCCGTCGGCGCGCGCTTCGACGACCGCGTCATCAACGGCGCATCGAAGTTCTGCCCGAACGCCAAGATCATTCACATCGACATCGACCCGGCTTCGATCTCCAAGACCATCAAGGCCGATGTGCCTATCGTGGGTCCGGTCGAGAGCGTCCTGACCGAAATGGTCGCGATCCTCAAGGAAATCGGCGAGACCCCGAACAAGGAGTCCGTGGCCAGCTGGTGGAAGCAGATCGACGAGTGGCGCGGTGATCGCGGCCTGTTCCCTTATGACAAGGGCGACGGCAGTGTCATCAAGCCGCAGGCGGTGATTGAAACCCTGTGCGAAGTGACCAAGGGCGATGCTTTTGTAGCTTCCGACGTGGGTCAGCACCAGATGTTCGCGGCGCAGTACTACAAGTTCAACAAGCCGAACCGCTGGATCAACTCCGGAGGCCTGGGCACCATGGGCTTCGGTTTCCCTGCGGCCATGGGTATCAAGTTGAGCTTTCCGGATGACGACGTCGCCTGCGTAACGGGCGAGGGCAGCATCCAGATGAACATTCAGGAGTTGTCGACCTGCCTGCAATACGGTTTGCCGGTAAAAATCGTCATCCTGAACAACGGTGTACTGGGCATGGTTCGCCAGTGGCAGGACATGAGCTACGGCAGCCGTCACTCTCATTCCTACATGGAATCGCTGCCTGATTTCGTCAAGCTGGCGGAGGCCTATGGCCACGTTGGCGTGCGCATCACTGATTCGAAAGATTTGAAGTCGAAGATGGAAGAGGCGTTCGCCATGAAAGATCGCCTGGTGGTAATCGATATTTCGGTCGACACCAGCGAGCACGTCTATCCGATGCAGATCAAAGACGGCTCCATGCGCGATATGTGGCTGAGCAAGACGGAGCGTACTTAATCATGCGGCACATTATTTCCTTGCTTCTGGAAAACGAACCTGGCGCTTTGTCTCGTGTTGTCGGCCTGTTCTCGCAGCGCAACTACAACATCGAAAGCCTGACCGTGGCCCCCACCGAAGACCCGACCCTGTCGCGTCTGACGCTGACCACTGTCGGGCACGATGAGGTCATCGAGCAGATCACCAAGAACCTGAACAAGCTGATCGAAGTGGTCAAATTGGTCGACCTGTCGGAAAGTGCTCACATCGAGCGCGAACTGATGCTGGTCAAGGTCAAGGCCACCGGCGCCCAGCGCGCCGAGATCAAGCGCACCACCGATATTTACCGTGGACAGATCGTCGATGTCAGTGCCAGCGTATATACCGTTCAATTGACCGGTACCAGCGACAAGCTCGACAGCTTCATCCAGTCCATTGGCACCGCCTCGATCCTGGAGACCGTCCGCAGTGGCGTCACCGGTATTGCCCGCGGCGACAAAGTACTCAGCATCTAAACCAAATTAGCGAATGGCCTGAACGGCCGGATATAGGGGAAATTCATGAAAGTTTTCTACGATAAAGACTGCGACCTGTCGATCATCCAGGGCAAGAAAGTTGCCATCATCGGTTACGGCTCCCAGGGCCACGCTCAAGCGTGCAACCTGAAAGATTCCGGCGTTGACGTGACTGTTGGTCTGCGCAAAGGCTCGGCCACTGTTGCCAAGGCTGAAGCCCACGGCCTGAAAGTGACTGACGTTGCTTCCGCTGTTGCTGCTGCCGACCTGGTCATGATCCTGACCCCGGACGAGTTCCAGTCTTCCCTGTACAAGAACGAAATCGAGCCGAACATCAAGAAAGGCGCCACCCTGGCCTTCTCCCACGGCTTCGCGATCCACTACAACCAGGTTGTGCCGCGTGCTGACCTCGACGTGATCATGATCGCGCCGAAGGCACCAGGTCACACCGTACGTTCCGAGTTCGTCAAAGGCGGCGGTATCCCTGACCTGATCGCGATCTACCAGGACGCATCCGGCAACGCCAAGAACGTTGCGCTGTCCTACGCTGCCGGCGTGGGTGGCGGTCGTACCGGCATCATCGAAACCACCTTCAAGGACGAGACTGAAACCGACCTGTTCGGCGAACAAGCCGTTCTGTGCGGCGGTACCGTTGAACTGGTAAAAGCTGGTTTCGAAACCCTGGTTGAAGCTGGCTACGCGCCGGAAATGGCCTACTTCGAATGCCTGCACGAACTGAAGCTGATCGTGGACCTCATGTACGAAGGCGGTATCGCCAACATGAACTACTCGATCTCCAACAACGCCGAGTACGGCGAGTACGTGACTGGCCCGGAAGTGATCAACGCCGAATCCCGTCAGGCCATGCGCAACGCCCTGAAACGCATTCAGGACGGCGAATACGCCAAGATGTTCATCAGCGAAGGCGCTACCGGCTATCCTTCGATGACCGCCAAGCGTCGTAATAACGCCGCGCACGGTATCGAAGTCATCGGCGAGCAACTGCGCTCCATGATGCCTTGGATCGGTGCCAACAAGATCGTCGACAAAGCCAAGAACTAAGTCGATTACTTGTACGAAAAACGCGGCTTAGGCCGCGTTTTTTCGTTTGGGTGATCGGTTCTGGTATAAAGCTGCATCGTTTGCGGTCGAACCGTCGTCCCAGACACCTGTCGAAACTTTCCACCCCGTTGCAAGGTAATGTCCATGAGCGAACGTCCCGAAGAGCCAAAGCAGGCTTCTGACGCCGAAAGCCTTCTGCCCATCGATGAGCACATCGAAGAAGGGCATGACGCTGACGGCCGTAAAGTCCGGCATCGTGGTATCTATCTTCTGCCGAATCTGTTCACCACTGCGAATCTCTTCGCAGGGTTTTATTCCATCATCAACTCGATGAGCGCCCAGAGTGCCTTGAGTGCCGGCGATTCGATGGGTGCGAGCAAGTATTTTGCGTTCGCCGCCATCGCGATTTTCGTGGCGATGGTGCTCGACGGCCTCGACGGCCGCGTTGCCCGCATGACCAATACCCAGAGTGCCTTTGGCGCCGAGTACGACTCGCTGTCGGACATGGTTGCCTTTGGCGTGGCACCGGCGTTGCTCGCCTTCGGCTGGGCGCTAGGCGACATGGGCAAGGTCGGCTGGATGGTCGCCTTCATCTATGTAGCGGGTGCGGCGTTGCGCCTGGCACGGTTCAACACCCAGGTCGGTACTGCCGACAAGCGTTATTTCATCGGTCTCGCCAGCCCGGCTGCGGCGGGAGTCGTAGCCGGTATTGTCTGGGCGTTCAGTGATTACGGCATCCAGGGTTCCAAGATGTCCTTCCTGGTTGCGCTGATGGTGGCGGCGGCCGGCATGCTGATGGTCAGCAACATCAAGTACAACAGCTTCAAGGAGCTGGACCTGAAAGGGCGCGTTCCGTTTGTGGCGATCCTTGCCGTGGTGTTGGTATTTGCCGTCGTATTCAGTGATCCGCCGCGCATCCTGCTCCTGGTGTTCCTCGCCTATGCAGCATCTGGTCCGGTGCAATACCTGTTACATCTTCGTCGGCGTAAAAGCGCCGAGTGATGTAATTTCCCTCATACTCCGCAGTCTGTTGGTGCGCCTGTTCTCCAATGCTGCGGAGTAGCCATGCTGATCAAAGTCCCAAAAGCGTCCGACTGCCATGAGTCGGACGTCACGCCTGAATCTCTCTATCTTTCTCGACGCAATGTAGTGGGTGCTGCCGTAGCCGGATTGGCCGTGAGCAGTCTGCCGCGGTGGGCGGTGGCCGATGAAGCGGCGCGATACCCGGATGTCGAGCCTGGCAAGGCACCGTCCTGGTTTGCCGAAAAGCTTCCCTCCACCCGGTGGGGCGCCGTCAGTGTGAAGGATGAGGCAATCACCCCGTTCAAGGACGCAACGCACTACAACAACTTCTATGAGTTCGGCACGGACAAGGGTGACCCGGCTGCCAACGCCGGTGCACTGAAAACCGAACCCTGGACCGTGGTCGTGGACGGGGAGGTGGGTAAGCCTGGGCGGTATGCTCTGGAAGACTTCATGAAGCCTTATCAGTTGGAAGAGCGCATTTACCGGTTGCGCTGCGTGGAGGCATGGTCGATGGTGATTCCATGGATCGGCTTCCCCATTTCGGCGCTGCTTAGCCAGGTAGAGCCCACGTCAAATGCCAAATTCATTCGCTTCGAAACCCTGCAGGATCCGAAGAGCATGCCTGGGCAGCGGTCCGGGTTCGCCTTGATCGACTGGCCTTATGTAGAAGGGCTGCGATTGGACGAAGCCATGAACCCGCTGGCAATACTGGCGGTGGGGATGTACGGGCGTGAACTGCCGAACCAGAACGGGGCGCCTTTGCGTTTGGTTGTGCCATGGAAGTACGGGTTTAAAAGCATCAAGTCCATCGTGCGGATAAGCCTGGTGAGCGAGCAGCCAAAAACCACTTGGCAGAGTATTGCCGCGGATGAATACGGTTTTTACGCGAACGTGAATCCTACGGTTGACCACCCGCGCTGGACCCAGGCTCGCGAGCGCCGACTGCCGAGCGGTCTGTTCAAGCCTAATGTGCGTGACACGCTGATGTTCAACGGTTATGCGGATGAAGTCGCTTCTTTATATGCAGGGCTCGATTTGCGGAAGAATTATTGATGCGATATCCGCTCTGGCGTGCTGCGGTTTTCGTTTGTGCAATGGTGTGGCCGCTGCTTTGGTTGTACCAGGCCTGGCAGGATGCGCTGGGGCCTGATCCCGGCAAGGTGCTGGTTGATCGGTTGGGGTTGGGGACGCTTGTGCTGTTGCTCGTCACGCTCAGTATGACGCCGCTGCAAAAGCTCACGGGGTGGGCGGGGTGGATAGCGGTCCGGCGGCAATTGGGATTGTGGTGTTTCGCTTACGTGGTTCTGCACTTGAGCGCCTACCTGGCGTTCATCCTTGGATTCGACGGGGCGCAGCTGGGTGTCGAATTGCGCAAGCGACCGTACATCATTGTCGGGGTCTTGGGTTTTTTGTGCTTGCTATCGTTAGCGTGCACTTCCAATCGATACAGCCAACGACGTATGGGAGTTCTTTGGAAGAAGCTGCATCGCTCGGCCTATCTGGTTCTCGTACTCGGATTGCTGCATATGCTCTGGATCGTGCGCGCCGATCTTAAGGAGTGGTCGATCTATGCATCTATAGGCGCATTGCTGTTAGTGCTCAGGTTGCCGTCGCTGGCTCGTCGAATCCCGCGCCTGATCGCTAAAAAGGGTACTTCTGCCAAAAAGGCGTAATTAATGGTTGACGGCAAATTCTGGAAGCCTATAATTCGCCCCACTTCCGGCGCAGTCGAAACGGAAAACTCC
>NZ_JASCAE010000075.1:0-45375 GCF_029967975.1 Pseudomonas sp. V98_8
GGCGATGGCGTCCTTGAAAACGCCATCGCCAGCAAGCCGGCTCCTACAAAGCCAGGTTGCGCCATTGCTGATGAATGTCACAGCTTGGTGACATAACTCGCCCCCTTCGTTACAAGTCCGCCGCCGCCCGTTGTTTAGACTGCCCTGCAGTCATAACAACAAAAAAGGCACCCCATGGACTCCTCTCAACCCGCCTTCAGCAGTTGGCTGAACGCCCCCGCCCACCAGCAATGGCTCGCCGCCGAAGGCTTGCGGCTGCTGGCATTTGCCAAGGCTTCGAAGCTCCCCGAGGGCTTCGGCAACCTGGATGAAAAGGGCCGCTTGCCGGCCGACGCGCAAGCACAAACCATGAACACAGCGCGCATGACCCACAGCTTCGCCATGGCGCACATCCAGGGCCTGCCGGGTTTTGCCGAGCTGGTGGATCACGGCATCCGGGCCCTGCGCGGGCCGTTGCGCGATGCCGTGCACGGCGGCTGGTTCGCAGTGGCCGAACACCGCGACGGCAACACCGGCAAAAATGCCTATCTGCATGCCTTCGTGGCCCTGGCCGCCAGTTCCGCTGTGGTTGCACAACGGCCCGACGCGCAAGCCTTGCTCGATGACGCGGTCGACATCATCGACACGTACTTCTGGAGTGAGGAGGAGGGCGCCATGCGCGAATCCTTCAATCGCGACTTCAGCTGCGAGGAAGCCTATCGCGGCGCCAACAGCAACATGCACGCCACCGAAGCCTTCCTCGCCCTGGCCGATGTCAGCGACGACAAGCGCTGGTTGTGCCGCGCCCAACGCATCGTCGAGCGGGTGATTCATGGCCGCGCCGCCGCCAACGGCTTTCTGGTGATCGAACATTTCGACCGCGACTGGCAGCCCCTGCGCGACTACAACCGCGATAACCCGGCCGACGGATTCCGCCCCTACGGCACCACGCCAGGCCACGGTTTCGAATGGGCCCGATTGCTCTTGCATCTGGAAGCCGCGCGGGTGCGCGCCGGCATGCTCACGCCGGGCTGGTTGCTCACGGACGCGCAAAAACTCTTTGAACAGAACTGTCTGCACGGCTGGGAGATCGATGGCGCACCGGGCATGGTCTACACCCTCGACTGGGACAACAAGGCGGTGGTTCGCCATCGCCTGCACTGGACCCATTGCGAAGCCAGCGCCGCTGCCAGTGCCTTGCTCAAGCGCACGGGCGATGAGCAGTACGAACGCTGGTACCGACTGTTCTGGGAATTTTGTGAATGTCATTTCATCGACCATGAATGCGGCAGCTGGCACCACGAACTCGACCCATTGAACCGCCCCAGCGGCGATATCTGGGCGGGCAAACCCGATCTCTATCATGCCTGGCAAGCAGTGCTGATCCCGCGCCTGCCGCTGGCGCCGAGCATGGCCAGTGCACTGGCGGCGGTGTCCCAGAGCGTTTCCATGTAACCATGCGGTGACATTCGCGCGTCCCTTCGTTACCTGCGAAGGGACATCCCCTGTTTAAAATCCTCTGCAGCGCAAGCACCAGACTTGCATGCATAACAACAAGAAAGGTACTTATCGATGAATGCGATTTCTCGCCTCGCTACTGTCATTTCTCTCGTCTCCCTGTCTGCGCTCCCTCTCAGTGTGCTTGCCGCCGAATCCAAGGGTTCCGTGGAAGTCGTTCACTGGTGGACGTCGGGTGGTGAAAAAGCAGCGGTCGATGTCCTCAAGGCTCAAGTCGAAAAAGATGGCTTCACCTGGAAGGATGGCGCAGTCGCCGGTGGTGGCGGTTCCACGGCCATGACCGTGCTCAAGAGCCGCGCTGTAGCGGGTAACCCGCCGGGCGTTGCCCAGATCAAGGGGCCGGACATCCAGGAGTGGGGCAGCACTGGCCTGCTCAGTACCGAAACGTTGAAAGACGTCGCCAAGTCGGAAAACTGGGACAGCCTGCTGCCTGTGAAAGTCTCCGACACCGTGAAATACGAAGGCGATTACGTCGCCGTGCCGGTGAACATCCACCGCGTCAACTGGCTGTGGATCAACCCGCAAGTGTTCAAGAAAGCCGGGATCGACAAAGCGCCAACCACCCTCGAAGAATTCTATGCCGCTGGCGACAAGCTCAAGGCCGCCGGCTTCATCGCGCTCGCCCACGGTGGCCAGCCTTGGCAGGACAGCACCGTGTTTGAAGACGTGGTGCTCTCGGTCATGGGCGCCGACGGTTACAAGAAAGCCCTGGTAGACCTGGATCAGAAAACCCTCTCGGGCGCCGAGATGACCAAGGCCTTCACCGAGCTGAAAAAAATCACCACCTACATGGACCCGAACCGCGCCGGTCGTGACTGGAACATCGCCGCCGCCGACGTGATCAATGGCAAGGCCGGCATGCAGATGATGGGCGACTGGGCCAAGAGCGAATGGACCGCGGCGAAGAAAGTCGCGGGCGAGGACTACCAGTGCGTGGCCTTCCCGGGCACTGAAAAAGCCTTCACCTACAACATCGACTCGATGGCGGTGTTCAAGTTGAAAGCTGATCGCAAGGGTGATATCGCCGCGCAGCAAGACCTGGCCAAGGTCGCCCTGGGTAAAGATTTCCAGAAAGTCTTCAGCATCAACAAGGGCTCGATCCCGGTGCGCACCGACATGTTGAACGACATGGCTGGCCAGGGCTTCGATTCCTGCGCCCAAGCGGCGGCCAAGGACTTCCTGGCGGACGAGAAAAACGGCGGCCTGCAACCGAGCATGGCGCACAACATGGCCACCTCCCTGGCCGTTCAAGGCGCGATCTTCGACGTGGTCACCAACTTCATGAACGACAAGGACGCCGACCCGGCCAAGGCCAGCGCCCAACTGGCGTCGGCCGTCAAAGCCGCCCAGTAATCCCTGACACAGCCTGACCCCAATGTGGGAGCGGGCTTGCTCGCGAATGGGGACTGACATTCACCATTGATGTCGACTGACACACCGCTTTCGCGAGCAAGCCCGCTCCCACAGGGGATCGGCGTGTCGATTCATTTCTCTAACCTGGATTATCCCGATGAGCTCTGTGGCGGTTTTCAGCAAAGCCTCACCGTTCGATGCGCTGCAACGCTGGTTACCCAAGTTGGTACTCGCGCCGAGCATGCTGATCGTGTTGGTTGGCTTCTACGGTTACATCATCTGGACATTCATACTGTCCTTTACCAACTCCAGCTTCATGCCGACCTACAAGTGGGTCGGCCTGCAGCAATACATGCGCCTGATGGACAACGACCGCTGGTGGGTCGCGAGCAAGAACCTGGCGCTGTTCGGCGGCATGTTCATCGGCATCAGCCTGGTGCTGGGCGTGTTCCTCGCCGTGCTGCTGGACCAGCGCATCCGCAAGGAAGGCTTCATCCGCACCATCTACCTGTACCCGATGGCGCTGTCGATGATCGTCACCGGTACCGCGTGGAAATGGCTGCTCAACCCAGGGCTCGGCCTGGACAAGATGCTGCGTGACTGGGGCTGGGAAGGCTTTCGCCTGGACTGGCTGGTGGATCAGGATCGCGTGGTCTACTGCCTGGTGATCGCCGCCGTGTGGCAAGCCTCTGGCTTCGTGATGGCGATGTTTCTGGCCGGCCTGCGCGGTGTCGATCAGTCGATCATCCGTGCCGCGCAAGTCGACGGTGCGAGCCTGCCGACCATCTACCTGAAGATCGTGCTGCCGAGCCTGCGCCCGGTGTTCTTCAGCGCCTTCATGATCCTTGCGCACATCGCGATCAAGAGCTTCGACCTGGTGGCGGCGATGACGGCGGGTGGCCCCGGCTACTCCTCCGACTTGCCAGCGATGTTCATGTATTCCTTTACCTTCAGCCGTGGCCAGATGGGCATCGGTTCGGCCAGCGCCATGCTGATGCTCGGCGCCGTGCTGACCATCCTCGTGCCGTACCTGTACTCCGAGCTGCGAGGCAAACGCCATGACTAATTCACTCGCAAAGCCCTCGCTGAGCTTCAGCCGCATCGCGATCTACGCCACGCTGCTGCTGGCGGCGGCGGTCTACCTGATCCCGCTGGTGGTGATGCTGCTGACCAGCTTCAAGACCCCGGAAGACATCCGCACCGGCAACCTGTTGAGCTGGCCGACCGTGATCGACGGTATCGGCTGGATCAAGGCCTGGGACGTGGTCGGCGGCTACTTCTGGAACTCGGTGAAAATCACCGTGCCGGCGGTACTGATCTCGACCTTTATCGGCGCCATGAACGGCTACGTACTGTCGATGTGGCGCTTCCGTGGTTCGCAATTGTTCTTCGGCCTGTTGCTGTTCGGCTGCTTCCTGCCGTTCCAGACCGTGCTGCTGCCGGCGTCGTTCACCCTCGGCAAGTTCGGCCTGGCGAACACCACGACGGGGCTGGTGCTGGTGCACGTGGTCTACGGCCTGGCGTTCACCACGCTGTTCTTCCGCAACTACTACGTGAGCATTCCGGATGCGCTGGTCAAGGCCGCGCGGCTCGATGGCGCGGGCTTCTTCACGATCTTCTGGAAGATCCTGCTGCCGATGTCGATCCCGATCGTGATGGTCTGCCTGATCTGGCAGTTCACCCAGATCTGGAATGACTTCCTGTTCGGCGTGGTCTTCGCCAGTGGCGATGCCCAGCCAATTACCGTGGCCCTGAACAACCTGGTCAACACCAGCACCGGGGCCAAGGAATACAACGTTGATATGGCCGCCGCGATGATCGCCGGGCTGCCGACACTGCTGGTCTACATATTCGCTGGCAAGTATTTCCTGCGTGGGCTGACGTCCGGCGCGGTCAAGGGGTAGAACATGGCAACTCTCGAATTACGCAACGTCAACAAGACCTACGGCGCCGGTTTGCCGGACACCCTGAAGAACATCGAACTGAAAATCGATGACGGGGAATTCCTGATCCTGGTCGGCCCGTCCGGCTGCGGAAAATCCACCTTGATGAACTGCATCGCCGGCCTGGAAACCATCAGCGGCGGTGCGATCCTGGTGGACGACGCCGACATCAGTGGCATGAGCCCGAAAGATCGCGACATCGCCATGGTGTTCCAGTCTTACGCGCTGTACCCGACCATGAGCGTGCGCGACAACATCGCCTTCGGCCTGAAGATTCGCAAAATGCCGACCGCCGACATCGACGAAGAAGTCGCCCGGGTTTCCAAGCTGTTGCAGATCGAACACTTGCTCAGCCGCAAGCCTGGCCAGCTCTCCGGCGGCCAGCAACAGCGGGTGGCGATGGGGCGCGCCCTGGCGCGGCGGCCGAAGATCTATCTGTTCGACGAGCCACTGTCCAACCTCGACGCCAAGCTGCGGGTCGAGATGCGCACCGAAATGAAACTGATGCACCAGCGCCTGAAAACCACCACGGTGTACGTGACCCACGACCAGATCGAAGCCATGACCCTGGGTGACAAGGTGGCGGTGATGAAGGACGGGATCATCCAGCAGTTCGGCACGCCGAAGGACATCTACAACAACCCGGCCAACCTGTTCGTGGCGAGCTTCATCGGCTCGCCGCCAATGAACTTCATTCCCCTGCGCCTGCAACGCAAGGACGGGCGTCTGCTGGCGTTGCTCGACAGCGGCCAGGCCCGATGCGAGTTGCCGCTGGGCATGCAGGACGCCGGTCTCGAAGACCGCGAAGTCATCCTCGGCATGCGCCCGGAGCAAATCATCCTGGCTAATGGCGAAGCCAACGGTTTGCCGACCATTCGCGCCGAGGTCCAGGTCACCGAACCGACCGGCCCCGACACCCTGGTGTTCGTCAATCTCAACGACACCAAGGTCTGCTGTCGTCTGGCGCCCGACGTCGCACCGGCCGTGGGCGAGACCCTGACCCTGCAATTCGATCCGGCCAAAGTGCTGCTATTCGATGCCAAGACTGGCGAGCGCCTGGGGGCTGCCGGTCAAGCACACGCCGAACACCGGCCTGCCAACGTGACCCAGTTCAAGGGTAGGTAGAGATCAACAACTGTGGGAGCGAGCCTGCTCGCGAAAGCGGTCTATCAGTCGACATTTGCGTTGAATGACACACCGCCTTCGCGAGCAGGCTCGCTCCCACATGGGGGCTCCGTGATGGGCGGCCTGTCGCCTGCCACAACCGATGGAACCGCGTTAGAAAAACAAAAGTTAATAACAATAAGACGAGGAAGTAGGGATGAAGAAGAACAACAGCGCTCAGCTTATCTGCCAGTTATCGGCCGTTGCAGCCATGATGCTGGCCGGCAGCGTTCACGCGGCTGAAGCGTTCAGCGCCGATTCCGAATGGATGACCGGCGATTGGGGGGGCGAGCGGACCAGGCTGATCGAGCAGGGCATCGACATCAAGATGGACTACGTCGGTGAGGTGGGCGGCAACCTCCACGGCGGGTTCAACGATGACAAGACCGCCCGCTACAGCGACCAGTTTGGCCTGGGCGCGGCGTTGGACCTGGAGAA
The DNA here is from genome assembly GCF_029967975.1 of Pseudomonas sp. V98_8. Classification (NCBI taxonomy): domain Bacteria; kingdom Pseudomonadati; phylum Pseudomonadota; class Gammaproteobacteria; order Pseudomonadales; family Pseudomonadaceae; genus Pseudomonas; species Pseudomonas sp. V98_8. Next base: position 6,396 of record NZ_JASCAE010000075.1, read on the forward strand.
ACTGTTCGGCTGGGACAACACCCAGGCCAAGATCCAGCTCACCAACCGTAACGGTGAAAACATCTCCAATGACCGTGTCGGCGACCCGCGTGCCGGCACCTTGAGTTCCTCGCAGGAAGTCTACGGTCGTGGTCATATGGTCCGGCTGACCCAACTGTGGATCAAGCACCAGTTCCTCGACAATAAACTCGACATCAAGGCCGGTTACTTCGGTGAGGGTGAAGACTTCAACACCTTCCCGTGCGAATTCCAGAACCTGGCGTTCTGCGGCTCCCAGGTGGGCAACTGGGCCACCAACATCTGGTACAACTGGCCGGTCAGCCAGGCCGCTATCCGCCTGAAGTGGAACATCTCGCCTGAGTTCTATGCGCAGATTGGCGCCTACAACCAGAACCCGTCGCAACTGGAGCACGGCAATGGCTTCAAGCTAAGCGGCAGTGGGACCGAGGGCACCGTCCTGCCGGTCGAACTGGTGTGGTTGCCTAACCCTGGCAACCTGCCGGGCGAATACCGTGTCGGTTACTACAAGAGCACGGCCAGCGCCGATGACGTTCTTGAAGACGACAACGGCAATAACGCGGCGACCAGCGGCAACGCCTATCGCAGCCACAGCAGCAAGCATGGCTACTGGTTCGTTGCACAACAACAACTCACCAGCCATAACGGTGACGCGACCCGCGGTCTGAACATTGCCGCCAACGCCACTTTCCACGACAAGGACACCAACATCGTCGACAACTACCAGTCGCTGATGTTTGTGTACAAGGGGCCGTTCGATGCGCGCCCCAAAGATGACCTGGGCATCGGTTTCGCCCGTATCCATGTCAACGATGACGTGAAGAAAAACGCCGAATTGGTCAACGCCTCCAATGGCGTCAGCGACTACAACGATCCACTGTTCTCGCCGCTGCGCGACACCGAATACAACTACGAACTCAACTACGGCTTCCACGTGACCAACTGGCTGACCGTGCGTCCGAACCTGCAATACATCACTCACCCAGGTGGCGTCGATGAAGTTGATAACGCTTTGGTCGCCGGCCTGAAAATTCAGTCGGTGTTCTAACGCGACTGCGATAAGCTCTTCTCCATGTGCGCATTTTGCGGACGGCTATTGCTGTCCGCTTTTTTTTGCGGGTCGCGCACCCCGGTAACAGATGATTTTCAGGACCGTGGCACATGCTTGAGCATCCGCTACAACGCTTCTTCAAATCCCTGCGTGAACGGCCGGTGTTTGCATGGGAGCGCTATCAGAAGCGCGACGTGTTGGTGATCGATCATCCGCTGTGTCAGGCGGTGTTCAGTCGTCAGGGTGCGCAGTTGCTGCACTTTCAGCCCAAGGGCCAGAAGCCCTGGCTGTGGTGCGCGGCGAAGTGGCCGCAGGTTGGGGCCATTCGTGGTGGCGTGCCGGTGTGCTGGCCATGGTATGGCCGACATCCAAGTGAAAACGCCTGGCCATCCCATGGTTGGGCGCGGTTGCTTGACTGGAAACTGATCGACAGCAGTAGCGATGACGATGGCGTGCGCCTGCATTGGCAGCTTGAGCTGTGCGACTGGCAGGTGGACCTGCACGCGCACCTCGGTGAGCGCATGGACTTACGTCTGAGCACTGAGCATCAGGACGACATGCCGTGCCAATTGAGCCAGGCTTTGCACGCTTACTGGCGTATTGGCGATGTCAGTGAGATAGCGCTGTCTGGGCTGGAGGGTGCGCAGGGCTATGACCAGTTGAACCGCCGGGTTTGCCAGCAGGAAGGCGAGTTGCGCGTCGATGGAGGTTGTCAGCGGGTGTTCCAGCATGGCGGTGAGCTGCAGCTCAACGACCATGCCTGGGAGCGGGCGTTGTGCATCGATACGGGCGCCAGCGCCGACACCGTGGTCTGGCACCCGGGCTCGCGGCCCTTGTTGGGGGTGAGTTGGAATGAGATATCTGAATTCGTTTGCGTAGAGGCGGCGAGTGGCGGCACTGACAGCCTGTGCCTGAAGCCTGGGGAGCGGGCGCACTTGAGTTTGCAGGCCAGGGTAGGGGCGTGATTTTGCGGTGTTGCGGCTGGCCCCTTCGCGAGCAGGCTCGCTCCCACATTCGACCGCATTCCAACTGAAGGAACCGGGTCAACTGTGGGAGCGGGCTTGCTCGCGAAGGGGCCCTGACAGGCAATGAAAATGCTGGCTTAGTTGAATTCATCTCCAACCGGATACCGGCTGGCATTCAAGCTCTCCTTGATCTTGCGCAAATGCGGCTGGAAATCCACCCCTCGGCGCAAGGTCATGCCGGTGGCGAGCACGTCCAGCACGGTGAGCTGGATGATCCGCGAAGTCATCGGCATATAGATGTCGGTGTCTTCCGGCAATGGAATATTCAGGCTCAAGGTACTGGCCTTGGCCAGGGGCGAGTTCTCGGCGGTCAGGCCAAGCACCGAAGCGCCGTTCTCCCGGGCGATGCGTGCCACTTCCACCAGTTCGCGGGTGCGGCCGGTGTAGGAAATGATCACGAACAACTCGCCGGTGTGCGCCACCGAAGCAATCATGCGCTGCATCAGCACGTCGGCATGGGCGGTCACGGCCAGGTTGAAACGGAAGAACTTGTGCTGTGCATCCAGTGCCACAGGGGCTGAAGCGCCCAGGCCGAAGAAGTGAATCTGTCGGGCCTGGATCAACAGGTCAACGGCGCGGCTGATCAGATTCGGGTCCAGCGCCTGGCAAGCGCTGTCCAGGGACGCGATGGCGCTACCGAAGATTTTTTGCGTATAGGCTTCGGGGTTGTCGTCGGCCTCCACCGCACGGCTGACGTAGGCCGCGCCACTCGCCAGGCTCTGGGCCAACTGCAACTTCAGCTCGGGGTAACCGCTGACGCCGAACGAACGGCAGAAACGGTTTACCGTCGGCTCACTGACCGAGGCGGCCTGGGCGAGGGCGGCGATGCTGAATCGGGTGGCCTGCTGTGGATTGAGCAGGATCACCTCGGCCACTTTGCGTTCGGCCTTGTTCAGCTCTTCAAGGCGATTCTGGATCTGCTCCAGTAAATTTCGCACGCGGTCCATATGAGTTTCCTTGATTCACCTGCGCCAATAAGCGCGCGGCTAATGCAAAAAGGGCCTTTGGTGAGGCCCGTAACGGTGGCCTATCCTACTGATGGCTCCGACCGACCACCACTCGGAATCTGTATTTTGCGAAAATGTTGTGGTTATTACTACATTTTCCCTTGAGTGATGCCTTGAAAAAAGGTATTTGTAGCTTAACTTGATAAAAGAACAAACATCATGCCTTCGATTACGGTTGAACCGTGCACCTTTGCCTTGTTCGGCGCTTTGGGCGATCTGGCCTTGCGCAAGCTGTTTCCTGCCCTGTATCAACTCGATGGCGCAGGCCTCCTGCACGAGGACACGCGCATCATCGCGCTGGCCCGCGAGCCGGGTAGCGCGCAGGAGCACCTGGCGTTCATTACCTCCGAGCTGCGCCGCTACGTCGGTGCCAAGGAGCTGGACGAAGCCGTGGTCGAGCGTTTCCTCGCGCGCCTGAGCTACCTGCACGTCGACTTCCTCAAGCCTGAAGATTACATCGCCCTGGCTGAAGTGGCCGGCAGTGCGCAACGGGTCATCGCCTATTTCGCCACGCCAGCAGCAGTCTACGGCGCGATCTGCGAGAACCTGGCCAAGGTCGGCCTGGCTGAAAACACCCGCGTGGTACTGGAAAAGCCCATCGGTTCGGACCTGGAATCCTCGCGCAAGGTCAATGACGCCGTGGCGCAGTTCTTCCCGGAGAACCGCACTTATCGCATCGACCACTACCTGGGCAAGGAAACCGTACAGAACCTGATCGCCTTGCGCTTTGCCAACAGCCTGTTCGAGACCCAGTGGAACCAGAACTACATCTCCCACGTGGAAATCACCGTGGCCGAGAAGGTCGGCATCGAAGGCCGCTGGGGCTACTTCGACAAGGCCGGCCAGCTGCGGGACATGATCCAGAACCACCTGCTGCAACTGCTCTGCCTGATCGCCATGGACCCGCCGGCCGACCTGTCCGCCGACAGCATCCGCGACGAGAAAGTCAAAGTGCTCAAGGCGCTGGCGCCGATCAGCCCGGAAGGCCTGACCACCCAGGTGGTGCGTGGCCAGTACATCGCCGGGTACAGCGAAGGCAAACCGGTGCCCGGTTACCTGGAAGAACCCAATTCCAACACCCAGAGCGACACCGAGACCTTCGTCGCCCTGCGTGCCGATATTCGCAACTGGCGCTGGGCCGGCGTGCCGTTCTACCTGCGCACTGGCAAGCGCATGCCGCAGAAGCTGTCGCAGATCGTTATCCACTTCAAGGAACCGTCGCACTACATTTTTGCTCCCGAGCAGCGCCTGCAGATCAGCAACAAGCTGATTATCCGCCTGCAACCGGACGAAGGCATTTCCTTGCGTGTGATGACCAAGGAACAAGGCCTGGACAAGGGCATGCAGCTGCGCAGCGGTCCGTTGCAGCTGAATTTTTCCGACACCTGGCGCAGCGCACGGATCCCCGATGCCTACGAGCGGTTGTTGCTGGAAGTGATGCGCGGCAATCAGAACCTGTTTGTCCGTAAAGATGAAATCGAAGCCGCGTGGAAGTGGTGTGACCAGTTGATCGCCGGGTGGAAAAAATCCGGTGATGCGCCCAAGCCGTATGCGGCCGGGTCCTGGGGACCGATGAGTTCCATTGCTCTGATCACGCGGGACGGGAGGTCGTGGTATGGCGATATCTGATTTGAAACTGCCCCAGGGCGTTCACGCACATGCGTTCAAAAGCCCGGTGCTATTGGCTGAAAGCCTTGCGCTGAACGTGGCCAAGCAACTGAGCGATGCCATTGAGGCCCAAGGCACGGCGACCCTGGTGGTCTCCGGTGGCCGCAGCCCGGTGGCGTTCTTCCAGCACCTGGCCAAGCAGGCGCTGGACTGGTCGAACGTGGTGGTCAGCCTTGCCGACGAGCGTTGGGTGCCGGTCGAGCATGCCGACAGCAATGCCGGCCTGCTGAAAAAATACCTGTTGCAGGGACCTGCGGCCAAGGCGCAGTTTCTGAGCCTGTACAGCGCCAGCGCCAACCTGGAGCAGGCCGCCGAGCAGGCCGATCGTTTGCTGTCCGAACTGCCGGTGATCGACGTGCTGGTGCTGGGCATGGGCGATGACGGTCACACTGCCTCGCTGTTCCCCAACAGCCCGAACCTGGACGAAGCCTTGAAGGCGGATGGCATTCGTCGATGCTGGCCGATGCTCGCACCGACCGTGCCGCATCAACGCCTGACCATGAGCCGTGCGCTGTTGGCCTCGGCCAAACACAAGATTCTGTCGATTTCCGGTCAGTCCAAGCTGACCACCCTGAGTTTCGCGCTGGCCGGTGACGATGTCGCCGAAATGCCGGTGCGCGCCTTTCTGCAACCCACGTTAGAGATTTACTGGTGCCCATGAGCCAAGGAACAGCCGCTATGACAAACCCATCCCCGACCGTTTCCATGGCGGATAAAGTTGCCCTGATCGACAGCCTCTGCGCCAAGGCGCGGATCCTGCCGGTGATTACCATTGCCCGTGAGCAGGACATCCTGCCGTTGGCCGACGCCCTCGCAGCCGGTGGCCTGACCGCCCTGGAAGTGACCTTGCGTTCGCAGTTCGGCCTCAAGGCCATCCAGGTCCTGCGAGAGCAGCGTCCGGAACTGGTAACCGGTGCTGGCACCGTACTCGATCGGCACATGCTGGCTGCGGCCGAAGCGGCGGGTTCGCAATTCATTGTCACGCCAGGCATTACCCGCGATTTGCTGGAAGCCAGCGTTGCCAGCCCGATTCCGCTGTTGCCGGGCATCAGCAACGCCTCGGGCATCATGGAGGGCTACGGCCTGGGCTATCGCCGCTTCAAACTGTTCCCGGCAGAAGTCAGTGGTGGCGTCGCCGCCATCAAGGCGCTGGGCGGTCCGTTCGGCGAAGTTAAATTCTGCCCGACCGGCGGCGTGGGGCCTGCCAATATCAAGAGCTACATGGCATTGAAAAACGTCATGTGCGTGGGCGGCAGCTGGATGCTCGATCCGGAGTGGATCAAGAACGGCGACTGGGCCCGCATTCAGGAATGCACCGCCGAGGCCTTGGCGCTGCTGGACTGATCAGCTTTACCTGACACGTAGTTGTGTGTTTTACGGCTTTACGGTGCGCTTGGTCGGTGCACCGTTTTTTTTTGCCTGTGTGTAGGAGCGAGCATGCTCGCGATGGTCGTCAACGATAACGCGGGGAGCCTGACACCCGTGGCGTTCTCGAGTCCATCGCGAGCATGCTCGCTCCTACAACACAGGAAGCAGGCGTTAGTGCAATTCGGTCAACGCCGTGGTCAACAGCATCATGTCAGCCGCGGTGGTGGTCAGTCCCGGCGTGATGCGGATACACGGACCACAGGCCGCACCGCTGCGGACCACGGTGAACAGGTTGTAGTCGCGCAGCAAGCGTTCGACCATTGGCTGTTGGTCGGCATGCGCGACAAAGCGCATCGACGTGATGCCGCAATACAGCCTTGGGTCATCCGGCGTCATGACTTCAATGCCCGACAGCTCGCGTGCTGGCTTTACCCAAAGGTTGCGTAAATAGTTCAGCCGCGTCCCCTTGGCTGCCGAACCGCCCATCGCATGATGTTCCTCGATGACCAGCGGCAGGGTCAGCAAGGCAGGAATGTTCGGTGTGCTATAGGGCGTGCGGGCGCGGATGTCGGTCACCGGGAAGTGCATCTCGCCCATGTCGGGGTCGATGTCGGCCAGGCGCTCGGGGGCGATGAAGATGAAACCCAGGGTCAGCGGCGCTCCGATCCACTTGTGCAGGTTGTAGGCGGCGAAGTCGATACCCAGCTCATTGAGATCGAATTCGAACTGGCCCAACGCGTGGGCGCCGTCGAGAATCACGTCGATGCCATGTTCCCTGGCGGCGGCTGCAATCGCCTGGACCGGCATCACCAGGCCCGTGCGGTGGGTGACGTGGGTCAGGGCCATCAGCTTGAGTCGCGGGTAACGCGTGAAGGCTTTGCGGTAGGTGTCCAGCAGGCTGTCGAAACTGGCGGGATGCGGGTGCTCCATCTCGATCACTTCGACGCCGCGATTGCGCGCCAGCCAACGCATGGCGCCCTTGACCGTGTCGTACTCTAGGTCGCTGAACAGAACCTGGTCGCCCGGCTGCAAGCGGTTGTAGTTACGGATCAACGCTTGCAGCCCGTCCGTCGCGTTGCGGGTGAGGGCGACGCTCTCTGCGGCAACGCCAATCAAACCGGCCACCTGCGAACTGATCTTCTGGCTCTCGCCTTGTTCGAAACGCTGGCGCACATAAACCGAGTTGCTGCGGTTGATCAGCTCGATGTTGCGTTGGTATTCCTCGACCACCGTGCGCGACATTCGCCCGAAGTAACCGTTTTCCAGATTGATCGGGCCAGGTTGGACTTCGTAGCGGTCGGCAAAGGTTCGCCAGAAAGCTTCATCACGGGCGCGGCGGGTATTGTCGGGCATGGATTACTCGATGAGTGGGCGATTTCAATGACGGGGTGCGGGTTTGCCATGTTTGGCGCGCAAGGGTTCGAGCAACTCGGACAAGCCGTTGTGATCGATTTCCTGCATCAGGGCCAGCAAGCCCCCCAGTTCGCCATGGGGGAAACCTTCCCGGGCGAACCAGTTGAGGTAGGGGCCGGGCAGGTCGGCGATGATTCGGCCCTTGTATTTGCCAAAGGGCATTTGGCGAGTAATCAGCAATTCGAGCTTTTCAGGGTTCATCAATCGGTCGCCTTGAATCAATCAGTCTGGAAAATACAGGCATTCTGCATGCAGGCCAAATGACAGATCATGCAAATAAAACGGGTACAGATTTTCTGTTTTATTCTAACCTATTGAAAAATAACAAATTAACGATCGGTTCCAGGCTGGCATGACCAGTGCAATACCTATTGCATCTTTCATCAACCCGCAAGGAATTGAAAAATGACCGACATGAATAAAGAAGCGATTTCTGTACTCAACGACCTGATTGAAACCAGCAAGGACGGTCAGGAAGGGTTCAAGACTTGCGCTGAAGACATCAAGCACCCTGAGCTCAAAACCCTGTTCGTGCAACGTTCGGCCGACTGTGCCGCGGCGGCTGCAGAACTGCAAAGCGCCGTGCGCTCCCTGGGTGGCGATCCGGAAACTTCCACCAGTGTCAGCGGTGATCTGCACCGTCGCTGGGTCGACGTGAAGTCGATGTTCACCGGCAAGGACGAAGAGGCCGTGCTCAATGAAGCCGAGCGTGGTGAAGACCATGCACTGAAGGCCTACAGGGACGCCATGGAAAAAATCAACAAACACAACCTGGTGGGCATTCGCGACCTCGTAGAGCGTCAGTACCACGGCGTACAACGCAATCACGATCAGGTGAAAGCCCTGCGCAACCAGGCTCGCGCACGCTCGTAAGCGTCCGTTAGCTGTCAAAAACGCCAGCCAGTCTGGCGTTTTTTTGTATCCCGTCATTAACACCGCAATAACCCTTGTAGGCGCTGCCGAAGGCTGCGATCTTTTGGCGTCCGTGAAGTCGCTGAAGATCAAAAGATCGCAGCCTTCGGCAGCTCCTACAGCGTCCGTATTTTTCGAGGGGCCGTGGGAGAAGCGACTATCGTTAAATCGTGCTCCCAAGAGTCCACTCCGTGCCTATCACTTTGCAGGCCCTGTTCCTGCCCGACCGCCGCGCCGTGCAATTTGCGATCAAGACCCTTATCGGCGGGGGCGTGGCGCTGTGGCTGGCGTTGCGCTGGGGTCTTGAGCAACCGGCCTGGGCGTTGATGACGGCCTTCATCGTGGCCCAGCCGTTGTCGGGTATGGTGCTGCAAAAGGGCCTGGCGCGGCTGCTGGGGACCTTGGTCGGGACAATCATGTCGGTCGTGTTCATGGGGGGCTTCGCCCAGACGCCCTGGTTGTTCCTGCTGGCCCTGGCGTTGTGGCTAGGGCTGTGTACCGCCAGTTCAACGCTGTTGCGCAGCGCCTGGTCCTATTCATTTGTGTTGGCCGGCTACACGGTGGCGATCATTGCCTTGCCCGCTATCAATCATCCGCTGACGGTGTTCGATCAGGCGGTGGCGCGCTGCACGGAAATCTGCCTGGGTATTATCTGCGCCACGGCCAGCAGTGCCTTGCTCTGGCCGCTGCGGGTCGAACGGCAATTGGCCGATCAGGCCCGGGCTGCCTGGCAAAGCGGTTTTAATGCGGCGCAGGCGACGCTGGCCGGTGACGCCCAGGCGCGCAAGGGTCTGCTGGAAATCCTCGGACGAATCGTTGCGGTGGACGCCCAGCGCGAACATGCCTGGTTTGAAGGCAGCCGTGGTCGACAACGTGCGCGGGCCATCAGTGGCTTGAGCCAGAAACTGTTGATGCTGCTGCGTATTGCCCGTTCGGTGCGCAGGCAGTGGAAGCAGTTGGCGTTACCAGAGTCCGAGCAGTTGCTGCCCTGGATGAACGAGGTTCAGGAGGCGCTGAACAACGCCGATACCGCGACCCTGCAAGCATTGCGCCCGCGCTTGCTCGATGCTTCCCATGATTCGGGCATCAGTTCTGCGCAGAGTTACTGCCTGGTCCGTTTCACCTTGTTGATAGATACCGCCATGGCGGCAAACGCGGCGTTGAAAGTGGTGGAGCAGGGCGGCCAATCACTCGACCCGCCGAGAACCCTGACACCACACCGCGATCTGTCTCTGGCCCTGGTCTTCGGTGCCCGCAGCGCACTGGCCTTCCTGGTGGTGTCGTGCTTTTGGCTGGCAACCGCCTGGCCCGCCGCAGCCGGTGCACTGGTATTGACCTGTGTGGTCTGCAGCCTGTTTGCCAGTCGCGAGAACGGTGCGCAGATCGGCATGAGTTTCATGCGCGGCATTTTTCTGGCTATTCCGGCGGCGTTTATCGTCGGGCAAATTCTACTGCCGCAATGGAGCAGTTTCGCGATGCTCTGCCTGGGCATGGGTGTACCGCTGTTTTTGGGTGCCCTGGGCATGGCCAAGGCGCAGATCGGCGCTACCGCCACCTCGTTTTGCCTGCATTTCATCGTATTGGTCGCCCCGTTGAACCAGATGCAGTTCGACGTCGCAACGTTCTTCAACAGCGCGCAGGCCATGGTGATTGGTGTCGGTGCTGCGGTGCTGGCGTTCCAGTTGCTGATCCTGCGCAACCCGACCTGGCATGGCCGACGCCTGCTGGCGGCAACCCTGGATGATCTGGTACGCCTGACACGGCGTAACCTGGCCGGCGCTGAAAGCTGGTTCGGTGGACGCATGGCCGACCGCTTGCTGCAATTGGCGCGGCACTATCCGGAACTGCCGGAGCCAGCGCGCAGTCGTTGGGACGATGGCTTGCTCGGCCTGGACATCGGCGATGAATTGTTGCACCTGCGCTTGAGCCTGGCGGTGGCGCAGGTGCCGGTCACAGAGCCGCAGCGGCGTTATCTCGATGACCTGGAAAATGTCCTGCGCCAAGGCCCCGCTGGCAGTCGCGCCGAGGCATTGGCCGAACCGAGTGCAGCGTTGCTGCAAACCTTGTACGCCTTGCCACCCGGCGATGCGGTGAAACTGGCCCAGGGTGCGGTGCTGCAATTGCAAAACAGCTGGCGCGCATGGTGCCGCCAGCAGGAGGACATTGATGGGCTTGCGTGAGTGGTCAGTGGGCGGCGTGCTGCTCAGCCCGTTCCTGATTTATGTGGTGTTGGCGCTGCTGGTGACCGGCGCCTTGCGCCTGCTGTTGCGCCTGACGCCGGTGAGCCGCTGGATCTGGCATGAAGCGTTATTTGATTGCGCCTTGTACGTCTGCGTATTGACCGTGATCACCGTCGTCCTCGGACCTTTGTAAGGAGTTGAATATGCGTACTTCTGTACGTGTCGCGGTCACCCTGTGCCTGGTGGCGGTGGCAATTTTTGCCGGTTTTCATTTGTGGCAGTACTACATGCTGACACCCTGGACCCGCGACGCGCGCATCCGTGCCGACGTGGTGGTGATTTCCCCGGATGTGTCAGGTTGGGTGCGCGAGCTCAAAGCCTACGACAACCAGCAGGTCAAGGCCGGCGACTTGTTGCTGAGCATTGACCGCGACCGTTTCGAAGCTGCGTTGGAAAAGGCAGAAGCCGTGGTGCAGACCCGCCAGCAACAACTCAATCTACGCGAGCGCGAAGCCAGCCGGCGCGCCAGTCTTGGGCCGCAGGCGATCAGTGCGGAGCTGCGGGAAAACGCGCAGATCAACGCCGGCATCGCCCGTGGCGAACTGCGCGAAGCCCAGGCCGAAGCCAAGGCTGCGCAAATCAATCTGGACCGCAGCCAGGTCCACGCCCCGCGCAACGGGCACATCACCAACCTGCGCCTGGCCCAAGGCAACTATGTGAATGCCGGGCAATCGGTAATGGCCCTTATCGATGACTCGACCTTTTATGTGCAGGCGTATTTCGAAGAAACCAAACTGCCGCGCATCCATGTCGGCGACCCGGTGAAAGTCTGGTTGATGAGTGCCGGGAATGCCTTGCAGGGGCGGGTGGAAAGCATCAGCCGGGGGATTGCCGACCGCAATACCACGCCGGATGGCCAGTTGTTGGCAGAGGTGGAGCCGACATTCAACTGGGTTCGGCTGGCGCAACGGATACCGGTGCGGATCAAGTTGGAGAACGTGCCCGAGGGGCTCAACTTGAGTGCGGGGATGACGGCGAGCGTGCAGGTGCAGGAGGGGGAGCGCTGATCGTCGTGGGGGGGGGGGGGGGGGGGGGGGGGGGGGGCGCGGTCAAAAACCCCCCCCCCACGGAGAAACCTGTCTAAGGGTCTCAGATCAGCCAATGCTGATCGGCGGCAACTCGGTCAAGGTCACCGACTGTTGCTTGCGCGGCGCGAGGATCTGCGCCTCGCCATCCACCACCAGCTCATCGCGCTGGTTGAACACGCGAGTGGCAATGCGCACGCGAAACTTCGGCAGTTTCTCGAGGATTTCCAGGCGCACCGTCAGGGTGTCGCCAATCTTCACCGGCTTCTGAAAGCTCATCTGCTGGCCGATGTAGATAGTACCCGGCCCTGGCAGCTCGCAGGCCACCGCGGCACTGATCAGCGCACCGCTGAACATGCCATGGGCGATTCGCTCCTTGAACATGGTAGTGGCGGCGTATTCGGCGTCCAGGTGCACCGGGTTGTGGTCGCCGGACATCGCGGCGAACAGCTGGATATCACGCTCTTCAACGGTTTTGCTGAAGCTGGCGGTCTGGCCGACTTCGAGGTCTTCGTAAGGGGTGTTGGTAACCTGGGTCATGTCTCTCGATTCCTGTGACGAATTAAAAAATTCACAAAAAACTATTCGGTTCGGTGTGGTCGTGGACTGCTCAACGCCTGGTTGATCCAGGCCAACACGTCGCTCGTCACTTCATCACGGTTGATGTCATTGAACAGTTCGTGCCGTGCCTGCGGATAAACGGTCAGTTGCAAGTTCTGGCTGCCAGCCTCGCGCAGCGCGTTGGCCAGATCCTTCAGACGCTTGCCCTCACTCACCGGATCACATTCGCCGCCGATCACCAGCAACGGCAGGCCCGGATCGATCTGGGCGAGATTGGACGCTTTGCTGATTTGCTGCAACCCGCCGAGCAAGTCGATCCAAAGCTGGTTGGTACAACGAAAGCCGCACAGCGGATCGTTGGCGTACAGGTCGACTTCCACCGGGTCACGGCTGAGCCAGTCGAAGCGGGTGCGCGCCGGTTTGAATTTTTTGTTGAACGAGCCAAACGACAGCCATTCGATCAGGGCGCTACGGCCCTTGGGGCCCTGGCGCAGGCGTTCGACACGGGCGATTTGACGGGCTGCACGATAAAGCGCCACCGGCTGGAAGTTCGAACCGCTGAGAATGGCCCCGTGCAGGCTGGCACTGTGATGCAGCAGATAGGCCTGGGCGATGTAGCTGCCCATGCTGTGCCCAAGCAGCACGATAGGCACCCCGGGATGTTGCTGGCCGATGTGCTGGTTGAGGCACGCCAGGTCGCCCACCACTTTGGCCCAGCCGTCACTGTCGGCGAAATGACCGAGCGTCCCGTTTTCGGCAGTTTTGCCATGTCCACGCAGGTCCGGCGCGTAGACACCGTAGCCCTGCTCGCAGAATTTTTCCGCCAGGCGCGCGTAGCGGCCGCTGTGTTCTGCCATGCCGTGAGCCAGCAAAATTACGGCCTTGAGCTCGCCAGCAGGTAGCCACTGGTTGGCGAAGAGGCGGTTGCGGTCACTGGTGGTCAGCCAGAACGTGTCGTGGATCATGGCGATTCCTTTCCATGCAGGGTGCGCGAGGTGGTTGCATTGTATAGCGCATAAAGCCGCTGGCATCAGCCCACGCCACGGCGGGAAGATTCACACGATCAATGACGCCTTGGCCCATATTTGCCTGATTCACCATAGCTGCTAGTGTCCGTGAAGCTCCGCGTTCTGTTGTGCGAAAAGACAGAGCAGCGGCCCCGGATAGGTTCAGGTAAAGAGGACAAGAACAATGCAACCTGATTTCTGGAATGACAAACGCCCGGCCGGCGTACCCCTGGACATTGATGTCGCTGAATACAAGTCGGTCATCGAGGTGTTCGAACGTTCCTGCAAGAAGTTCGCGGACCGCCCGGCATTCAGCAACATGGGGGTCACCCTGACCTACGCCGAACTGGAACGCTACAGCGCAGCGTTCGCCGGTTACCTGCAAGCCCACACCGACCTGGTGCCGGGGGATCGCATCGCGGTGCAGATGCCCAACGTCCTGCAATACCCGATCGCCGTATTCGGCGCCTTGCGCGCCGGGCTGATCGTGGTCAACACCAACCCGCTGTACACCGCGCGGGAGATGCGTCATCAGTTCAAGGACTCCGGTGCCCGGGCACTGGTGTACCTGAACATGTTCGGGGCCAAGGTCCAGGAAGTGCTCCCGGACACCGACATCCAGTACCTGATCGAAGCGAAGATGGGCGACCTGATGCCCACCGCCAAGGGCTGGCTGGTCAATACGCTGGTGAGCAAGGTCAAGAAAATGGTCCCGGCGTACGCCTTGCCCCAGGCCATTTCGTTCAAGAGTGCGCTACTCCAGGGGCGCGGCAAGGGTATCAAGGCGCCCAAGGCCGGGCTCAATGACATCGCCGTGCTGCAATACACCGGCGGTACCACCGGCCTGGCCAAGGGGGCGATGCTGACCCACGGTAACCTGGTGGCGAACATGCAGCAGGCGCGGGCCTGCCTCAGCCAGTTCGCGGCCGACGGCCAGGCGCTGCTGCGCGAAGGCCAGGAGGTGATGATTGCACCGCTGCCGCTGTACCATATCTATGCCTTCACGGCCAATTGCATGTGCATGATGGTGACCGGCAACCACAACGTGCTGATCACCAATCCTCGGGACATTGGCGGCTTCATCAAGGAGCTGAAAAACTGGCGGTTCTCGGCATTGCTGGGGCTCAACACGCTGTTCGTTGCGCTGATGGACCACCCGGACTTCAAGACCCTCGACTTCTCCAGCCTGAAACTCACCAACTCCGGCGGCACCGCACTGGTCAAGGCCACGGCCGAGCGCTGGGAACAGTTGACCGGTTGCCGCATCACCGAAGGTTACGGCCTGACCGAAACCTCGCCGGTGGCCTGCACCAACCCGTACGGCGACCAGTCGCGCATCGGCACGGTCGGCCTGCCGGTGCCGGGCACTACCTTGAAAGTGATCAACGACGAAGGTGTCGAGCAGCCATTGGGCGAGCGGGGCGAGTTGTGCATCAAGGGCCCGCAGATCATGAAGGGCTATTGGCAGAAACCCGAAGCGACCAACGAAGTGCTGGATGCCGAGGGCTGGTTCAAGTCGGGTGACATTGCGGTGATCGACCCGGACGGCTTCGTGCGCATCGTCGATCGCAAGAAGGACATGATCATTGTCTCGGGTTTCAACGTGTACCCGAACGAAATCGAAGACGTGGTCATGGCTCACCCGAAAGTCGCCAACTGCGCGGTGATCGGTGTGCCGGACGAGCGTTCGGGCGAGGCGGTGAAATTGTTCGTGGTGGCTCGTGAGGCAGGGGTCAGCCTTGAAGAGCTGAAGGCCTACTGCAAGGAAAACTTCACGGCATACAAAGTGCCCAAGCACATCGTCTTGCGTGAATCGTTGCCGATGACGCCGGTGGGCAAGATTCTGCGGCGGGAGTTGCGCGATATCGCGTAGCAGGTCGTAGATCGAGGCGGTCCCAAAAGATCGCAGCCTTCGGCAGCTCCTACAATGGAACGAGATCCCTGTAGGAGCTGTCGAAGGCTGCGATCTTTTGCTTTGATAGCCCGAATTTCGGGGCTTTCAGCGACATATAGGTCTTTTGCTCTAAAATGACCGATTAGCAATCTTGAGTCACATTTGTGACCGTAGAGGCCGCTTTTGGCTCTAGTCGACCCTTTTCAAAGCTGCTACTCTCGGCGCGCTTTGTGACTTCTCGGCCTAGTAAAAGCCAGACTCACCTATAGACAAACACCAATAATAATCGCATCAAATGCGGTGTTGAATTCGCGTTGCTGAGGAGTGGGCTTCCATGATCGAAGACTTTTGGAAGGATAAGTACCCAGCTGGAATTGCTGCCGACATCAATCCAGACGAGTACCCGAATATTCAGGCAGTGTTGAAGCAGTCCTGCCAACGCTTCGCCAACAAACCGGCATTCAGCAACCTGGGCAGGACAATCACCTACGGTGAGCTGTACGAATTGTCCGGTGCCTTTGCCGCTTACCTGCAGCAGCATACCGATTTACAGCCGGGCGATCGAATCGCCGTGCAACTGCCTAACGTGTTGCAGTACCCGGTTGCCGTCTTCGGCGCCATCCGTGCCGGCTTGATCGTGGTCAACACCAACCCGCTGTACACCGCGCGGGAGATGGAGCACCAGTTCAACGACTCCGGTGCCAAAGCCCTGGTTTGCCTGGCCAACATGGCGCACCTGGCTGAAACCGTCGTGCCGAAAACCGGGGTCAAGCACGTGATCGTCACCGAAGTGGCAGACCTGCTGCCACCGCTCAAGCGCCTGCTGATCAACAGCGTGATCAAGTACGTGAAGAAGATGGTGCCGGCCTATCACTTGCCCAAAGCCGTCAAGTTCAACGATGTGCTGAGCAAGGGCCATGGCCAGCCCGTGACCGAAGCCAGCCCGGCCAGCAGCGATGTCGCGGTGCTGCAATACACCGGCGGCACCACTGGCGTCGCCAAGGGCGCGATGCTGACCCACCGCAACCTGGTGGCCAACATGCTGCAGTGCAAGGCGCTGATGGGCTCCAACCTTAATGAAGGCTGCGAGATCCTGATCACGCCGCTGCCGCTGTACCACATCTATGCCTTCACCTTTCATTGCATGGCGATGATGCTGATCGGCAACCACAACATCCTGATCAGCAACCCGCGCGACCTGCCGGCGATGGTCAAGGAACTGTCGAAGTGGAAGTTCAGCGGTTTCGTCGGCCTCAACACCTTGTTCGTGGCCCTGTGCAACAACGAAGGCTTCCGCAAGCTGGATTTTTCGGCGCTGAAAGTCACCCTGTCCGGGGGCATGGCCCTGCAACTGGCGGCGGCCGAGCGCTGGAAAGCAGTCACCGGTTGCGCCATCTGCGAAGGTTACGGCATGACCGAAACCAGCCCGGTGGCCACGGTCAACCCGATCCAGAACATCCAGATCGGCACCATTGGCATTCCGGTGCCGTCGACCCTGTGCAAAATCGTCAATGATGCCGGTGTCGAACAGCCATTGGGCGAGATCGGTGAGTTGTGCGTGAAAGGCCCGCAAGTCATGAAGGGCTACTGGCAGCGCCAGGAAGCCACCGATGAAATCCTCGACAGCGAAGGCTGGTTGAAAACCGGCGACATTGCGCTGATCCAGGCGGATGGCTACATGCGCATTGTCGATCGCAAGAAAGACATGATCCTGGTGTCCGGCTTCAACGTGTACCCGAACGAGCTTGAAGACGTGCTCGCGACCCTGCCGGGCGTACTGCAATGCGCGGCCATCGGTGTACCGGACGAGAAGTCGGGCGAGGCGATCAAGATATTCATCGTCGCCAAGCCGGGCGTGACCCTGACCAAGGAGCAGGTGATGGAGCACATGCGCGCCAACGTCACCGGCTACAAGGTTCCAAAGGCGGTGGAGTTCCGCGATGCGCTGCCGACCACCAACGTAGGCAAGATCCTGCGTCGTGAACTGCGTGATGAAGAGTTGAAGAAGATCAACGCGAAGAAAACCGCCGCGTAATCAAACAAAAAGCCCCGCAGATGCGGGGCTTTTTGTTTGGGTGATCGTTCCCACGCTCTGCGTGGGAATGCAGCCCGGGACGCTCCGCGTCCCTTTTTACAGCTGGAACGCGGAGCGTCCCTTGAGGCATTCCCACGCAGAGCGTGGGAGCGATCAGGGCAACAGGGGTGTTATTGGCGGAACGGCGCGAAATTAACGTTGGTGCCCGCCGGGCGCATGTCCTGCAGGAACGAGTCCTTGTCGGCGCTCAGTTCCAGGCTCAGGGCTGCCTTGCGCTTGCCTTCGTTGCGTACCACCAGGCCTTCGAGTTTTTCGCGCAGGAACACCGTCGGCACTTTCAGGTGCAGCAGTTCGTCGGTGTCTGGCGTGTGCATCAGCAGGTGAATCCACTCGTACTGCCCAACAGCGAGGCGCGACACCGGAATGTCGAACCACCAGATGTTGCGGTTGCGGTTCAGTTCGGTGAAGTGGCAATTGTTGACGCCAAGCACAGCACCGCCGAGTTCCTGATTTCTGCGGGCAATGGCCTGCTTTTTATCGAGTTTCATAACATTCCTACAAAATTGGATCTTCAGCGCCAGGGCCTGAATACGTTGCGCATTCTCGGGGGTTGGCCGGTAAACATAAAGCCCAACCTGCTCGGATCGATGAAATGTCGCGATAAAAATAAATGAAACTCCGTGCGATCGCCTCCGGTCAACCTTCTGTAACCACTTTATTCATCAATATGTTCGGGAGAAATACCATGAGCAGCACAGGCGATAAAGTTAAAGGCATGGCCAATGAAGCCGCTGGTAACGTCAAACAAGGCGTTGGCAAGGCTACCGGCAACGACAAGATGCGCGCCGAAGGCGTCGTGCAGGAAAAGAAAGGCGAAGCTCAGCAAGCCGTGGGCAAGGCCAAGGACGCTATCAAAAAAGGCGTCGACAAGGCCTGATTCGGCCTGATTGGCAAAAGCGACGGCCATCCACGGATGGCCGTTTTTGTGTCAGCCTGAACTTGAGCACGGAAATCGTTTCAAAGTCGCCAAGTAAACTGCTTTGATGTAGAAAACAGCCCCTGAGTCGCCACGACTTCAACCCTATCTTGATTGCGGCGAATGGAGACGCTAATGATTTTTCCAGACATGAGAGGCCTGCCTATCCACCGTGTGATGATGCGCACGGTCACCGAGTTCGTCGATGACGAGATGTCGACCTATGCCTCGGCGCTGGCCTATCAGATGCTGTTTTCGTTGTTTCCTTTCATCCTGTTCCTGATCGCCCTGATCGGCTTCCTGCATCTGCCGGACTTTTTTTCCTGGTTGCGCCTGCAATCGGAACTGGTGTTGCCACCCCAGGCGCTCGAGCAAGTGAACCCGGTGATCGACCAGCTCCAGCAATCCAAGGGGGGACTGCTGTCGGTGGGTATCGTGATTGCCCTGTGGACCGCGTCGGCCGGCGTGCGCTTGATGATGAGCGCGATGAACGCCGCCTACGATGTGGTTGAAGGTCGGCCGGCGTGGAAGCGCTTTCCGCTGTCGATCATCTACACCGTCGGCATCGCCGGTATGCTGCTTATCGCTGCCGCCCTGATGGTGCTAGGGCCGCAGGTGATGAGCTGGATCGCATCGCAAGTTGGTCTTGAGTACTTCATTGTGACGCTGTGGAGCATCGTGCGCTGGCCGATGATCGTGATTTTGTTGATGGTTGCCGTCGCTTTGATCTACTACGTCATGCCCGACGTCAAACAGGAGTTCCGCTTCATCACGCCAGGTTCGGTGCTGTCGGTGGTGGTTTGGATCATCGCGTCGCTGGGCTTTGGTTTGTACGTCAAGGAATTCGCCAACTACAACGCCATGTATGGCAGTATCGGTGCGATCATCGTGCTGTTGCTGTACTTCTACATTTCCGCCGCGGTGTTGCTGCTGGGAGCGGAAATGAATGCGGTGATCGAGCACATGTCGCGAGAGGGCAAAGACCCTGGCGAGAAGGTTCCCGGCGAGCATGGACCCGTCCATGAGGAAAAACACCACGTGTCGGGACTGGGCCGGGATCATTCAAAACCCAAACCGACCATTGACGAAACCTGACCATGATCCGTGAAATTCTGAAAATGGGCGATGAACGCCTGCTGCGCATTGCCCCGCAAGTGCCGGCCGAGATGTTCGACAGCCCCGAGTTGTGGCAACTGATCGACGACATGTTCCAGACCATGGAAAGCGTCGGCGGGGTAGGCCTGGCCGCACCGCAGATCGGTGTCGACCTGCAACTGGTGATCTTCGGGTTCGAGCACAGCGAACGTTACCCGGACGCCGAAGCGGTGCCACAGACCATTCTGATCAATCCGCTGATCACGCCGTTGAGCCCTGCGTTGGAAGAAGGTTTCGAAGGGTGCCTGTCGGTGCCTGGCCTGCGCGGCGCGGTGGATCGATATCAACACATCCGCTACGAAGGGTTCGACCCCAAGGGCGAGCCGATCGTGCGTATCGCTTCAGGGTTTCACGCGCGGGTGGTGCAGCATGAGTGCGATCACCTGATCGGTCGGTTGTACCCGTCGCGCATCAGCGATTTCAGCAAGTTCGGGTTTACCGAGGTGATGTTCCCGGACCTTGATCCCAACGCCGACGACTGACTGTTACGGCTCCAGGCCCATGGCAATCATCGGCTTGCTGCGCGCGTAGCGACTCAGGCGCTCGACCATGGCGTAGGGCATTGGCGGATCGAAGGCAAAGCCACGACGTTGATAAAAATCACGCAAGTCCGGATGACAGAACAGCCATACCGGGCTTTCAATGTTTTGGGTGGCGGCGGCGATCAACGCCGCGGCAACTCCTTGTCCGCGACAGGCCGGGTCGACAAACAGCCCGGTCAACCAATGCCCGCCGGACACCGGCCGCAAACACAGCGCCGCGACGATCCCGTCGCGCCGCGCAACCCACAATTGGGCGTCGCGGACCGCCTTCATCGACGATTGATGGGCGCGATAAAACTTGTTCATCAGCGGCCATGACGGCTCGTCGAGACGGGTGTACTGGGTATCGGGCATGGTCTGGGACTGTCGGTGCGCAAAGCGGGTGATTATAAAAGAACACGCCGCCGAAGATAGGTGTATACCTGATCTCACATCCCCAGTCAGTGGAGTACGCATCATGTCCAAAGGTATGGATTCGAAGAAAGCAGCGAAGAAAAAACCGCTGAAAACCGCCATCGAAAAGCGCACCGAAAAGAAAGCCAAGAAGGTAGGCGTGTTCGGTCACTGAGCCGGCGCTGATGGCCGCTCCCATGCAACATGGGAGCGGTCCTTATGAAAAAATCTGCAAGATTTGCCCCCTTTGAATCGTCTGAGAGAAGTCTGCATGGAGCTCAAGACCAACGCGACGCTGATCATCATCGACCAACAGAAAGGCATCCTGCATCCCAAACTCGGCCGGCGGAACAATCCCCAGGCCGAGGAACGCATGCTGCAACTGCTAGGCCATTGGCGCCGCAGCGCTCGGCCGGTGATCCACGTGCAACATTTTTCCCGTTCAGAGGATTCAGTGTTCTGGCCTGGGCAGTCCGGGGTGGAGTTTCAGGCGCGGTTTCTGCCTGCGCCTGGCGAACGACACATTCAAAAACAGGTACCGGACGCGTTTTGTTCGACGGGGCTGGAAGCCGTTTTGCGCGAGGCGGGGATCGAGCAACTGGTTATCGTTGGCGTGGCGACTCACAACTCGGTGGAGTCCACGGCGCGCACGGCAGGCAATCTGGGGTTTGAGACCTGGGTCGTGGAGGACGGCTGCTTTACCTTCGACAAGGCCGATTTTTTCGGCAATGCCCATTCAGCCGAAGAGGTTCATGCGATGTCGCTGGGGAACTTGCACGGCGAGTACGCCACCGTCACCAGCACGGCACATATCCTGGACGCGGTTGAAACCCTGTAGGAGCCGGCTTGCCGGCGAAGGCGGCCAGCCTGATACACCCGTAGCCCCTACAGAGAATCGGATTCAGCCGATCAAGCGCCGTGGCACTTCTTGAACTTCTTGCCGTTGCCGCATGGGCAAGGATCGTTGCGGCCGACGTCTTTCAAGGCGTTGCGCACCGGTTCCTGGTGGGCGTGGCCGCAGTTCGGGCCGTGAACATGGCCATGGTCGTGATCATGCTGGTGATGGTCATGATCGTGGTTGCAGTCTGGGCCATGAACATGGGGTTGCTGGGTCATCGAGGTTGCTCCGGAATTAGATCGGCGGGGATTATCACGCCATTACGCGCCAGGTGCACGTAGTGAGCGATGAATAAACCGGTTTCCATCTCACCTTCCAGACGATAGGGAATGGCCTGCTCGGAGTTTTTCAGTTGTTTGACCAGGTCCTTGACCTTGGGCCACAGGTTGGTGCGGATCGGCACCTTGTAAAAACGACTGCTCTTGGGGTTTACGGTGATCCAGTGCTCGTGCTCGCCCTCGGCCAGCAGGATGTCGCCCAAGTGGATGCGGTACTCCAGTCCGCGCACGGTCAGCTCGCTGTCATTGCGGTTGTCGATGCGAAAATGCAGGACGAACCGTTGCTCCAACAGCTTGGCCCGCACGACTTCGACCCTGACCAGATGCACCTCGGGGTCTGGCTCATCGTTGCTGAACCAGGACGCGCAGCCGCCGAGCCCCAGGCAAAGAGCCAGCGTGAGTAGAATGCGTCCGAATTGCTGGGTGATCATGGTCGTTTTTTTCTCCCTTGAACCTGTAGGAGCTGGCTTGCCAGCGAAAGCGGTGTATCTGACACACCGCGTCGTATGGTTCGCCGGCAAGCCGGCTCCTACAGTCCGGGGTTAGCTACCGAAATACCCCGAACAGCACTTCTTGAACTTATGCCCACTGGCGCAAGGGCAGGCGTCGTTGCGTCCGATGTTCAGTTGCACGGTAGGGTCGATGAAGTACCAGCGTCCGGCATTCTGTACAAACGATGAGCGTTCACGATGGCTGTGCTCGCCGCTGCCGTCGTGCCAGCGTGCGGTGAACGTGACGAAGGCATGCTCCGGCTGGCCGCCGAGCACTTCGGAACTTTCGACTTCAAGGCCCAGCCAGGTGCTCTGGGCACTCCAGTCAGTGATCGATTGGCGATCGAGCCCGCTTTGCTGGGCGGGCAGGGTGGTGGCCACCAGGTAATCGATCAGGCCCAGCACGTAGGCGCTGTAGCGCGAGCGCATCAGGGCTTCGGCGCAGGGTGCCGGATGTCCGGCATGGTAATGGCCGCAGCAGGCATCGAGCAGGGTGCCGCTGCCGCAAGGGCAAATGGATGTACTCATTGCGTTACCACCAGTATTTCCCAAAATTTTCCGGATTGGCCCAGAACCGCGAGTTGAGCCAGTCGGGTACTTGTTTGTAGTCAAGCAGATCATAGGTGAACAGTGTCAGCACCTGCTCGTCTCGCTGGAAGCGTTCGCTGGCTTGCAGTGCCAGGGAGAAAAAATCGGTTTCCTGCCAGCCGCTCGCGGGCAAGTCGGCCAGCACCGCGATGCGGCTGGCATTGAGGTTGCGAATGCCACCGAGCAGGTTCAGCCCATCTCGCTTGGGCAGGTGTTCGAGGCAGTCGACCACCAGCGCCAGGTCAAAGCGGCGCGCCGCCAGCTCGGCGGGCAGCGGTCCGGGCGCCGTATGCGCCACGCTGCTGTCCGGATGCGCAAGCTTGAAGGCTTCAAGCGCGGGGAATTCGCTGGCGCCAATCAACAGCAGGCGCGCAGGGGCATAACGGTCCAGCAAAGCGGCCAGAGCCTGCTGCGGCGTACGTGAAGAAATACCTGCATTCATTGAAAATCCTCAATCAGATTTGCCAAGACTAGCCTGCCCGCTTGTTCGATCCTAGAGCGGCTTTGCGTGAAAAGTCACGATCCCCTGTGAACACGAGATAAAACTGCCATGGCCTATTGCTGGCGGAGATTAAAACTCGGGTCTTTACTCCCTGAATCGGTTCTAAGCCGATCCTTCAGGAGAAAACTAGATGAGCATAGTTCGGACAGCATTACCCCTGGTTCTGCTAACCAGTGTGTTGACTGGTTGTGCAGGTTTGCAGAAAACCGACTGGCCGACCTGTGCGGCGGTTGGTGGTGTCGTAGGTGCGGGTCTCGGCGCAACCGAGAGTTCATCATGGGCCGGTTATGGCGCGTTGGTAGTCGGTGCTACGGCTGCAGCTTATTGCTGGGTTCACGGTGATGGTGACGAAGATGGCGATGGTGTGCTCGATAGCCGCGACAAGTGCCCGGGCACGCCACGGGGTGTGAAGGTCGATGCCGATGGTTGCCCACCACCAGCGCCTGCTCCAGTGGTTGAAGAGGTCGTGGTCGTCAAGGAAGAAACCATCGTCATCCGCGACGTCAACTTCCAGTTCGACTCGGCCAAGCTGACAGCCGCCGATAAAGAGAAGCTCAACACCATCGCCACTCGCCTGAAACAGGAAGCAGCCAGCGCCCGACTGACCGTGACCGGACACACCGACAGCGTGGGCAGCGATGCCTACAACCAGAAACTGTCGGACCGCCGCGCGCATTCGGTGGTGGAATATCTGATCGAAAGCGGTGTGCCTCGCAGCAGCTTCGTGTCGGTCACCGGGGCCGGGGAAAGCCAGCCGGTTGCCGACAACAAAACGGCTGACGGTCGCGCGATGAACCGTCGCACGGAAATCAAAATCAACCGCTAGACCCCTCGCATCCACGGCTTGTGCAGTCGTGGATGCGGGTCTTTACTCCTGTGTAGCCGGCATCGGCCGGTGGCACAGGAGCTTTCAAAAATGAGCTATTTCACACGGACCGTCTTGCCGGTTCTGCTGCTTGGCAGCCTGTTGACCGGTTGCGCTACCCATAGCGATGGCACTGCCCCCCTCAATCAACGTACCTGGCCGATTTGCAGTCTCATTGGCGGGCTTGTCGGTGGAGGCCTGGGCGCTATCGAAAGTGGCGGTTGGGCGGCCGGTGGCGCGGCGCTGGGTATCTTGACCGGAGGTTTGATCTGCTATGCCCAGGATGGGGACGAAGACGACGATGGTGTATTCGACCGTCGCGATCGCTGCCCTGACACGCCCGCCAATACGCCTGTGGAACATCATGGTTGCCCGCTGCCGCAGTACCCGGCCAGCGTGAAGGCCGAACCTGCGCAAGCCGAAGTCATCACACTGAGCGATGCCGACGATGTGCTATTTGCCTTCAATAGCGCTGACTTGACCCCCAGCATGCAAAGCAAGCTGGATTCGGTGATGGGCAAACTGCAGGATCCCAGCGTCGCGAGCATCAAGGTGATCGGCCATACCGACAGTGTCGGATCGGATGAGTACAACCAGGAACTGTCGCAAAAACGTGCCAGCAGTGTCGCCGAGTATTTGCTCAGCCAGCACGTTGCGCCCAATAAAGTCACCAGCGAAGGCAAGGGCGAGAGCGAACCTGTTGCTGATAATGATACCGAAGAAGGACGCGCGCAAAACCGCCGTGTGGAGTTGCACATCAATCGCTGAGCCCCGCAATAGAGCCGTCGGGCGATGTTTTACGTCGTTCCGTCGGCTATTTGCCGAACCTTGTGAAGAATTTGCGCTTGCCCTCTGGCTTATCCCGCGTGGAAGCCGTTACTGTGCGAGCAAATAATAATTCTGATCGGGGGCGTGTATGAAGGTGATATGGGGGCTGGGGAAGTTGTTGACCCTGGTGTTCTGGCTGGTGGTGCTGGTCAATCTGCTCACGCCGTTCATCTATCCGCTGCACCCGTTGGTCAACCTGGCCGGGTGCCTTCTGGCGGGGCTTCATCTACTGGAGGCGCTGTTCTGCTACCGAAGCCTCAGGGGCCGCGCCCACCCTTGGCTCGATCGCTTGAAAGTGCTCTTTTTCGGCGTTTTCCACCTGCAAACCCTCCCGGCTCCCACCGCATCTAAGGCTTCCCATGCGTAAACTCTGTCTGCTCGCCGCCCTCATCAGCCCATTGGCTTGCGCCCAGGTGGTGAGTGTTGAAACCAACTCGCTGATGCGCCTGCCCAACACGGCCAGCACCTTGCAACTGGAACGCCTGGAAGTGGCCGACTACGGCACCTTGCTGATCCCCTCGAACGTGACCGAAGTCAGCGTTGGTGAACTGCGCCTGGGCCGCGATGCGCGGATCACCATCGTCCCTGGTGAGCAGGCGCTGGAGTTGAAGGTCAACCGTGCCGAGTTATCCGAGGGCAGCCAGATCAACGCGCGCGGCGCACCGGGGACTTACCAGAAGGCTGCCCGCTCCGGGCGCAACCTGAACTTGCAGATCAAGGCACTGACGGCACCGCAACTGCTGGTGGATGGTCGCGGTGGCGCGGGCGCACCAGGATTCGTCGGCCTCGACGGGGCCAACGGCCAGGCACCAGGTTGCGCCTGGGGCCAGGCAGGTCGAGGTGCCGATGGCAGTGATGGCAGCAATGGCCAGGCCGGTGCGCCTGGCGCGGCGGTCAGGCTGGCGGTGCCTCGTGATTACCCGGCAGACAAGATCAAGGTTCAAGTGGCCGGCGGTGCCGGTGGCGTGGCCGGGCCAGGTGGTAAGCCGGGGGCGGGCGGTAAAGCCAAGGGTTGCCTGGTCTACAAGGCCGATGGCGGCAAGAGTGGCAAGCCTGGCCTGGACGGGCAACCGGGAGAGGAGGGGGCTGCAGGTTCGGTAACGGTGCAGCGGTTGTAACCCCCATCCCCCAGACCGATCGGTCCCACGCAGAGCGTGGGAACGGTCACAACGTCGGCCGAAGCGCCGCAATCGCCACCAACACCAGGCCAACGATCAGATTGATTCCCACCAACCGGCGAATCCTCCCCAGCACCGCAGCCCCCGCCGGCCAATCCTGGGCCGTTACCGCGGCGCGCAACTCCGGCAACATCAACGCCTGGATCCGGATGAACAGCGCGGTCATCACCACATACAACCCCATCATCACCTGCACGTAACGCGGCGCGGTTTCAAATCCTGTGTATTGCAGATGAATCATGCCCACGCCGCTGATCGGCAACAACAGCACCGCGACCCAGACCCAGCGGAAAAAACCCTGAAACACTTCAAGCCACAGCTTCAACCGGGCAGGGCCCTCCAACGCCTTCAAGGCCGCGGGGCGCAAGACCATCCAGGCGAAAAACATGCCGCCGACCCAGACCAGGGCCGCCAGTACATGCAGGCTATAAATGAGGCTAAAAGGTGTCATCGGGTTACTCCGTTCTGCGCGGGATTCATTAGCGGGGTATGATAGCGGCCGAACCGAACTACTGAAAATTTATCCAGCGTTTCTTGCGCCCGACAATCCATGATCAGCACTGAACTCAAAACCACGATCCAGGGCGCCTATTCGCGTTTTCTCGAAGCGAAGAGCCTCAAGCCGCGTTACGGCCAACGCCTGATGATCGCCGAAATCGCCAAGGTCCTCGGTGACATCGACACCGACGACGAAGGCCGGCGCAGTGGCGACCCCGCGATTGTCGCGGTGGAAGCCGGCACCGGTACCGGCAAGACCGTGGCCTACAGCCTGGCGGCCATCCCTACCGCCAAGGCGGCCGGCAAGCGCCTGGTGATTGCCACCGCCACCGTGGCCTTGCAGGAGCAGATCGTCTACAAGGATCTGCCCGACCTGATGCGCAACAGCGGGTTGAATTTCAGTTTTGCGCTGGCCAAGGGGCGTGGGCGCTACATGTGCCTGTCCAAGCTCGACATGTTGCTCCAGGAAGGTCACGCCCAAACCGCCACCGCCCAGTTGTTCGAGGAAGAAGGTTTCAAGATCGAGGTCGATGAGGCCAGTCAGAAGCTGTTTACCAGCATGATCGAGAAGCTCGCCGGCAATAAGTGGGACGGTGACCGCGACAGCTGGTCCACTGCCCTGGAGGACGCCGATTGGGCGCGCCTGACCACCGATCACAGCCAGTGCACCAACCGCCATTGCCCGAACTTCGGCCAGTGCGCCTTCTACAAGGCCCGCGAAGGCATGGGCAAGGTCGATGTGATTGTCACCAACCACGACATGGTCCTGGCTGACCTGGCACTCGGTGGCGGGGCCGTGCTGCCCGATCCACGCGATACCATCTATGTGTTCGACGAAGGCCATCACCTGCCGGACAAGGCCATCGGTCATTTCGCCCACTACACGCGCCTGCGCTCCACCGCCGACTGGCTGGAAACCACCGCCAAGAACCTCACCAAGCTACTGGCCCAGCATCCCTTGCCGGGTGACCTGGGCAAATTGATCGAGCAAGTGCCAGAGCTGGCGCGGGAGATCAAGACGCAGCAGCAGTTCATGTTCACCGCCTGCGAACAGGCTGCAGATTTCAAGCCCGGTGAAGACGTCGAAGGCCGCGAACGCCCGCGTCACCGTTTCGTCGGCGGGGTGATTCCCGAGCACATGCGCGAAATGGGCATCGAACTGAAGAAAGGCTTTGCGCGCCTGACTGATTTGTTCACCCGCCTCACCGAATTACTCAAGGAAGGCATGGACGGCGAGGTCAATATCGGCATCGCCAGTAACCAGGCCGAAGAGTGGTATCCGCTGTTCGGCAGCCTGTTGTCCCGTTCTTCGGGCAACTGGGAGTTGTGGGTCGCGTTCACCGCTGAAGACCCCGAGGACAACCCGCCCATGGCGCGCTGGCTGACCCTGGCGGAAAGCGGTTCGCTGTTCGATATCGAGGTCAACGCCAGTCCCATCCTGGCGGCGGAAATGCTCCGGCGCAATCTGTGGAACGTGGCCTACGGTGCGCTCGTAACCTCCGCGACCTTGACTGCCCTGGGTACCTTCGACCGCTTTCGCATGCGCGCCGGCCTGCCGAAAAAAGCCGTGACCGCCGTGGTGCCGAGCCCGTTCCATCACGCTGACGCCGGCGTGTTGCGGGTGCCGAACCTGAACGCCGATCCGCGGGATGCAGCGGCCCATACCGCGGCGATCATCCGCGATCTGCCGGAGCTGGTCGAAGGCTCAAGGGGCACGCTGGTACTGTTTTCCTCGCGCAAGCAGATGCAGGACGTGTTCGACGGCCTGGACCGCGACTGGCGCAAGCAAGTGTTCATTCAAGGCAACCTGTCGAAGCAGGAAACCCTGAACAAGCACAAGGCGCGGGTCGATGGCGGGGATTCGAGCGTGTTGTTCGGCCTGGCGAGTTTCGCCGAAGGGGTCGACTTGCCCGGCGCGTACTGCGAGCACGTGGTGATCGCCAAGATTCCATTCTCGGTACCGGATGACCCGGTGGAAGCGGCATTGGCCGAATGGATCGAGGCCCGTGGTGGCAATCCATTCATGGAAATCTCGGTTCCCGATGCCTCGCTGAAACTGGTCCAGGCCTGCGGCCGCCTGCTGCGCACCGAAGAGGACCGCGGCACCATCACCTTGCTCGATCGGCGCCTGGTCACCCAGCGCTATGGCAAGGCGATCCTCAATGCGTTACCTCCCTTCCGACGTGAAATTTCCTGATAAACCGGTGGGCAGTTTTGCCCACCGCGCTGTCTATCTCTCTACCATCGCTTTTCCATTGGCCCATCCGGGTCGCTAGGGAGAATATCGTTCTCATGATTCGCCGTTATGTGCGTCGCTCGCTACCTGCCGTTCTTGCCCTGTTCGCAGCGCCCTTGCTGGCCGCACCCGCAGGCCAACAGACGCTGTTCAACTTTGTGCGCCCTGCCGATGTAGTCCAGGTGGCGACCCAGGACGCCAGCCTGCCGCAATCCAACGCCGAACAAACCGCCGAAGGTGAAGTGCTGCGCCGGGTGACGTTCAACCCGGTAGCCCGGCCGACGCTGCGCCTGTCTCCACAGAGCGGGGCATGGGACTGGTCGCAGTCGGGTGTGATGAGCTTGCGGATCCAGAGCGCGATGAACTGGGCCGTGACCTTGTACGTGACCATCCAGAGCAACGACGGCAAGACTTTGGTCAGTCGCGTCGATCTTCCAGCCGGCCCAGCGCAGACCCTGCTGGTGCCATTGCAGCCGACTTCGCCGCTCAGCCAAGGCATGAAGGCGGGGCCACCGATGCCAATGACGGTCGACGGCCAGCGCGTTCTGCTGGCCAGCAGTGCCGGTGAACTGGACCGTAGCCAGGTAGTGTCGGTCAGCTTGTCCATGGATCAGCCGAAAGTCGCCCAAAGCATCTTGCTGGAGCGCTTTGGGGTGCAGGACGGCGAAGGGGTGACCCAAACGGTCTATGGCGCGCTGGTGGACACTTATGGCCAATCGACCCGGGCCAAATGGCCGGAAAAAATCAGCAGCGACGAACAACTGAAAAGCGTCGCCGCCAAGGAGCAGCAGCAGCTGAAAACCTGGCTGGCTGAACGCGAAAAGTCTTCCCTGGACAAATTCGGCGGGTGGACCAACGGGCCGACGTTCAAGGCCAGCGGCTTTTTCCGCACAGAAAAACGCGACGGCCGCTGGTACCTGGTGACGCCGCAAGGTCATCCGTTCTACTCGCTGGGGGTCAATGCCGTTACGGCGGACGTCAACCAGACCTACGTCGCCGGTCGTGAATGGATGTTCGAATCCCTGCCCAAGGCTGGCGAGCCGCTGGCCAGTCACTACGGTGAAGGTGACAACCGCGGTGGTAATGGTGTGGATCAGGGCCGCGGCTTCAATTTTGGCAAGTGGTACGACTTCTACGGTGCCAATTTGCAGCGTCTGTATGGCGACCCTTGTGCATCAGGTAGCGATACCAAGGCGGGCGTCGCGCAAGCGGCCAAGGCCGACGCGCTAGAGGCAACGATCGAGAAGGCTGCCGAGCCCCCTGTCACGCCGTCGACGGCCGAATCCGGTGTCGCTGAAGCCGCCAGGACCGGCGCCGTCGATGCGACGGTGGCAAAGGCATCGGAGCCAAAACCTGCCGAGCCGTGCAAGACGACGTTTGACGAGCAACGCTGGACCCGCCACACCCTGGACCGACTGCAAGCCTGGGGCTTCAACACCCTCGGCAACTGGAGCGCCTCGAGCCTGGGTGACGCCGAACGCGTTCCCTACACCTTGCCCCTGTCGATCGTCGGCGATTACGCCAGCATCAGCACCGGCAGCGATTGGTGGGGCGGGATGCCCGACCCGTTCGACCCGCGCTTCGCCATGGCGACCGAGCGCGCCGTGGCCATTGCCGCCCGCGATCACCGTGACGATCCATGGCTGATCGGTTACTTCGCTGATAACGAACTGGCCTGGGCCGGTCCCGGCGACGACCCGAAAGCCCGTTACGCGCTGGCTTACGCCACCCTGAAAATGACCACCGACGTGCCGGCCAAGCGCGCGTTCCTCAAGCAGTTGCGCGATAAATACCGTAACCAGGCGGGCTTGTCGAAAGCCTGGGGTATCGATCTGCCTGCCTGGGAACTGATGGAAGACCCAGGCTTCGTGCCGCCGTTACCAAGCGCCGAGCATCCGGAAATCGAGGCTGACTTCAAATATTTCCAGAAGGTTTTCGCCGACACCTACTTCAAGACCATTTCCGATTCCCTAAAGTGGCACGCGCCCAACCAGTTGCTGCTCGGTGGCAGGTTCGCCATCAGTACCCCGGAAGCCGTTGAGTCCTGTGCGCAGTATTGCGACGTCCTGAGCTTCAATATGTACACCTTGCAACCGCAGGATGGTTACGACTTCGCTCAACTGCGCAGCCTCGACAAGCCGGTGTTGATCACCGAATTCAACTTTGGCTCGACCGATCGGGGCCCGTTCTGGGGCGGCGTGACGCAACTGGCGAAGGAAGAAGACCGTGGCCCGGCCTACGCGAATTTCCTGAAGCAGGCGCTGAACGAACCGTCGATTGTCGGGGTGCATTGGTTTCAATACCTCGACCAACCCGTGACCGGGCGCCTGCTGGACGGCGAAAATGGTCACTTTGGCCTGATAGGCGTTACCGATCTGCCATTCCAGGGCTTTGTCGACAGTGCGCGCAAGAGCAACCTGGCGGCACTCGATCAGTTGGGCAAAGAGGCGCAGAAGGCCGCAGCTGAGGTCGACAAAGCCAGCCACGACGCCGAGGGCGGGCGCAAGGCCGAAGCCGGGAAAGGCCCGGGGAAAGGCGCGGGTGGGCATTCCGGCAAAGGTCATTGAGTCTTGAAGCACCGCGTTATCGTTCTTCGCGAGCAAGCCCGCTCCCACATTTGACTGAGTTCTCACAGAACAAATGCGATCAAAAGGTGGGAGCGGGCTTGCTCGCGAAGGCGTCTTCACAGGCTCCAAAAATTTCTGATCAGTTCTACCAGTGATTGACCGCCCAGCCCGCACCTGTTCCCAAAACCCTCAAGGGCTGGAACAATGCGGGCCACTTTACAGAACGTTCTTCGGGGAGTCGCGGGTGCAGATTCAGGGTCATTACGAGCTTAAGTTCGAGGCAGTGCGCGAAGCGTTCGCGGCGTTGTTCGACGATCCTCAGGAACGTGGCGCCGCGTTGTGCATCCAGATCGGCGGCGAAACCGTCGTCGACCTGTGGTCTGGCACCGCCGACAAGGACGGGGCTGAAGCCTGGCACAGCGACACCATTGCCAACCTGTTCTCCTGCACCAAGACCTTCACCGCCGTCACCGCCCTGCAGCTGGTGGCCGAAGGCAAGCTGCAACTGGATGCCCCGGTGGCTCGCTACTGGCCGGAATTCGCCGCCGCCGGCAAAGAATCGGTCACCTTGCGCCAACTGCTTTGCCATCAGGCCGGGCTGCCGGCGTTGCGCGAGCTGCTTGCCCCCGAAGCGCTGTACGACTGGCCAACCATGGTCGAGGCGCTGGCCGCCGAAACACCCTGGTGGACGCCAGGCGAAGGTCACGGTTATGCGGCCATCACTTATGGCTGGCTGGTCGGCGAGCTGTTGCGCCGTGCCGATGGTCGTGGCCCCGGTGAGTCCATCGTGGCGCGGGTTGCCAAGCCTTTGGGCCTGGATTTTCACGTCGGCCTGGCCGATGAAGAGTTCTATCGCGTGGCGCACATTGGCCGCGGCAAGGGCAATGTCGGCGATGCGGCGGCCCAGCGTCTGCTACAAGTGACCATGCGTGAACCAACGGCCATGACCACCCGCGCTTTCACCAATCCGCCGTCGGTTCTGACCAGTACCAACAAGCCGGAGTGGCGACGCATGCAGCAGCCGGCGGCCAATGGCCATGGCAATGCCCGTAGCCTGGCCGGGTTTTACACCGGGTTGCTCGATGGCAGCCTGCTCGAAGGCGAGTTGCTCGATGAACTGACCCGCGAGCACAGCCTCGGCGAGGACAAGACCTTATTGACTCGAACGCGTTTCGGCCTGGGCTGCATGCTCGATCAACCGGATGTGCCCAATGCCACCTTCGGACTGGGCGCGAGAGCGTTCGGGCATCCGGGTGCTGGCGGCTCCGTTGGTTTCGCTGACCCCGAGCATGATGTGGCGTTCGGTTTTGTGACAAATACCCTGGGGCCGTACGTCTTGATGGATCCGCGCGCACAAAGGCTTGTGCGGGTACTGGCCACTTGTCTGTAAATCACGCTCAAAGGTTCCGGAGCTGGAACCCGACGGCCTTTTCAGTTTCCAATCGTCTGTTTTATGCGGGCCGACCGGCCTGATTCTAATGACTTCATTTTTGTGGATATCCAATGTCAACCAAACCCACCCTCGCCTTGGCACTGTGCTTCGCTATTACAGGTTGCGCACAGACTCCTAAAAGTGATGTAGACGGCGGCAGCTGGTGGCCGTTCGGGTCTTCCGACAAAGTCGCGGCCAAGGAGCCAGCGCCAGCACCGGCTCCGCTGAAACCCGTTGCCGCGCCGGTTGCCAAGGCTGAGAGTTCCAACCCTTGGTACTGGCCGTTCGGTTCCGAGGAAGCGCTCGATAAAAAACCAGAAGTAAAACCTGCAGCCAAGCCGGTCGAAGTGGCCAAGGCTGAGGCCGATGCAGGGGGCAAGTGGTGGTGGCCGTTCGGTGGCAAAGAGCAGAGCACAGCCAAAGCCGTGCCGATGCCCGATCCGAAAGTAACCCAGGCTTGGCTGGACGACTACGAACCGCGTCTGCGCACAGCGATCAAGGACAGCAACCTGCAACTCGAACGCCGTGAAAACGTATTGGTGGTGACCGCGCCCGTAGAGGGCTCGTTCAACCCGGACCGCCCAGCCATGCTCTTGCCGGTGACGCTCGGCCCGTTCACTCGCGTTGCGAAAATCCTTGAAGCTGACCCGAAGACCGCCGTGCTGGTACTCGGCCACAGCGATACCTCGGGCGCAGCGCCTGCCAATGTGAAGCTGAGTCAGGAGCGTGCGCAGTCCGTGGCGGCGATCTTCCGCCTCAGTGGCCTGCAGCGTGATCGCCTGATGCTGCGTGGCATGGGCGGCGAAGCCCCGCGTGCCGCCAACGACAGCGTTGAGGGCCGCGCCTTGAACCGTCGAGTAGAGCTGTTGGTAACGCCGCAAAACACCATGGTCGCGTTGCTGAGCAAGTACAATATGCCGGCCCCGGCGCCTGTGCGCATGGTCGCAACCCAGGACATCAAACCGGTGGCCAAGCCTGTGACTCCAGCACCAAGCGAAGCGAAGAAAGCGGCTGCACCGGTGGCGAAGAAAGCGCCGGCCAAGAAAGCCGCCAAGGCTCCAGCCAAGAAGGCACCGGCTAAAACCGCAACGCCAGCGAAAAAGACCGCACCGGCCAAAGCCGCTGCCGACGCGACCAAAGTCGCTGCCGATACCACAAAGAAGTGATTCGTTAACCATAAGGATTGCGCCATGACCAAGGCCCTGGCTGATATGCGCCGCGACTACACCCGTGATGGCCTGACCGAGGCGCAAGCCCCGGCCGAGCCGTTTGCGCTGTTCCACCAATGGTTTGCCGACGCGGTGAAAACCGAACAGGCACCGGTGGAGTCTAATGCCATGACCTTGGCCACTGTCGACCAGGACGGGCGACCGCATTGCCGGATTCTGCTGCTCAAGGGACTGGATGCGCAAGGCTTCACCTTTTTCACCAACTACGACAGCGCCAAAGGCCAGCAGCTGGAGGCGAATCCATTCGCGGCCATGACGTTTTTCTGGCCGACGCTGGAGCGTCAGGTACGGATTGAAGGGCGGGTGGTGAAGGTCACGCCCGAGGAGTCCGATGCGTATTATCAGGTGCGCCCGCTGGGCAGCCGCCTTGGTGCCTGGGCTTCGCCGCAGAGCCGGGTGATAGCCGATCGCAGCGAGCTGGAGTCGCTGCTCAAGGATACCGAGCAACGTTTCAGCGATACCCAGCCACATTGCCCTGAACATTGGGGTGGGTATCGTTTGCTGCCAGAGCGCATCGAGTTCTGGCAGGGCCGTCCAAGCCGTCTGCACGACCGGCTCAACTATCGCCTGCAGGGCGCCGACTGGATTCTTGAACGTCTGGCGCCTTAAGCAGTCTACCGCTCGGAATAGCTTGCCGCTGCGGCCTCGAGCCACCGCGGCAGGTCTCGACGCTTGATTTTCTGCGCATGAGCGCTTGCCAACTGTTCGAGCATGAAGGCTTTTTTCTGCTCGTCCTTGCCGGCCAGCGCCAATGCCAGGTCACGGTCCATCCAGCGTCTGATGCGCACGTACAGCCACCCATGGAAGTACAGTCCGGCGACGGTAGTGACGACAATGATAAAGTAATCCATATAGATCCCTGGTCAGTGGCGCAGTTTTGCAAATAGGCCGTTACTGTGTGGTGAGCTCGTCGAGGGGCCTGTACAGCGCCTGAATCGAAGCAATTTTCTCCAGGCAAGGCCGTGACAGGCGTTCAGCTGCGGAGTTTAATGGTTACTTGTCCTTTGGAGTTGATGCTATGCGTAAGTCTGTTCTGCTGGTTGCTTCCTTTTCCACCATGGCGATGTTGCTCACTGGCTGCCAATCGAGCTTGACCGGTGACTCCTATTCCCGTGACGAAGCGCGTCGCGTGCAGACGATTCGCATGGGCACCATCGAAGCCCTGCGGCCGGTGAAAATCGAAGGTACCAAGACCCCGATCGGCGGCGCTGCGGGTGCAGTGGTCGGCGGTGTTGGCGGCAGTGCCATCGGCGGCGGCCGGGGCAGTATCGTCGCAGCGGTCATCGGCGCAGTGGCCGGCGGGCTGCTGGGCTCGGCTACCGAAGAAGGCTTGACCCGCACCCAGGGCGTGGAGATCACCGTGCGTGAAGACGACGGCAGCATGCGTGCCTACGTGCAGCAGGTTCAGGAAAACGAAGTGTTCCGCGTCGGCGAGCGCGTGCGTATTGCCACGGTTGATGGCACCAGTCGCGTTTCTCACTAAGCGGTAAATACGGTAAAGGAAAATCCCGACCAGGGTGACTGGTCGGGTTTTTTTTTGCGCCGGTTTCCGGCATCGGGCTACAGATCGTTCTTTAGGGCTGTTTCAATGACTTGCTCGGGTATTAATTCTCGAGCGCCGTCCCCATCACCAAAATATTCACCGGGCCAGATAAAAAGATCGGAAATACGAGCATCCGGGATATTGAGTGCCAACATTTTCAGCCAGAAGCAGGTGGCGTGTTCCGGGTTATCGTCATCCATGACTCTTCGAGCCATTTCGATCAGTTCACATTGGGAGATATCCTTCAGGCGGCGTTCATAAGGCCCCATCAGGATCTGGCGAACCCATGTGTCATGATCCTGGGCTCCGTTAATACCTGGAAAATCGAGAGAGGTCAGATCCGTCATAGCCTCTCGATTGAATTCAGCCAACTGATCCCTGATCTGATCCTGATCTGCGCCATCAATTTGCGCAGCTAGGTTTGCAAGGCGAGCAACCTTGGTTTCGCAAAGGTGCGGGGGCATCAGTTCCTGACGTAGCGCCATAACCCTCTCCAAAATTGCTGAATTTGACCGTGCCTGCAAAAAGCAAAAGGCACGGTCACAAATCGCAACGTTAACGAGAAAGGCTTGGGGATTTATGCAGGCAGTTTCCGTAAAGCTCGTAGGAAGAATCCGAAGCTCGGTGCGGTTTTTGTAAGAGCGAGCTTGCTCGCGAAAAACCTGAAAACACCGTTGGGTTTCAGGTTTCCCGCATCATCGTTGACGTCCATCGGAACGCCGCCTGGAGCCAGCTTGCTCCTACAGGCGCGCCGTTTGCAGCGCAGACTTGCGACTGGCTGCCGCCGTGACGGCATAGCCAATCAAGGCTGCCAGAATCGAACCGGTCAGTATCCCCATCCGATCCATCCCCGCGTAGTCACTCACGCCTGGCTCAAAGGCCAGCGAACCGACAAACAGGCTCATGGTGAAGCCTATGCCGCAAAGAATCGCGACACCCAGCACCTGGCCCCAATTGGCACCCTGGGGCAGGGCGGCGATGCCGGTTTTCACCGCCAGCCAGGTCAGGCCGTACACGCCGACTGTCTTGCCCAGAAGCAGGCCAATCGCGATGCCCATTGGCACGTTATGGGTGAAGCTCTCGGTGGTAACGCCACTCAGGGACAGGCCGGCGTTGGCGAAGGCGAACAACGGCAGGATGCCGTAGGCCACCCAGGGGTGCAGCGCGTGTTCCAGTGTCAGCAGGGGCGACGGTTCGGCGTTTTTCGTGCGCAACGGTATGCAGAAGGCCAGGGTCACCCCCGCCAGCGTGGCATGCACACCGCTCTTGAGTACGCAGACCCAGAGGATCAGGCCGATGATCATGTACGGTCCGAGCTTTACCACGCCGAGCCGGTTCATTCCGATCAGCGCCGCGATGCAGGCTGCAGCCAGTGCCAGGGACAGGGTCGATAGCTCGCCGGAGTAAAAAATCGCGATGATGACGATGGCGCCGAGGTCGTCGATGATCGCCAGGGTCATCAGGAACAACTTCAGCGACACCGGAACGCGTTTGCCCAGCAACGCCAGTACACCCAGCGCGAAAGCGATGTCGGTGGCTGTCGGGATCGCCCAGCCGTTCAGCGCCGGCGGGTTGTCGCGGTTGAGGAACCAATAGATCAGCGCCGGCACGACCATGCCGCCAATGGCGGCTGCGCCGGGCAGGACGATCTGTGACGGCTTGGACAGTTGCCCGTCGAGGACCTCGCGCTTGACCTCCAGACCGATCAAAAGGAAGAACATCGCCATCAGCCCGTCATTGATCCATAGCAGCAGGGGCTTGGCGATTTTCAGCGCGCCGATCTGGGCGACGACGGGGGTTTCCAGCAGGCCGTTGTACAGCCACGACAGCGGGGAGTTATTGATGATCAGCGCGAGGATAGCCGCGGCGATCAATAACAGACCGCTGGCAGCTTCCAGCTGAAAGAAACGCGTGAACGTGCTACGCAGAGGCATAGTCGCTCTCCATCGATAAAGTCAAAAGGTGGCACACCCTAACCCGTACCGTTAGTTGTTAAAACAAAAGTTATATTCTTTTTTGTTATATGTCGTAACAGCACGATTTTTCGGCAAGGTCTTGAGCCTAGCAGTTGCCAGATGCATTGGAACCCAGCTGTATCTGTGCTGGATGTAGGATTTTTCCTAAGCTTGAAGGTTGAGGCTTGTGAAAAGGCCGCCAATTGCCCGATCCATCGAGATAACTACCATGAGCGACAACCGACAGTGGTCCCGCGAAGCCATCCGGATCATCGAAGCCGATTTCCAGCGCAGCGCCGACACTCACCTGATCCCCTTGTCGCTGCCAGGCTTTGCCGGCATCGAGTTGTACTTCAAGGATGAATCGAGCCACCCCACCGGCAGCCTGAAACACCGCCTGGCGCGGTCGCTGTTCCTGTACGCGCTGTGCAATGGCTGGCTCAAGCCCGGAGCGCCAGTCATCGAGGCGTCCAGCGGTTCAACGGCGATTTCCGAGGCGTACTTCGCGCGTTTGCTGGGGGTGCCGTTCATTGCGGTCGTGCCGGCCAGCACGTCGAAGGAGAAGATTGCGCAAATCGCTTTCTATGGCGGGCAAACGCATCTGGTCACGGACCCTACGCAGATCTACGCCGAATCCGAACGCCTGGCGCGCGAACATGATGGTCACTTCATCGACCAGTTCACCTACGCCGAGCGCGCGACCGACTGGCGGGCGAACAACAACATTGCCGAATCGATCTTCCAGCAGATGCGCTTCGAAAAGCACCCGGAGCCGAGCTGGCTGGTGTCCAGCCCCGGTACCGGGGGTACGACGGCGACCCTGGGACGTTACGTACGCTATCGCCAGCACGCCACCCGCGTGTTGTGTGCCGATGCCGAACGCTCGGTGTTTTTCGATTACTACCAGAGCGGCGATGCCAGCCTGCGCCTGTCTCACGGTTCGCGGGTCGAGGGCATTGGACGGCCCCGGGTGGAAGCGTCATTCCTGCCCAAGGTCATCGATGCGATGGTCAAGGTGCCCGACGCGTTGTCGTTGGCAGCCATGCATTACCTGGCGAAACGCCTGGGGCGTCACGTCGGCGGATCGAGCGGGACGAACCTGATCGGCGCCCTGATGGCCGCGCAGCAGATGGCAGCGGCGGGGGAGGAGGGGTCGATCGTGGCGATTCTGTGCGACAGCGGCGAGCGTTATGCCACGACGTATTACGATCAGGCCTGGCTTCAGGCCGAGGGGTTTGAACTGGGCGGGTTGATCGATGCGGTGGCGGCGACGGTCGAGCGCGGCGAGGCGCTACCGGCGAGCGTGTTGCGCGCCAATATCTGACACACAGAAGATCAAAGGTGGGAGCGGGCTTGCCCGCGAATGCGGTTCGTCATTCAACAGAAACGTTGGCTGATCCACCGCCTTCGCGAGCAAGCCCGCTCCCACAGGGGGTGGGCATCAGGCTTCGAGGTCGAGGATATCCCGCGCCACCGCTTCGGCGATGCGCCGGCCGGGAAATCTGACACACAGAAGATCAAAGGTGGGAGCGAGCCTGCTCGCGAAAGCGGTTCGTCATTCAACAGAAACGTTGGCTGATCCACCGCCTTCGCGAGCAAGCC
>NZ_JASCAE010000076.1:0-41924 GCF_029967975.1 Pseudomonas sp. V98_8
AGCCAAAATCGAGTCTGAAAAATCCGATTATGACTGACGGCCGCCAACAGCAAGGGGGAGCAAGCTCCCCCTTTGGTTTTTACCGGACACTAGTGACGCAGAGCGTGGGAACGATCAAACAGGCAGCGATTTTTAACTCAACTCCAACCAGATCGGCGCATGATCCGAAGGTTTTTCCATGCCGCGCAGTTCATAGTCCACGCCTGCGTCCTTGATCCGTGGCAGCAGCCCGTGGGACGCCAGGATCAGGTCGATGCGCAGCCCGCGCTTGGGCTCGTCTTCGAAGCCACGGCTGCGGTAGTCGAACCAGCTGAAGCGATCGGCAACATCCGGGTTGAGGTGGCGGAAGCTGTCCACCAGGCCCCAGTTTTTCAGCCTGAGCATCCACTCGCGCTCTTCCGGCAGGAAGCTGCACTTACCGGTTTTCAGCCAGCGTTTCATGTTGTCCGGGCCGATGCCGATGTCGCAGTCTTCCGGGGAAATATTCACGTCGCCCATCACCACCAGTGGCTGGTCGTTCTTGAACTGGCTTTCCAGCAGCGCCTGCAGGTCGCTGTAGAAGCGCTGCTTGGCCGGGAACTTGGTCGGGTGGTCGCGGCTTTCTCCTTGTGGGAAGTAACCGTTCATGATGGTCACGGGCACGCCGTTGGCGTCGGCAAAGGTGCCCCAGATAAAGCGTCGCTGAGCATCGTCTTCATCGGTGGCAAAGCCCTTGTACAGTGCCAGTGGTTCCTGACGGGAGAGCAGGGCGACGCCGTAGTGACCCTTCTGCCCATGGAAATACACGTGGTAGCCCAGAGCCTTGATTTCATCGAGTGGAAACTGATCATCATGGACCTTGGTTTCCTGCAACCCGATCACATCGGGCTGATGCTTTTCGATCAGCGCCGCCAGCTGATGCGGGCGAGCGCGCAGCCCGTTGATGTTGAAGGAGACGATCTTCATGCTCGGCAGTCCTGGCAAAAAGGCGATGCTAGCTGACATGGGCAACGGGAGCCAGTGCGCGGTGGGACGAACGGGATTTCATTGCCTACACTGATTTGCGATCAGCAAGGAACTGCGTCAGCCCAAATGAGCTCGTAACATCAAGAGCGCAGCCGTGCGAGCTGCGCCAGGGAGAACGACCGCCATGCCTGAAACCTCCACCGCCATCGCCGATATCCACATGCTCGACAGTGGCTACTCCCGTGAAGCCCGCTCGCTGTTGTACCAGGCCTATCGTCACGAGCCGACGTTCAGCTATCTGTTCGAAGCCGAGCGCCCCGGCTATGAACAACGGGTGCGTGCCACCGTGCGCGAGTTGGTCAAGCAGCATTTTTTCCAGGAGTTGCCGGCCATCGGCCTGCTGGTCAATGACCGGCTGATCGGCATTGCCCTGATCGCGCCACCACAACGGCGCCTGGGTGTGACTGAAAGTTGGGCATGGCGCCTGCGCATGGTGCTCAGTACCGGTTTTCGCTGCACCCGCCGCTACCTTGAGTACCACGACGCCGTCGCTGCCTGCGTGCCGAACGACTCGGTGCACGTGCTGCCGTTGCTGGGGGTTCACCCACAATTCCAGGGCAAGCACTTTGGTGAGCAGCTGCTGCAGGCGGTGCATAACTGGTGCGCGGTGGATGAAAATTCCCAAGGTGTGATTCTCGACACCGGCAATCTTCGTTACCTGGACTTCTATAAGCGCCAGGGCTATGAAGAAATCGGCGAGGTGGCCGTGGGGCCGATTCGCGAGCACGTGTTTTTTCACGCCAATCCGCAGGTATTACATACCGCAACAGCTTGAGGTCGAACTTTCCGTGCACGCCAGGCTCTATCACGCTCCACGCTCGTGATAGCATCCGCGCCTATGAAGTTTCCAGGAAGAATTACCAGTGGCGTGCTGATGCTGATTACCAGCTGCGCGGCGCTGGCGCAAAGTGAATTGGATGTGCGGATCAAACCGTCCAACGATGCACTGAAGGCCAATATAGAGGGCTATATCGGCAGTCTCGGCGATCGTGACGAAGAGGCCTTGCTGCGCTTCAGTCGTGGTGCCGAGGAGCAGGCGCGCAAGGCTGCCCAGGCCTTGGGTTACTACCAGCCGCACATCGACAGCGAAGTGAAGGCTGGCAAGACACCGCGCCTGGTGCTGACCATCGAGCCCGGCGAGCCGGTGCATTTGCGCAACGTCACGATCCGCGTCGACGGCCCGGCGGCCAGCCTCAAGGCCTTTCGCGTGCCCAAAAGCCATGCCCTGCAAACCGGTGCGGTCCTCAACCACGGTCAGTACGAGGACGCCAAGCGCCTGATCCAGAACCAGGCCTCGCGCTATGGCTTTTTCAGCGGCCACTTCACCCGTCAGAAGTTGTCGGTCGACCCGCGCGCTGGCGTGGCCGATATCGAGCTGGTCTACGACAGTGGCCCGCGCTACTCGCTGGGCAAGGTCAGTTTCGAAGGCGATACACCGTTCGACGAAGACCTGCTGCAGCGCATGGTGCCCTTCAAGGCGGGTACGCCGTATGACTCCGAACTGATCGCCGAACTCAACCAGGCGCTGCAATCGAGCGGCTATTTCGAAGGCGTGCGGGTCGACGCGGCGCCGACCGCGTCCAAGGACGATGTGATCCCGGTGGACGTCAAGCTCGAAACCCGCAAGCCTCGCACCATGGGCCTGGGCCTTGGCTACTCCACCGACGTCGGCCCGCGCGTGAAGGCCAACTGGACCCGGCACTGGGTCAACCCCCAGGGTCACAGTTATGGCTGGGAGACCGAAATCTCGGCGCCGCGGCAAAACGTCGGGGTGTTCTACGACATTCCCCTGGACCCGCCGCTGACCGACAAACTGCGCTTCGCCGGTGGTTATCAGAACGAAGAAATCGCTGACAAGGACAGCCTCA
The DNA here is from genome assembly GCF_029967975.1 of Pseudomonas sp. V98_8. Classification (NCBI taxonomy): domain Bacteria; kingdom Pseudomonadati; phylum Pseudomonadota; class Gammaproteobacteria; order Pseudomonadales; family Pseudomonadaceae; genus Pseudomonas; species Pseudomonas sp. V98_8. The sequence continues at coordinate 2,874 of NZ_JASCAE010000076.1, forward strand.
GCAAATTGCTGACTGTGGGGCCTGAGTGGCACAGCAAGTTGCCCAGCGGCTGGCAACGGGTGGTTTCGCTCAAGTGGCAGCGCGAGGAATACCGACTCGGCGACGATTCCGGCCTCAGTACGCTACTGATGCCCGGTGTGAGCTACTCGTACCTCAAAAGCGACAACCGCATCGACCCGCACAACGGTTATCGCCTGCAGTTCGAAAGCAAGGTCGCCAAGGAAGGCCTGGGTTCGGATAACAACTTGCTGTACGGCACCGCGCTGGTCAAAGGCCTGACCACGGTGTTCGACAAGCACCGCTTGCTCGGCCGGGTGCAGGTCGGCGGCAGTGCCACCAACGGCTACAAGTCGATCCCGCCTTCATTGCGCTTTTTCGCCGGTGGCGATCAGAGCGTGCGGGGGTACGACTATCAAAGCCTGTCCCCGGAGAACAATCAGGGTGATCGCATTGGTGGGCGCTACATGGTCACCGCCAGCGCCGAATACCAGTATTCCGTTGCGGAAAAATGGCGCGTGGCGACCTTCGTCGATCAGGGCAACTCCTTTAATACACTTGAGCTGCCAAACCTCAAGACCGGGGTCGGTATCGGCGTGCGCTGGATTTCTCCGGTGGGGCCGATTCGCCTCGACCTCGCCCATGCGCTGGACGACGATGGCGGCATTCGATTGCACTTTTCCATGGGGCCCGAGTTGTGAAGCGTGGTTTGAAAATAACACTGCTGGCCGTTCTCGCGCTGCTGATGCTGGTGGTTTTGACATTGGCCACGGTGCTGGGCACGGCGACGGGCAGTCGCTGGGCGCTCGGGTTCGTGCCAGGTTTGAGCCTGGACAATTTCCAGGGTCGCCTGGGTGGGCAATGGAGCGCCGATCATGTGTTGTGGCAGCAAGACGCCAGCCGGGTCGAACTGGATAAGGTCATCTTCGCCTGGTCGCCGCTGTGCCTGACGCGCATGACCTTGTGCATCGGGCAATTAAAGGCTGATCGGGTCAGCCTGCAATTGCCGCCCGGCGCGCAAGAGGAGAGCACTGGGCCGATCAGTCTTCCTGACTTGAAACTGCCCCTGGCGCTCGAGCTGGGGGATATCCAGGTTGGCAGTCTGCTGTTCAATGGCAGCGAACAACTCAAGGGCTTGCAACTGGCGGCACACTGGACAGCCAACGGCTTGCAGATCGACTCGGTGCAATTGCAGCGCGATGAGCTGAGCCTGCACTTGTCTGGCCTGTTGCAACCGACCGGCAACTGGCCGCTCAAGGCCGAGGGCAAGCTGACCCTGCCCGCACCCGGTAGCGGACCCTGGGCGCTGGCGCTGAAGATTGACGGTGACCTGCTCAAGACCCTGAACCTGAAAGCCGACAGCAGCGGCTATCTCAGTGGGCAGCTGACCGGCCAACTGCAACCTTTGGTGGAAAACCTGCCGGCCACCTTGCGCATCACCGCTGACGGCTTCAAACCCAGCGCCGACTTGCCAGACACCCTGCAACTCAATCAGCTTGAACTGACCGGCGCCGGTGACCTGAAAAACGGTTATCAATTAGTCGGCAAGGCCACGTTGCCCGCCGAGCAAGGCCCGGTCGGGCTGGCGCTGCAAGGCAAGGTCGACGCCAACGGCGCGCAAATCGCCGCGCTGGACCTGACTGCCAACGACAAGCAAAGCCTCAAGCTTACCGGCCAGCTGGACTGGAGCAAGGGCCTGAGCGCTGATGCCAAAGTCGCCTGGCTGGATTTCCCGTGGCACCGTCTTTACCCGCTGATCGACGAGCCCCAAGTGGCCTTGCGCAGCTTCAATGGTGACGTCTCCTACACCGACGGCAAATACCTGGGGCACTTCGATGCGGCTCTGGATGGTCCGGCCGGGGCCTTCAGCCTGGCCAGCCCGTTTGCCGGCGACCTGACGAAAATTTACCTGCAACAGATCCAGCTCGTCGCCGGGCAGGGCAAGGCCGAAGGGCACCTGAACCTGCAATTCGCCGACGGCATCGCCTGGGATACAGCGCTGGATCTTTCCGCGATCGACCCGGCGTACTGGGTCGCGGAACTGCCGGGCACCCTGGCCGGACCGTTGCGCAGCAAAGGCGAGATGAAGAACGGAACGCTCAGCCTGAGCGCTGACCTGGACCTGAAGGGCAAGCTGCGTGGCCAGCCAGCCGTCCTGCAAGCCAAGGCCGATGGCAGTGGCGAGCAATGGAACTTGAACGCCCTGCAGATTCGCCTCGGCGACAACAGCATCAATGGCAAGGGCAGCCTGCAGCAGAAACTCACCGGGCAGATCGACATCAAGCTGGCGCGACTGGCCCAGCTCTGGCCGCAATTGCGCGGCCAGATCAATGGCCGGGTCGATGTCGCCGGCACGCTCAAGGCGCCGCAAGGCAAGCTCGGGCTGCAAGGCACGCAATTGGCTTTCCAGGACAACCGCCTGCAAAGCCTGAACCTCGATGCGACACTCGACAGCGCGCAACGGGCGAAAATCGACCTCAAGGGCAGCGGCATCCAGACGGGCGATACCTCGCTGGGCACGCTGACTGCCAGCGGGCAGGGCGACATCAAGAACCAGAAACTGAGCCTCGACCTGCAAGGGCCCAAGCTCAAGCTCGCCCTCGGCCTCGACGGTGCACTGGACAAAGGCAACTGGCGCGGACGCCTGGCCAGCGGCGATATCCAGGCCGGTGGCCAGGACTGGAGGTTGCAAGGTCCGGCCAAACTGGAACGGCTAGCGGACGGCAAAATCAATTTCGGCGCCCATTGCTGGGCGTCCGGCCCGGCCAGTTTGTGCGGTGAAGACCAGCGCCTGATGCCCGAGCCGAAGTTGCGTTACCACCTCAAGCAATTCCCCATCGACAGCCTCGCCCAGTGGTTGCCCAAGGATTTCGCCTGGCAGGGCCGGCTCAACGCCGACGTGCAATTGGACCTGCCGGCCAGCGGCCCGAACGGTGTGATCAGCATCGATGCCAGCGGCGGCACGTTGCGCGTTCGCGAGAAAGAGCAGTGGTTGGACTTCCCGTACCAGACGCTGAAACTCACGAGCCAGCTGACGCCCAAGCGCATTGATACCGAGCTGAATTTCGTCGGTGGCAAGCTTGGAGAATTGAGGGTGCAGGCGCAGATCAACCCGTTGCCGAAGAACAAGCCAATGACCGGCACGTTCCGTTTGAATGGCTTGGACGTGTCGGTGGCGCGCCCCTTTGTGCCCATGGTCGAGAAGCTGTCCGGTCGCTTGAATGGCAGCGGCACGATTTCCGGTGGCCTGCTGGCGCCGCAGGTCAATGGCAATCTGTTGCTCAGCGACGGTGAGGTTTCCGGCGCCGAATTGCCGATGGAGATTCAAGCGTTGCAATTGCAGGCGCTGATCGCCGGCGAATCCGTGCAGCTCAATGGCGACTGGAAAAGCGGCAAGACCGGGCAGGGCAGCCTGAATGGCAATGTCGCCTGGGGCCAGGCACTGGTGGTGGACCTGGCGCTCAAGGGCTCGCAGTTGCCGGTCAGCGTCGAACCCTACGCCAAGGTCGAAGTGGCCCCGGACCTGAAAATCTCGATGAAGGGTGATGAGCTGGCCATCGCTGGCAAAGTGCGGGTACCAAAAGGGGACATCACCATTCGAGAGTTGCCGCCCTCGACGGTCAAGGTATCCGGTGACACGGTGATCGTCGGGCAGCAGACCGAGGAGGGCAAACCACCCTTGGCGATGAAAATGGACATCGATGTGGTGGTCGGCGAAGACAAGCTGAGCTTTGCAGGGTTTGGCCTGACCGCCAATGTGCAGGGGCATGTGCACATCGGTGACAACATGGACACCCGTGGTGAGCTATGGCTCAACGACGGCCGTTACCGAGCCTACGGCCAGCGGCTTACGGTGCGTCGGGCGCGGTTGCTGTTCGCAGGCCCGATCGACCAGCCGTACCTGGACATCGAGGCGATCCGCCAGACCGACGACGTGATCGCCGGCATCCGCTTGAGCGGCAGCGCCGAGCAACCCACCACGCAGATTTTCTCGGAACCGGCCCTGGCCCAGGAACAGGCGTTGTCCTACCTGGTGCTGGGGCGTCCGCTGAGCAGCAACGGTGAAGACAACAACATGCTCGCCCAGGCTGCGCTCGGCCTGGGCCTGATGGGCAGCTCCGGGGTGACCGGCGGCCTGGCGAAGAATCTGGGCATCGAGGATTTCCAGCTCGACACCGAGGGCAGTGGCAACGCCACCAGCGTGGTCGCCAGCGGCAACCTTTCCGAGAAGCTCAGCCTGCGTTATGGCGTCGGCGTGTTCGAACCGGCCAATACCATTGCCTTGCGCTACAAGTTGAGCAAAAAGGTCTACCTTGAGGCCGCGGGTGGCGTGGCCAGTTCGTTGGATATCTTTTATAAGCGCGATTTCTGATCCGGTGTAATTCCCGTGCGCCAGCCTTCGCGGTGTCAGGGCGTACGCGAACCCTGTAGGCGCTGGCTTGCCAGCGATAGCGGTCGGCCAGGCAACATTGTTGTCGACAGGGAGGACGCCTTCGCTGGCAAGCCAGCTCCTACAGGGAGTGGTGGTGTTGTCAGAACTGCGTGGTCTGCCTGAGCATCTGCGCCGCCGGCGTATTCGACGGGCTGACCATCGCATAGTTGTAGCCACCACCCGACCAGTATTCGGCCTGTAAGCCGCCATCACTGCGGCTACCCCGGGGCAGCAAAAAGTTCTTCGGTCCCGGCGGGCGCACATAAAAACTGATTTTCTGCCCGTTCCGATCCTCGTAGACCACCATCGCCGCCGGTCCTTGCTCGGTGCTGAGCAAGCGCCCGCTGGCCGGTTTGAAGCCTGCGCCTGACAAATCAGGCAGGCGATTGGCCTGGGTGAAATAACGGTCGAGCCAGCCCTGCATGTCACCGGTGTCCCCGGCCTTGTAGTCCGCCGGCAATAGCCCCTGCTCGGCTATCAGGCGGTAAGCCTGCATCGCATCGGCCATCGGTTGCGCTGCGCTGAGGAGGGTCATTTCCCGAGCCTGCCAGCCGCTGACCCCGCCGATGCTGACGGCGATCAGCAATACCGCGGCGCTGGCCAGGTGGCGTCGGGACTGGCTTTTGAGGCGTCGGCGGATCTGCGCCGGATCGAGGTCCGGATTGGCCGGTTGCTGCAAGGCGCCACTCAGGGCGGCACGCAGTTTTTGGGCGTCCTGTTGCCAAGCGCGGACTTGTGCGGAGATTTGCGGGTTACTGGCCAGAAAAGCCTCCACCAGGCGCCGGTCTTCCTCGTCCAGCTGATGGTCGACGTAAGCGTGCAGGTCGCGCTCGCTGGGGGGCATGCTGATCATTTGAGTCTCCGCAGGGCAGGGCGGTTGATTTCGCCATCGCTGAGTTGGCGCAGGGCTTGGCGAGCCCGAGACAGTCGGGACATCACGGTGCCGGTGGGTACGTCGAGAATCTCGGCGACCTCTTTGTAACTCAGCCCCTCAACCGACACCCACAACAGCAGCGCACGCTGTTCGGTTGGCAGTTGATCGAAGGCATTGAGGGTCGATTGAGCGATCACGGTCCGCTCCACCGAAGGCTGCGCATCATCGCGTCCGGTAAAGAATTCAAGCATTCGCGCGTAGCGTCGGGAGCGACGGTGAGCATCGAGAAACTGTCGATAAAGAATCGAGAACAACCAGGCGCGCAAGTCGCCCTCGACGCGCTTGTCGCCCCAGCTTGTTAGCGCACGCTCAAGGCACGACTGCACCAGATCATCGGCGCTGCTGGCATTGCGCGTCAGCGATACGGCGAAGCGGCGCAACCTGGGAATGATTTCTCGCAGTTGTTCGTCGATATCGTTCATGAATTTCTGGTTACTCACTACGCTTTGAACCAGGAAGACGCTTGGCGTAGGAGGTTATTCCACACCCGGAAAAATAAATACCGGTCGATGGAATAAACAGCCGCCAGGTTCGTCTGCCTGATTCTTCTCACTTGTGGCCGATGGCCCTGGAGTCTTTCGATGGTAGATCGATCATCACCGCCACCCTTGAGTGCCGCGAGCCTGATGTTGCGTCTGGCCGGCATTGCCGTGGTCGTGGCTGCAGTGGCTGGGGCGTTTGCCTACGTCAATGGCACCTTTGACCCACAGCGCCTGACGCCGAAAAAGCTGGTCAATGTGTTGGAAACCAACAACGGCGTGCACCCGGGATTTCGCCGTAACCACGCCAAAGGCGTGTGCGTGATCGGCCATTTCGAGAGCAGTGGCGAGGCACGTAGCTATTCCACTGCACAGGTGTTTAATGAGGCGCGCACGCCGGTGGTTGGCCGTTTTGCCTTGCCGGCGGGCAACCCTTATGCGCCGGACAGCGCGGTACCGATCCGCAGCCTGGCGTTACGTTTCACCCAGGCCAACGGCCAGCAATGGCGTACCGGAATGAACAGCATGCCGGTGTTCCCGGTGGGCACGCCCGAGGCGTTCTATCAATTGCAACAGGCCCAGTCGCCGGTTCCCGCGACGGGCAAACCGGACCCGGCGGCGGTGCCGGCGTTTTTCGGCTCGCACCCGGAAGCCGCACCGTTCCTGGCCTGGATCAAGACGGCCAAGCCATCGGCCAGTTACGTCACTGAAACCTACAACAGCGTCAACGCGTTTTACCTGGTGAACGCTGCAGGACAACGGCAGGCGGTGCGTTGGAGCATGGTGCCGGTAACCCAGGACGCGCCTGGGGACACGGCGACGCAAGGGACTGATTTTCTGGAGAAGGATCTGCTCCGGCGAATCGCCGCAGGGCCCCTGCGTTGGCAGTTGAACATCATCCTGGCCAACCCCGGCGACCCGGTCAACGACGCGAGCAAGGCCTGGCCCGAGGGGCGCAAGGTGTTGAACGCAGGCACCCTGGTTCTTGAAAGCACCCAGCCACAACTCAGCGGTGAGTGCCGCGATATCAACTATGACCCGCTGGTGCTCCCTGCCGGCATCGAAGGTTCCGACGACCCGCTGCTCGCCGCTCGTTCAGCCGGTTATGCCAATTCCTACCTGCGTCGCACCAGCGAAGTCAGCCAGTTGCCCGCCGCCAAACAGGAGGCCCAGCAATGAGCAACCAACCCAACCACTTCGCTCCCCTGGCGCGCCTGCTGCACTGGCTGATGGCGCTGATGATCATCGCCATGCTGTTCATTGGCGCAGGCATGGTCGCCTCGGTGTCCGAGCGCCATGAATGGCTGATCCACCTGCACAAGCCCCTGGGCGTGGCGATTCTGTTGCTGGTGATCGTGCGATTGTTCGTGCGCTTCTCCACGCAGCAGCCAACGCTGCCCTCAGACCTGCCGGGTTGGCAAGCGCTGGCGGCCAAGGCGTCCCATGTGCTGCTATACGCCCTGATGCTGGTTCTGCCGTTGTTGGGCTGGGCAATGATTTCAGCATCGGGCGAACCGGTGATGCTCAGCAGCTCATTGCAGTTGCCGTCGATTGTGCCGGCGAATGCGCAGGTGTTCGCGTTCTTGCGCAAGGCGCATGGGTATCTGGCGTATCTGCTGTTTCTGACAGTGCTGCTGCATCTGGCCGCAGCATTGTTTCACGGTTGGGTGCGCCGCGATGAGGTGCTGGACAGTATGTTGCGGGGTAAAGACCGCGGGTGATCGCCGGCAGCATTGACACTTAAAACCTGTAGGAGCGAGCCTGCTCGCGATGGAAGCACGAGCACCGAGGGGCATCAGACAGCCAGCGTTTTCGTTGGCGACCATCGCGAGCAGGCTCGCTCCTACAGGTACCGCGCGGTAGATCAGCGCAAAACGCCAACCATATCCGCCACCGTCGTCAACACATCCTTGCCCAATTGCTTCGAGCGTTTCCCCGACCAGCCGGTCAACGGGTTCGGATGGTCGTCGTGGTCCTTGAACGGCATTTCCAGGGTCAGCGACAGGCAATCGTATTTCTGCCCGACACTGTTGCACGCCAGGGTCATGTTCGCTTGGCCCGGTTCGTCACGGGTGTAGCCGTGCTTGGTCTGGAAGTCCTTGGTGGTGTGTTTCAGATGGCTGCGGAAGTGTTCTTCCAGTTCGGCGATCCGCGGCGTGTAGCCTGGATTGCCCTCGCAGCCAGCGGTGAACACGTGGGGGATTTCCTCGTCGCCATGGATGTCGAGGAACAGGTCGACGCCGTATTTTTCCATCTGCTGCTGGACGAAAAAGACTTCCGGGCTGAGCGCCTCGCTGGCGCTTTGCCAGGCGCGGTTCAGGTCCTGGCCCATGGCGTTGGTGCGCAGGTGGCCGTGGAAGGCTCCATCCGGGTTCATGTTCGGCACCAGGTACAGGTCGGCACTGGCCAGCAGTTTGTTCAGCACCGGGTCGTCGTGTTTCTCCAGGCGCTCGATCACACCTTCCATGAACCACTCGGCCATGTGTTCGCCGGGATGTTGCTGGGCAATGATCCACACCTTGCGCTGGCCTTCGGCGCCAGTGCCTTTGCGCAGCAGCTGGATGTCGCGACCTTCGACACTCTTGCCGGTGGCCAGCAATTCGGTGCCGGCCTTGGTCAGTGCCTGCTCGATCAACCAGTCGTGGCGGCCACGGCTGTAGGGTTCGAAGTAGGCGAACCAGGCGTGGGTCTGTTCAGCTTCGAGGCTGAAACGCAGGCAGTCGCCCTCGAAAATGGTCGGCACACGGAACCAGTTGACGTGGTCGTAGGACGCCACCGCCTGATAGCCGGTCCAGGCCTTGTTGTAGGAGGACTGGCTGGCATTGTTCAGGCGAAACCAATGGTCCTGGCCGACATGCAGGCCGCTGGCCTTGAAGTGGAACCATTGGAAATGGTTGCTTTTGCTATCGGGACGGATGGCCAGCAGGGGTTTGAGCGGGTCGCTGACATCGATGACCTGGATGTTGCCGCTGTCGAAATTGGCACTGATGTCGAGTGAGGATTTGGCCACGGTCAGGGTTCCTGATTGAGATTTTTATGGCGGTACTTTACACGCAAGCTTAGAGGGTTAGCAGCGCGGATAAAACGTTTCACCCGGCATGTCGCGGTTTGCTCCGCGGCTTTCTCACTGGTTCGCGATCAGCCGTGTTACCACGCGCACCTTATTGGAGGCCGTCGGGACAAATCGCCCCGCAAGCCCTGAGCATCGAGGCGGTGAAGGCGGCCGTTCATGAAAAAATGCCGTTGCATGGTTGGACGCCCATTCGCGCGTCACCGGCGGCTATCTATGCGCCAGTGATCTGCAAGACTACCGTGCCCAGTGGGTCGAGCCGATCAAGGTCAGCCCTGCAAAACCGCGGTGAAGAATTCAGTCTTGATCGAGGTCACGCCAGTTGCCTGGCACCCGGCAAAAAGACCTTCCACACCATCATTCCCGGGTTTCTCAGCAAGGACGGTGAAGCGCTGGGGCCTTTCGGCGTGATGGGTGGCTACATGCAGCCCCAGGGGCATGTGCAGATGGTCATGAACCTGGTGGATTTCGGGCTTAACCCGCAAGCGGCCCTGGACGCCCCGCGCTGGCAGTGGTTGGGCGAAATGAAGGTCGGCATCGAGCAGGACGCTTCGCGAGACATGGCGGCGGCACTGGCACGGCGTGGGCAAGAAGTAGCCGTGTATTGATAGGCTGAGGGGGGCGTCTTCCTTGACGCCGTCGCAGCTTAGAGATTATGCGATTGATTCTCAAGTGCTATTTGCCATTAGTTTGCCTCCTCGACAGAAGGCTTCCCTTGCCAACTAATATTGCTTGATATGATCCGCGCCATCGAATTTGCGACACATCAAGACTTCATTAGCCTGAAGCCATAAGCCAGAAAACTGGCAAAAAAAGACCCGGCAAAAGCCGGGTCAAAAACCGTGATTAGCCTGATGAGGAGATAGTCCAGGCGACCGACCTAAGGTCCCTGGGCCATCGACTGATCTCGCGATCAGTTGGTGCAATAATAATCATTCTCGTTTGCAAGTCAAACGATTTTGACTGCGCGTCGGGAAAATTCTTTCCTGTCCTTCTGTCCCAATACTCCTCCAAACTAGCCTTTCTGGCCGCCCTCCAGGGAGCGGTTCACCATGGCCTTTGCCATATCGATCATGTGCACGGTCGAGAGCGCCAGGTCCCGATGTGCCCCGTGCAAGTGATTGGCTGACTCGTAGGCGGTGGCGGCAGCGCACCGTAGCAGTCCCGAAGCATGCACCAGGGCTTCCTCGATGCTGATGTTGCGGTTTACGTCGAAGAGACGCTCCTGTGACGACTCCTCTGAAACAGCTGGTTTCAAGTAGTAATCCAGTGCTCGCTGTGCGGCGGCAGATCCCTGGGGTGAGTGGAGGGAGGTATCGATGTGCATGTCGGGCAAGTCGTTGCTGGGCAGGTTCATGGTCAAGGCGAACTCCGTGATAAATTCAGATCCGTTCATTCATCCTAATACGTTATGTATTTATGACAATTTTATTAATACTACATTTTGTGTTTTGTCGGGCGAGTCGCGCCACGTATCGTGCCGCACATGGATAAATGGATAGCCTTGGTCAAGGCCAAGATGAGTGAACTCAAGATCACTCAGGAAATACTCGCCGACCGCCTCGGGATGTCCCAGGGGGGCATCGGTCATTGGCTGACAAAACGCCGTCAGCCCGGCATCGACGACATGAATCGTGTGCTGCAGGCCCTGGGCCTGGATTTTCTCGAAGTGACGCTGGTGATTCGCGAACCTGGGCAGGAACAGGACGATGAGGTCTGCCTGACGCAAAAGTACAACCCGTACTTTCGCTACCCGGTCAGTGACTGGCGGGACACCGTGCGGGTGCGCGATGGCGAGCGGGCGCCGTACCGTTTCGAACTGTCTGACTACCACGCTCGAGGCGCGGCGTTCTGGCTGACGGTGGTTGGCGATGCCATGACCGCTCCCAGCGGCCCCAGCGTTGCCGAGGGTATGTTGATCCTGGTGGACCCGGATGTGGACGCGGTGCCGGGCAAGCTGGTGATCGCGCAATGGCCCGACAGCAGCGAGGCGATTTTTCGTAAATTGAGCGAAGAGGGCGGGCAGCGTTACCTGGTCCCGCTCAATCCGACCTACCCGAAAAGCCTGTTCACCGACGAGTGCCGAATCATCGGCGTGGTGGTCCAGGCAACCGTGAAGTTCTAGCCGGCCGGCCCGCGTCATGCGCAGGGCCGGCCTGCCTGTCAGGCTTCTTCCAGTTCGACCAGCGCACTGCCTTCGCTGACCATCTCGCCTTCCTGGCAATACAGCGCCTTGATCACGCCGGCGTGGGGTGCGCGGATGCTGTGCTCCATCTTCATGGCCTCCAGCACCACCAGTTGCGCCCCGGCCTCGACCGATTGCCCGGCCTCTACCAGCACGCGCACGATGCTGCCATTCATGGGGGCGGTGAGCCCGCCGTGATGGGCGTGACTGGCTTCAACGGCGGTGATCGGGTCGTAGGTCTCGATGCGGCGCAGTTCGCCTTCCCATTGCAGGTAGACAAAGTCGCCACGGCGGATTGCCCGGTGCTGGCGACGTACGCCTTCGTGCTCGGTCAGCAACTGCTCGCCCTTGAGTCGGGCGCTGTGGGATTGGGGGTTGCCCAGCGTCAACGCGCGATCCTGGCCCTCACAACTCAGGTGCAGGGTGATTTGCGCGGGCAAACCGGCGCGCATACCGTTGCCAATAGCCCATGGCGAGCTTGGGTCATCGCTGCGCGATGGGCTGTGCAGGCTCTGGGCGAATGCCTGGGCGGCGGCTTGCCAGAACGCGTCGCTGAGTGCCGCAGGTTGTGGCAATAGCTGTTCCTGGTAACGGGGGATGAACCCGGTATCGAGTTCGGCCTGGGCAAACGCCGGATGGCCGATGATTCGCCGCAGGAAGTTGATGTTGGTCTTGAGCCCGCCAATCGCGAATTCGTCGAGCATGGCCAGCAGTCGCAAGCGCGCCTGCTCACGGTCCTCACCCCAGGCAATCAGCTTGCCGAGCATCGGGTCGTAGAACGGCGAAATCTCATCGCCTTCTTCAACGCCGCTGTCCACCCGGCGACCCGCACCTGGCGCGGATTCGCGATACAGTTCCAGGCGACCGGTAGCGGGCAAAAAGTCGTTGGCCGGATCTTCGGCGTATAAGCGCACTTCAATCGCGTGACCGTTCAGCGGCACCTGGTCCTGGGTCATCGGCAAGGCTTCGCCGCGGGCCACACGAATCTGCCAGGCCACCAGGTCGAGGCCGGTGATGGCTTCGGTTACCGGGTGTTCGACCTGCAGGCGGGTGTTCATCTCCATGAAGAAAAACTCGCCGCGCGCATCCAGCAGGAATTCCACCGTGCCAGCACCGACATAACCGATGGCCTGTGCCGAACGCACGGCCGCTTCGCCCATGGCGCGGCGCAGTTCCGGGCTCAGGCCGGGCGCCGGCGCTTCTTCGACGACTTTCTGGTGCCGACGCTGAATCGAGCAGTCCCGTTCGTTGAGATACAGGCAGTTGCCGTGTTGATCGGCGAATACCTGGATTTCAACGTGACGGGGTTTGAGCAGGTACTTCTCCACCAGCATCCGCGAATCGCCGAACGACGATTGAGCTTCGCGTTGCGCCGAGGCCAGGGCTTCGGCCAGTTGGCTGACGTCCTCGACCACTTTCATGCCCTTGCCGCCGCCACCGGCCGTGGCTTTGAGCAGCACCGGGTAGCCGATGCGTTCGCAGGCATCGCGGAAGGTCTCGAGGTCCTGGGCTTCACCGTGATAGCCCGGTACCAACGGCACGCCGGCGGTTTCCATCAAGGCCTTGGCCGCGGATTTGCTGCCCATGGCGTCGATGGCCGAGGCGGGCGGGCCGAGGAAGATCAGGCCAGCGGCTTCGATGGCGCGGGCGAACCCGGCATTCTCGGAGAGGAAACCGTAGCCGGGATGGATCGCCTGGGCACCGCTGGCCTTGGCGGCAGCAATCAACTTGTCGATTTGCAGGTAACTGTCGGCGGCCTTGCTGCCGCCGAGGTCGACACGGATATCGGCTTCACGGCTGTGTCGGGCATCGCGGTCGGTGGCGCTGTGCACAGCCACCGTAGTGAGGCCCAGGGCTTTGGCGGTGCGCATTACCCGACAGGCGATTTCGCCGCGGTTGGCCACCAACAGGGTAGTGAGGACGGGTGCGCTCATCAACGCGGCTCCTTGGTGGTGGTTGCGGCTTGCCAGCTCGGCGGACGTTTTTGCAGAAAGGCGCGCAGGCCTTCCTGGCCTTCCGGGCTGACGCGAATGCGGGCAATGGCGTTCTCGGTGTAGCGACGCAGGGACGGCGTCAGGGTGCCGTCGCCGACTTCACGCAGCAGGTCCTTGCTGGCGCGCATGGCCGCCGGGCTGTTGAGCAGCAGGTTGTCGATCCACTGTTCGATTTTCTGTTCCAGCTCGGCTGACGGGTAACTCTCCGACAACAAGCCGAGCTCCCGTGCCCGCTGCCCGCCGAAGCGCTCGGCGGTCAAGGCATAGCGTCGGGTGGCGCGCTCACCCATGGCTTGTACCACGAACGGGCTGATCACGGCCGGTGCCAGGCCGATACGCACTTCCGACAGACAGAACTGCGCGTCATCGGCGCCGATGGCCATGTCGCAGCAACTGATCAGGCCCAGGGCGCCGCCGAACGCCGCGCCTTGCACCACGGCCAGGGTCGGGATTTTCAGCTTGGCGAGGTTGTACATCAACTCTGCCAGCTCGCGGGCGTCGTCGAGGTTGGTGGCGTAATCGAGCTCAGCCGATTGCTGCATCCAGGCCAGATCGGCCCCCGCGCTGAAGTGTTTGCCGCGACCACGCACCAGCAGGAAACGCAGGTTGGCATCGCTGGCCACCTTGTCCAGGGCGAGGATCAGTTCGCGGATCATTTCGGCGTTGAAGGCGTTGTTCTTTTCTTCACGACTGAGCCACAGCGTGGCAAAGCCACGGGGGTCGGTCAGCAGTTCGAGGGTGTTGAAGTCGCTCATATTCATCCGTCTCCACGGTCTTTGTGGGAGCGGGCTCGCTCACGATTGGTGGCGATTGCTGCGCAATCGAACGGGGATAAATCCCCTCGCCACAAAAGCCCGTTCCTACAAAAAAATCACATCCGGAACACGCCGAAGCGGCTCGGTTCGATTGGCGCGTTCAACGACGCGGACAAGGCCAGTACCAGGACATCGCGGGTCTGGGCCGGGTCGATGACGCCGTCATCCCACAGGCGAGCGCTGGAATAGTAGGGGTGGCCCTGTTCTTCGTACTGGTCGAGGATCGGTTGCTTGATCTCGGCTTCCTGCTCGGCGCTGAAACCATGACCACCACGCTCGGCCTGCTCGCGCTTGACCTGCACCAACACGCCGGCTGCCTGTTCGGCACCCATCACGCCGATGCGCGCGTTCGGCCACATCCAGAGGAAACGTGGATCGTAGGCCCGACCACACATGCCGTAGTTACCGGCGCCGAAGCTGCCGCCGATGATCACGGTGAACTTCGGCACCTTGGCGCAGGCCACGGCGGTCACCAGTTTCGCGCCGTGCTTGGCGATGCCGCCGGCTTCGTATTTCTGGCCGACCATGAAGCCGGTGATGTTCTGCAGGAACAGCAGCGGGATGCCGCGCTGGCAAGCCAGCTCGATAAAGTGCGCGCCTTTCTGTGCAGCTTCGGCAAAGAGAATGCCGTTGTTGGCGAGGATGGCGATCGGGTAACCATGCAGGTAGGCAAAACCGCATACCAGCGTGGTTCCGAACAGCGCTTTGAATTCGTCGAACACCGAGCCGTCCACCAGCCGTGCAATCACTTCACGCACGTCGAACGGTTGCTTGGCGTCCGACGGGACCACGCCGTACAGCTCGTCGCTGGCGTAGAGCGGGGCGATCGGTACGCGTTGCTGCACTTCACCCAGCTTGCGCCAGTTGAGGTTGGCAACGCTGCGGCGGGCGATGGCCAGGGCATGTTCGTCGCTTTCGGCGTAATGGTCGGCCACACCGGAGATCTTGCAGTGCACATCGGCCCCGCCCAGGTCTTCGGCGCTGACCACTTCGCCCGTCGCGGCTTTGACCAGCGGTGGGCCGGCGAGGAAGATGGTCGCTTGTTCGCGCACCATGATGGCCTCGTCGGCCATGGCCGGCACATAGGCACCGCCCGCGGTGCAGGAGCCCATGACCACGGCAATCTGTGGGATGCCCTGGGCGCTCATGTTGGCCTGGTTGAAGAAGATCCGCCCGAAGTGCTCACGGTCTGGAAACACTTCATCCTGGCGCGGCAGGTTGGCGCCGCCGGAATCCACCAGGTAGATGCACGGCAGGCGATTCTGCTGGGCGATCGTCTGGGCGCGCAGGTGCTTTTTCACTGTTAGCGGGTAGTACGAGCCACCTTTTACCGTGGCATCGTTGGCGACGATCATGCATTCGACGCCTTCCACGCGGCCGATCCCGGCAATCACGCCAGCGGCGGGAACGTCTTCGCCGTACACCTCGTAGGCCGCCAACTGGCTGATTTCCAGGAACGGCGAACCCGGGTCGAGCAGGCGGTTGATGCGCTCGCGCGGCAGCAGCTTGCCCCGGGAGGTGTGGCGTTCTTGCGCTTTCGGGCCGCCACCTTGTGCCACCTGGGCAAGCAGGGTGTGCAAGGCATCGACCTGTTTGAGCATCGCCGCGCTGTTGGTCGCGAACTCCGCCGAACGGGGGTTGAGCTGGGTATGCAGGATAGCCATGGACAGCTCCGTTTAGCGGGTTTCGTTGAACAGTTCGCGGCCGATCAGCATGCGGCGGATCTCACTGGTACCCGCGCCGATTTCGTACAGCTTGGCGTCACGCAGCAGGCGACCGGCCGGGAATTCGTTGATATAGCCGTTGCCTCCGAGAATCTGGATCGCGTCGAGGGCCATTTGCGTGGCGCGCTCGGCGCTGTAGAGGATCACGCCGGCGGCGTCCTTGCGGGTGGTTTCGCCACGCTCGCAGGCCTGGGCGACGGCATAAAGATAGGCGCGACTGGCGTTGAGCTGGGTGTACATGTCGGCAACCTTGCCCTGGATCAGTTGGAACTCGCCGATGCTCTGGCCGAACTGCTTGCGGTCGTGGATGTACGGCACGATCAGGTCCATGCAGGCCTGCATGATCCCGGTCGGGCCGCCTGAAAGCACGACGCGTTCGTAGTCGAGGCCGCTCATCAGCACCTTCACGCCGCCGTTAAGTACGCCGAGGATGTTTTCTTCTGGCACTTCGACGTCATCGAAGAACAGCTCGCAGGTGTTGGAGCCGCGCATGCCGAGCTTGTCAAACTTGTTGCTGCGGCTGAAGCCTTTCCAGTCGCGCTCGACGATGAAGGCGGTGATGCCGTGAGGGCCTTTTTCCAGGTCGGTCTTGGCGTAGATCACGTAGGTGTTGGCGTCCGGACCGTTGGTGATCCAGGTCTTGCTGCCGTTGAGCACGTAGTGATCGCCGCGCTTGTCGGCACGCAGCTTCATCGAGACCACGTCGGAACCGGCGTTCGGCTCACTCATGGCCAGGGCGCCGATGTGTTCGCCGCTGATCAGTTTGGGCAGGTACTTGGATTTCTGTTCGTGGTTGCCATTGCGGTTGATCTGGTTGACGCAGAGGTTGGAATGCGCGCCGTACGACAGGGCTACAGAGGCCGAGCCGCGGCTGATTTCTTCCATCGCAACCACGTGCGCCAGGTAGCCCAGGCCGGCACCGCCGTACTCTTCCGGCACGGTAATGCCCAGCAGGCCCATGTCGCCGAATTTACGCCACAGGTCAGCGGGGAACAGGTTGTCGATGTCGATCTGAGCGGCGCGCGGGGCGATCTCCTTGGCGACGAAGGACTGGACCTGATCGCGCAGCATGTCGATGGTTTCACCGAGGGCAAAGTTCAGGGATGGGTAGCTCATGGGTCACCTTTTGGCTTTTTTGTTGGGCGGGGAGGGCAGTGCTTTGGCTCTCACCTTTACGTTAACGTAAACCTGTGACGAATGGCTGTCAATCGCCCTTTACGTTAACGTCAACTTGAGCGAGAGTAGAGGCAGGTTCCTGTAGGAGCAGCCGGTCGACGCTCCTACAGGTATCCGTCGGTAGCCCATCAATAAAGACAATAGGGGTCGTCATGGATCAACCCAGTGCAAGCCCGCAACGCAGTTACACCCGTGGTTCCCAGGACAAAGCCTTGCTGGCGATGACCATCGGCCAGGCGTTCGACAACACCGTGGCAAAGTACCCCGACGGGGAAGCGCTGGTCGTGCGCCATCAACAGCTGCGCTACACCTGGCGACAATTGGCCGATGCGGTGGACCTGCATGCCCGGGCGTTATTGGCGCTGGGCCTGCAGGCCGGCGACCGCCTCGGCATCTGGGCGCCTAACTGTGCCCAGTGGTGCATTACACAGGTGGCCACCGCGAAAATTGGCGTGATCCTGGTCAACATCAACCCAGCCTATCGCAGTTCCGAACTCGAATACGTGTTGAAGCAGTCCGGTTGCCAATGGCTGGTCAGCGCCGGGGCTTTCAAGACCTCCGATTATCACGCCATGCTGCAGGGCCTGGTGCCGGAGCTGGCGGAGCAAGTCGTCGGCCAATTGCACAGTGAACGCCTGCCGGAACTGCGCGGTGTGATCAGCCTCGACGCGCAGCCGCCGAAGGGTTTCCTGCCCTGGTCGCAACTGATCGGGCTGGCGGACAGCGTATCGGTCGAGCAATTGCATGAACGCCAAGTCAGCTTGCACTTCGATCAGGCGGTGAACATCCAGTACACCTCCGGTACGACCGGCTTCCCCAAGGGCGCGACCCTCAGCCACTACAACATTCTCAATAATGGCTATATGGTCGGCGAAAGCCTGGGCCTGAGCGCCGTCGACCGGCTGGTGATCCCGGTGCCGTTGTACCACTGCTTCGGCATGGTCATGGGCAACCTCGGTTGCATCACCCATGGCAGCACCATGATTTACCCCAACGACGCGTTCGACCCGCTGCTGACCCTGCGCACTGTCGCCGAAGAAAAAGCCACCGCGCTCTACGGTGTGCCAACCATGTTCATCGCCATGCTCGACCAGCCACAACGCGCCGAATTCGACCTGTCGAGCCTGCGCACCGGGATCATGGCCGGGGCGACCTGCCCTATCGAGGTCATGCGCCGGGTGATCAATGAAATGCACATGAGCGAAGTGCAGATTGCCTATGGCATGACGGAAACCAGCCCGGTGTCCTTGCAGACAGGTCCCTCGGACGACCTCGAGTTGCGTGTGACCACTGTCGGCCGTACCCAGCCACAGCTGGAAAGCAAGATCATCGACGAAGCGGGCAATCTGGTGCCCCGTGGCACCATCGGTGAGCTCTGTACTCGCGGCTACAGTGTGATGCTCGGCTACTGGAACAACCCGCAAGGTACGGCGGAAGCCATCGACCAGGCCGGCTGGATGCACACCGGTGACCTGGCAAGCATGAATGAAGAGGGGTACGTGTGCATCGCCGGGCGCAACAAGGACATGATCATTCGTGGTGGCGAGAACATTTATCCGCGCGAGCTGGAAGAGTTCTTCTTCACCCACCCGGCGGTGGCCGATGTGCAGGTGATCGGCATTCCTTGTTCGCGTTATGGCGAAGAGATCGTTGCCTGGATCAAGTTCCACCCCGGCCATAGTGCCACCGAGCAGGAGCTGCAAGCCTGGTGCAAGGAGCGCATCGCGCACTTCAAGACACCGCGGTACTTCAAGTTCGTGGACGAGTTTCCAATGACCGTGACCGGCAAGATCCAGAAATTCCGCATGCGCGAGATCAGCATCGAGGAGCTGCGTAGCAAGCAGGGCTGATGATTAACCTGTAGGAGCGAGCATGCTCGCTCCTACAAGGGGCGGTGAAATCGTGAATGCCAGACAGCACAAAGGGGAGCCGAAGCTCCCCTTTAATTTTCGTTGCGCGTGCTCTTTTTTTATTATTGAGGGGCGGTTTGTTTTTGTTTTTGGTAACCGTGGCCCTTTACCGCTGTTTTTGTCGATCCCCATCCGGGATCAAGAGCAAACGTATTTTTTTGAGCGCTGATCTACTTTTTCGCTTAGCGATCCAACCAGTTCGGGAGCTACCTGAAGGTAGTTTTATTGTTCTCTGCCCGGTTGCGGGTAACTTCGAAAAGCACCCTGAAAAGCACATCCTCTCCAAAAAAATCTGTTAGCTGCGTCTCTGCCGTGTTGTTTTTGTTATGTCAGAGTCGTTACGTCTTGTTTTTATTGGGTTTGCCGCAATTTTTTTATTCTTGTTATGCGATAGATATAGCAGAAGCCGTGCCAACTTTTAAAAATCCTTTAAAAACAGCAACTTAGGTTTTTCTAGGGTTTTCGGCCTCAGGGAAAACCCTACATTTTGTTTCCGTGTTACTCGCTTGTGCCCACGCTTTCGTGTCTGCGGTAACACCTCGACACACCCGCACACTTACTGTGCGCTGCGCGCCTTCGCCACACGGGAGCCGGTGGGGCGCCCCAGCACGGTACAAATTTGCTGGCCCGCCTGGATCAGCGCATCCAGGTCGATTCCGGTTTCGATCCCGAGGCCGTTAAGCAGGTAAACCACGTCCTCGGTGGCGACGTTGCCGCTGGCGCCCTTGGCATATGGGCAGCCACCGAGGCCAGCGATGGAGCTGTCGAACACCGAGATGCCTTCCAGCAGGCTGGCGTAGATATTGGCCATGGCCTGGCCGTAGGTGTCGTGGAAGTGCCCGGCCAGTTTGTCCCGTGGCACATCGGCCGACACCACGTCGAACATCTTGCGCGTGGCGCCCGCGGTGCCGGTGCCGATGGTGTCGCCCAGCGACACCTCGTAACAGCCCATGGCATAGAGCTCCCGTGCGACCCGTGCAACTTGCTCGGGTGCGACGTCACCTTCATAGGGGCAGCCCAGCACGCAGGACACGTAGCCGCGCACGCTGACGCCATGCTGCTTGGCGGCCTCCATGATGGGGACGAATCGCTCCAGGCTTTCACTGATCGAGCAGTTGATGTTGCGCTGGGAAAACGCTTCCGACGCCGCGGCGAACACCGCGACTTCCTTGACCCCGCAGGCAAGGGCATCTTCAAAGCCGCGCAGGTTGGGGGCGAGAGCGCCATAGGTCACGCCGGGTTTACGCTGGATCTGCGCGAACACCTCGGCGGAACCCGCCATCTGCGGCACCCACTTGGGCGAGACGAAACTGCCGACTTCTATATAGCCAAGGCCCGCCGCCGTCAGTGCGTCGACCAACTGCACCTTGTCGGCAACGCTGATGGGTTGGGCTTCGTTTTGCAAACCGTCGCGAGGGCCGACTTCGACAATGCGTACGTGGGTAGGTAGGGACATAAGAATCACCTGAAGTATTGGGTGAGCGGTGAGCTAATGTGGGAGCGGGCTTGCTCGCGAATACGTCAGTTCAGCCCACATCAATGTTGAATGACAAATCGCATTCGCGAGCAAGCCCGCTCCCACATTCGATTTGTGTGGATCTATTGAACCGATTCCTGATTCTTGAGGGTTTGTTCCAGCGCCTGCACACAGCGCTCTTCAGCCGTATCAAGCTCCAGCTTCATCTGCTCGATATCCAGCATCTGCTGTTCCAACTGTTCTCGACGCTCGGTGATTTTCGCCAGCATGCTGTGCAGTTGCTTGGTGTTACCGCTGGAAGGATCGTAGAGCTCGATCAGCTCGCGGCACTCGGCCAGGGAAAAGCCGATACGCTTGCCCCGCAGGATCAACTTCAGGCTGACCTTGTCGCGGGGTGAGTAGATGCGTTCCTGGCCACGTCGCTCGGGGCTGAGCAAACCTTGTTCTTCATAGAAGCGAATGGCCCGGGTGGTGATGTCGAGCTCACGGGCGAGGTCGGAAATGCTGTAGGTCTGGCTGCTCATGGGCGCGCTCGCAAAAGGTCATGGCGCTAAGCTAATGGCAGGTTGACGTTTACGTCAAGGGGCAGGGTTTTCCAGTGTCCTTGCTGGCCCCATCGCGAGCAGGCTCGCTCCCACAGGGGATCGCTGGCTGACACAAATTATTGTGTTCACTGGAGATCCAATGTGGGAGCGAGCCTGCTCGCGAAGAAGACGCTGCGGTCCAGCGTCCTACACCTTCTCCAGCTTCCGCTCCTGCGCCGTCACCTGCTGGCACAACTCGATCATCTGCTCGCGCATCCAGCGGTTCGCCGGGTCCTGGTCAGTGCTTTCGTGCCAGTAAAGGTGGGTTTCCACCGGGGGCACATCGTTGACCGGCAGATAAAAGGCGTGCAAATCGTTGCGGCGCGCGAAGCGTTCCGGCACGGTCATGACCATGTCGGTCTGCTGCAGCACCTGCGAGGCCATCAGGTAATGCTGGGAGCGCAGGGCGATCTTGCGCTGGATGCCCATTTTGCCGAGGGCCAGGTCGACATAACCCAGGCCGCTGCGACGGCTGGAAATGTGGATGTGGGTCAGTCCCAGGTAATCATCGAGGGTGAATTTTTCCTTGCCCGCCAGCGGGTGCCCTTTGCGCATGGCGCACACGTAGCGATCCTCCATCAACTTGACGTGACGCACCTGCGGGTCGGTGTTGAGCGGTGCATCCACGGCGAAGTCGAGTCGGCCCGCGGCCAGTTCCTTGGTGGTCTCGCGGCGCTTGGACAAAAAGCTTTCGATGATGACCGTCGGCGCAAGGCGGCGCAGGCGCTGGAACAGCGGTGGAAGGATCACGGCTTCAGTGAGGTCGGTCATGCTGATGCGGTAGGTCTTGACCGCCTGCAATGGATTGAAGATGCGGCTTTCCTGTACCGAAACGCGCAGCAGTGACAGCGCGTTGCGCACCGGGCCGATAATGTTTTGCGCCATGGGTGTTGGCACCATGCCTTGGGCGGTGCGCACGAACAATGGATCGTTGAAGGTCTCGCGCAGCCGGGCCAGCGCGTTGGACACCGCAGGTTGGGTAATCCCGACGATCTGGCCAGCACGGGTCAGGTTGGCTTCGGTGTAGATCGCGTCGAAGACGATAAAAAGGTTGAGGTCGACCTTGCTCAGATTCATTTACGCGGCTCTCTTATTGTGTGGACGGTAGCCTTGGCTATCAGTCGATCATATATCGGTGATGAATGTTTATACACGCCGAGAATAGGCTAGGTAAATTTTCATGGCTGTTCTAGCATCGATTGCATGACCTAAACAACCTCCCGCAAGAAGGTAGCTGCCCATGGATTTCGCTTATTCGCCCAAGGTGCAAGAACTGCGTGAGCGCGTGACCGCGTTCATGGACACCTATGTCTATCCCGCCGAAGCGGTATTCGAGCGTCAGGTCGCCGAGGGCGACCGCTGGCAGCCGACCGCGATCATGGAAGAACTTAAACTCAAGGCAAAGGCTCAAGGCCTGTGGAATTTGTTTCTGCCTGAGTCCGAGCTCGGCGCTGGCCTGACCAACCTTGAATACGCTCCGCTGGCGGAAATCATGGGGCGTTCGCTGCTGGGGCCTGAGCCGTTCAACTGCTCGGCGCCAGACACTGGCAACATGGAAGTACTGGTGCGCTACGCCAACGAAGAACAGAAACAACGCTGGCTCGAACCCTTGTTGCGCGGTGAGATTCGCTCAGCGTTCGCCATGACCGAACCAGACGTTGCGTCCTCCGACGCCACCAACATGGCCGCCCGTGCCGAGCGCCAGGGTGACGAATGGGTCATCAACGGCAAGAAATGGTGGACCTCCGGCGCGTGCGATCCGCGTTGCAAGATCCTGATCTTCATGGGCCTGAGCAACCCCGACGCACCGCGCCATGCGCAGCACTCGATGATTCTGGTTCCGGTGGACACCCCTGGCGTGAAGATCGTGCGTCCGTTGCCCGTGTTCGGCTATGACGATGCACCTCACGGCCATGCTGAAGTGCTGTTTGAAAATGTCCGGGTGCCGTACGAAAACGTCCTGTTGGGTGAAGGGCGCGGCTTCGAAATTGCCCAGGGTCGTCTTGGCCCGGGCCGGATTCACCACTGCATGCGTTCTATCGGCATGGCGGAGCGTGCGCTGGAGCTGATGTGCAAACGCTCGGTGAACCGTACCGCGTTCGGCAAACCCCTGGCGCGCCTTGGCGGCAACATCGACAAGATCGCCGATTCGCGGATGGAGATCGACATGGCTCGCCTGCTGACGCTCAAGGCGGCGTACATGATGGACACCGTCGGCAACAAAGTGGCGAAGAGTGAAATCGCGCAGATCAAAGTAGTGGCGCCAAACGTGGCGTTGCGCGTGATCGACCGGGCTATCCAGATCCATGGCGGGGCAGGGGTGTCCAACGATTTCCCGCTGGCCTATATGTATGCCATGCAACGCACCCTGCGCCTGGCGGATGGTCCGGATGAAGTGCACCGCGCGGCCATCGGCAAGTTCGAGATCGGCAAGTACGTGCCCAAGGAAATGTTGCGCAGCAGTCACTAGGACGGCATCTGAAGCGGGCCCGGTTCGGGCCCGCACTCAATCCACGCTGGGCAGCCCGTAGAACGCCCGCGCGCACGCCGTACTGTGGGCGGCCAGGTCTTCCTGGCTTTCCCCGCGGTGCAAGGCCACCTCACGCAAGACTTCCGTCAAATACGCCGGCTCGTTGCGACCGTTTTTCGGTTTGGGGCGAAGACTGCGCGGTAACAGGTATGGCGCATCGCTCTCCAGCATCAACCGCCCACGCGTGATCTCCTTGACCAGCGGGTGCAAATGCGTACCCCGGCGCTCATCGCAAATCCAGCCGGTGATGCCGATGTGCAAATCCATGTCCAGGTAACTGAACAGGGCTTTCTTTTCGCCGGTGAAGCAATGCACCACGGCGGCCGGCAATTGATCGCGGTAGTCGCGCAGGATCTCCAGCAGCCGCTGGCTCGCATCGCGTTCGTGCAGGAACACTGGCATTTGCAGTTCTACCGCCAGCGCCAGGTGTTCTTCGAGGACTTTCTCCTGTTGTGCGCGCGGTGAAAAATCGCGGTTGAAATCCAGGCCGCATTCACCGATCGCCACGATGTTCGCTTCCTTCAGCAGGCTGCGCAGGCGACGCGCGCTGTCGGCATTCCAGTCGCTGGCCGCGTGGGGATGAACGCCGGCGGTGGCGAACAGCCGTTGCGCTGTTTCGTCCAGTTGCAGGCACAACTCCAGTGCCTGCTCACTGCCCTCGACACTGGTGCCGGTGAGCACCAATTGGCAGACCCCGGCGGCATAGGCGCGGTCCAGTACAGCCTGGTGCTTGTCGGCAAAACTGGGGTTGGTCAGGTTGACGCCGATATCGATGAGTTGCATGGTGCTACCTCGGGCCCAGGGCCGCAAAGCATACCAGAGCCCGGGATTTATAAGAAAAGCCAAGAACTACAACAGGTTATCGCTGTCTCTTAATGCCGCGAAGAAGTCTGGGTGGTGGCACTGCCATCATTAAGCCAGTCTTTCGCGCGTTGCCAGCGCTTCAGGGCGCTCTGTTTCTGTCGCTTGATTGCGTGAAGCCATTCATGCAGTCGACCTGAATTCTTTGCGGAGAGTGGATGATTCGTCCCTCGGTTTTGCTACTGCTGTGTTGCTCGCTGCTGCTGCCGATGTCGGCGGTTGCGCGTCTGCCCGGGCCGCTGCAAGCCGTACCGGCGACCAAGGTGCGTGACCTGACGGACATCCGCAGCAGCCGTGTGCTGCGCGTGCTGGTCAACCAGAGCCGTAACAGCTCCGGCGAAGTCCAGGGCCAGGCCATCGGCGTCGAATACCATCGCTTGCGTGCTTTCGAGCAATACCTCAACGGTCACGCCCGCGACGGCCAGGAAATCACCCTCAAGATCATTCCCAGAGCCAAGGATCAACTGCTCGGCGCATTGCAGCGTGGGGAGGGCGACCTTGTGGCTCCCGGCGAGTTGCTGGACTTGCAGCCAGGCTTCGCCGTCAGCAGCAGTGAGCCGGTGGCCAGTAACATCCCGTTGGTGCTGGTGGGGATCAAGGGCGAACGTCGCTATACCCGTCTTGAACAACTGTCGGGTAAAACCCTGGCGTTGCCCAACGGCAGCGCCGCCGGTGACGCCATCAACCAGATCAATCAGAAGTTGGCGCTGCACAAATTGCCGCCGGTCAAGATCGAGTGGGTCGACCCGAGCCTGGCGGTCGAGGATGTGCTGGAGATGGTCCAGGGCGGGATATTTCACCTGACCATCGTCGAGCAACCAATCGCCGAGCGCTGGGGCAAGATCCTGCCGAAATTGCGGGTCGATCGCCAGGTGCTCATCAGCGAGCCAGGCGAAGAGTTCTGGTTCGTGCGCCGCGATGCGTCAATGCTGCGCGCCAGCATCGATCGTTTCCTGGCAGGCTATAAAAAGCCGTCGGACCAGGATGCCGCGTTCCTGCGGATCTATCGACGCCAGTACCAGGTCCACTATCCCCTGGCCAAGGCTGACCGCCAGCGCCTGGAAAAGCTGCGGCCGGTGTTGCAGAAACATGCAAGCGCCCAGGACATGGACTGGCTGAACCTGGCGGCGCTGGCGTTCAAGGAGTCCGGCCTGCAGCCTTCGGCACGCAGTGGCGGTGCGCCAACCGGCCTGATGCAGATCACACCGTCAGCGGCGCAGCGGGTGGGCGTCAGCAACATCCATGAACTCGATGCCAATGTGCAGGCCGGGGCCAAGTACCTGGCGATGATCCGCCGCAAGTTCTTTGCCAGTCCCAAGCTCAATGAGCGCGAGCGCATGGCCTTTGTGCTGGCGGCCTACAACATCGGCCCGGAGCGGGTGCAAGGGATGCGCGCGGAAGCCAGGCGTCGCGGGTTGAACCCCAACCAGTGGTTTTTCCAGGTGGAGCGCATCGCCATGGAGCAGGTGGGAATGGGACCTGTCAGCTATGTTAATAGCGTGAACAAGTATTACCTGGCGTTCGATCGGGAGCGGGAGTCGTTGGAGCCCCAGGGGCAAAAAGTTGCCCTTCGTAAATGATCGAATAAACTGATTGTTATGGCGGATTTTTTGCGCTTTTAACATGAGATTTACTGATTAATATAGCGGCCAACCAACACACACTCTTTAGGGATGACACAGCATGAGCACACTGATCAACAAGGTACTGTTTACCCGCGCTGGCTACGGCCTGACCGTTTTGCGGATTGTCGTCGGCATCATCTTCGCCGCCCACGGTTCGCAAAAACTCTTCGGGGCATTGGGTGGCTATGGCCTGGCGGGCACCGCGCAGTACATGGAAAGCATCGGCCTGACACCGGGCTACCTGATGGCGACGCTGGCGGGCGGTACCGAGTTCTTCGGCGGCCTGGCATTGATCATCGGCTTGCTGGTACGTCCGGCAGCATTGGGCCTGACCTTCCTTTCACTGGTGGCGATCTTTACGGTTCATATCAGCAACGGCCTGTTCATGGCCAACAACGGCTATGAATTCGCCCTGGCGTTGCTCGGTGGCAGCATCGCGGTGCTGATCGAAGGGGCTGGCAAACTGTCGGCGGACCGCGCCATCGCTGGGTAACGGCTTTGTGAGCAGATAAAAAATGCCCGTATCAGCAGATACGGGCATTTTTTTTGGGCGCATCAGAACCCGAGTTTGTCGCGCAATCCGTAGTACCACGCACCCAGCGCAGCAAACGGGGTGCGCAACAGTTGTCCCCCCGGGAACGGATAGTGGGGCAGGTCGGCAAAGGCGTCGAAACGTTCCGCCTGACCGCGCAATGCCTCGGCCAGGACCTTGCCCGCCAGGTGCGTGTAGGTGACGCCGTGGCCGCTGCAGCCCTGGGAGTAATAAATGTTGTCGCCCAGTCTTCCGACCTGAGGAAGACGCGACAGGGTGAGCAGGAAATTTCCGGTCCAGGCGTAGTCGATTTTCACATCCTTGAGCTGCGGGAACGCCTTGAGCATCTTCGGACGTATGATTGCTTCGATGTTCGCCGGGTCCCGTGCGCCATACACCACGCCGCCGCCGAAAATCAGGCGCTTGTCGCCGCTGAGGCGGTAATAGTCGAGCAGGTAGTTGCAGTCTTCGACGCAATAGTCCTGGGGCAGCAGGCTTTTCGCCAACTCTTCGCCCAAGGGCTCGGTGGTAATCACCTGGGTGCCGCAAGGCATCGATTTGGCCGCCAGCTCCGGAACCAGGTTGCCCAGGTAGGCGTTGCCCGCCACGATAATGAACTTGGCCCTGACTTTGCCCTGCGGCGTGTGGACGACCGGGCTGGCTCCGCGTTCGATGCGCACTGCCGGCGACTGCTCATGAATGGTGCCGCCCAACGACTCCACGGCCGCCGCTTCGCCCAGCGCCAGGTTGAGCGGATGGATGTGCCCGCCACTCATATCGAGCATGCCACCGATGTATTGATCGCACGCCACGACCTCGCGAATGCGGCGCTGGTCGAGCAACTCCAACTGCGTGTGCCCGAATCGTTCCCACAAACGCTTCTGGGATTCCAGGTGGCCCATCTGTTTGGCGGTGATGGCGGCAAACACGCCGCCGTCCTTCAAATCGCATTGGATGTTGTACCTGGCCACCCGATCACGAATGATCCGCCCACCTTCGAACGCCATCTGCCCCAGCATCTGGGCCTGCCGGGGGCCGACACTGCGCTCGATCACATCGATATCGCGGCTGTAGCTGTTAACGATTTGCCCACCGTTGCGCCCCGACGCACCGAAACCCACCTTGGCCGCTTCCAGCACCGTCACCCGAAAACCGTGCTCCAGTAGGAACAACGCCGAGGACAGTCCGGTGTAACCGGCGCCGATCACGCAGACATCAGTCTCGACCTCGCCTTGCAAAGACGGGCGCGGCGGCACCGCATTGGCCGATGCGGCGTAATAGGACTCTGGGTAAGGGGTGTTCGCCATCCTGTAGCCTCTGTTTAATAAATTTAACGATTGCGTCGATCCTACCCGAGTTGAAAAACCGCCGCCAGCCACCGGAAAATCTTCTTCGCCGCAGCAAAATTAAATATTTTGCATATTCATAGGGTTAGCTCGAAAAAAGGTGTTGACACCCTCCCGGAATTCCGTAGAATGCCGCCTCACAGCAGGCACGTAGCTCAGTTGGTTAGAGCACCACCTTGACATGGTGGGGGTCGTTGGTTCGAGTCCAATCGCGCCTACCAAACAAAATCCGCTCTGCTGGGCGGTCTGGAAGGGCTCACCGAAAGGTGGGCCCTTTTTTGTTGTCCAGGATTTATGCAGAACGTTCACAAAATAACGGGTTCGTTCACACTGGGCAATGTGAACGCCGTAAGCGTCCGTTCCTGGGGTGAAACTCTTCCTCTACATTAAGGGTGTGGAGTGATGGCAAGCAGCCATAGCGCGCGGTAGGATGCCGCCTTTAACTCGCATCGGAACGCGACTATGAAAACGGTTTTCGCTATCTCTGCCTGCCTGCTAGCACTCGCAGGATGCCAAGACTCAGAAGAACAACGCTTACTGACGGTGGCGAATGCGGCAAAAAAAGAGCATTGCTGCAAGGTACAAAGACCCTGACGCAGTGTTGTTCAAAGACTTGAGGCTTGATTGGCAACAACAGCATATCTGCGGACAGTTGAACGCCAAGAATGGTTATGGCGCTTACACCGGATACGAAAGGTTCCGAGCCGCCTTGCAAGGGACGGGTGCTGCCACGGTTGTTACAGACGTTCGGACGCAATCGGAACTTATCGAGCAAATGGTGGGCATTGAATACATCGGCTTCGACATAATTTGT
This sequence comes from Pseudomonas sp. V98_8, assembly GCF_029967975.1. Lineage (NCBI taxonomy): Bacteria > Pseudomonadati > Pseudomonadota > Gammaproteobacteria > Pseudomonadales > Pseudomonadaceae > Pseudomonas > Pseudomonas sp. V98_8. Next base: position 31,359 of record NZ_JASCAE010000076.1, read on the forward strand.
GAGGACCGTGAATTCCTCAAAGGTACGACCAAGATGGCTATCGAGATTCCCATCCAAGGTTAACCAAACCGCTTTCCACTGGACTCAGTCCACCTCCACCACAAAAATGGTGCAGTTCTAGATGGGATCAAGACTCGCTGGCGGAAAGTAGATCAGGCCCAGCGCTTTGCTCTGTTAGAAGGCGAGGGGCTACGACTGGCGTATCCGCATGATGGCGTCTGTGATGCATTGAGCATTGGTGTCCAGCGTTTCCATAGCCGCCATTGCGTTGGCGGCGGCAAGCCCCATTCCATTCTCAGCTAGCCACTTCGTCATCTCTTCAATGGCCGCACATATGGCGTGCTGGTTGTGCAGGAGCAACGTCAGGGCATCCGCTGTTGCGATCTTCGCATCTTGGTTATCTGACATAGGTATCGTCCTTGAGTGATGATGCGGGAAGCCTAGATCATGTTGCCGCTGGCTGGGGCTGGGTGGGTGATTGCTCAGGGGCCTTGCTTGCGATTGATCTGACCAGTTCTGTGGACCGATTCGACCAGCAAGCCTCCTTTGGATCAACGGCAGAAGACGATCCATCGCTGCCTTTCGCTAGTGGCAGCTATGTGTCGCGACCTGAAATTGTCGTCACTGAAAAATGGTCGCGACAGGTCCATGAGCTCGCTAAGGCGGGGATTGATGCAGGTAGCAGTAATACATGATGTGCCTATTTCCTTGGTCTGAATTGCCTGAGCTGATACTCAAGAGAGTCATAAAGTTGAAGAATCTCGTCGCCAGTGACATCCAGTCCGCACTCGAAACACTTCAATCTGAGTAAATCTTTAAACGAGGCGAACCGATGCACGGCAGGCTGAAGATCAGCGCCGCAATTTGGACACGTCAGCGTATACGCGCCAACTTCTAGCATTACAGACACCGCTCTCTGGTTCGTCTCAGATATTAAACGATATCTGGAGCCTCTAACTTTGAGAAAAATCAACAAGCTGCCGTACCCGGTCGCGGAGGGCGGCGCCTGACTGGCCCCTATTTTCGCTCGTGACGGTGACACCGTCACCAACCCAGCCGAGATCAATCCTGACCGCGGCTCCTAGCCGTTTTCTGCTCCTCGCGACGGGCAGAAAACGACCCAAAGCAGCCAATCAGATTGTTCTGCAAAAGGCCCATTCCGCGACTCAAATGACCGAAATGATAATCCTGCGCCAGATGAGACCTAGATAGCTCGCTATAGGGTGTACTATCAGACTCTGCTCATCAAAATCAGCCAGCCATGTCCACGCTTAGCGAAGAGAGCCGCCGGATCGTAGCTTCTCTGGCGCACCGTATTGGTCCCAATGCTGACACTGCAAGCATCGCCGAAGCGATTGCTGCGATATTGCAGGCTATGGACGCAGCCCTGACGCCGATTATTGGCCAGCATGGGTTTGTCGCACTTTACCGGCGCAGTTTGCATTTGTGCGCCTCTGCCCATCCGCGCCTCGCCGGCACCTATGAAAGTCTGCCGGCCGCGATGGACCTGATTGCCCTCAAATCCGTAATCGTCGAGCAGACTGACATCGATGCGCTGTTTTTCGGTGAAGTGTTGCTGACCACCCTCTACGAGCTTCTGACCACGCTGATCGGACCCTCGCTCACCGCACGTTTGCTGAGTGGCGTGTGGGAACCTTCTTTGAGCGACTCCCCCTTGCAGGAAAATTCGCCATGAGCACCAAAGTGACTATCAACCGCCTGGCCACCGGCGTGCCAGGACTGGACGAGGTGCTAGGCGGAGGATTGCCGGAATTTTCGTTCAATCTGATCGCCGGCCCGCCCGGTTGCGGCAAGACCACACTGGCACATCAGATAATGTTCAACCTTGCGACGCCCGAACGCCCGGCGCTGTTCTTTACCGTGCTCGGTGAACCGCCACTGAAGATGCTGCGCTATCAGCAGCAATTCGACTTCTTCGACAGCGAGGCGATCAACCACTCGATCCGCTATATCAACCTGGCCGACGACACCCTGGCCGGGGACCTAGATGAGGTTTTGCGGCGCATCGTCAGCGAGGTCGAAACGCACTCGCCGGCGCTGGTATTCGTCGATTCGTTCCGCTCTGTGGTGCTGGCCAGCCAGACCCAGGACAACCCCAACAACAACCTGCCGCAGTTCGTTCAGCAGTTGGGGATGTTGATGACAACCTGGCAGGCGACGACCTTCCTAATCGGCGAGTACTTCACGGAAACCGATACAAACCCAATTTTCACAGTGGCCGATGGACTGATCTGGCTGCGTCAGAGCGTTCAACGCAACTCGATGGTGCGCAAACTGGAAATCATGAAGATGCGCGGTCAACCGACGCTGCCGGGCCTGCACACCTTCCGCATCGCGACGCCCGGGATCAAGGTGTTTGCACCCGTAGTACTCAGCCCAGCGGAATTACCGCAGGCGTTGCCGATCAATCGCCTGAAGATGGGGGTAGCGCAGCTTGACGAAATGCTCGGCGGCGGCCTGCCTCGGGGGTATTCGTTGCTGGTGGCCGGGCCGTCGGGGTCCGGCAAAAGCATTTTGGCCGCGACGTTCCTCGCCGAAGGGGCGCGGAATGGCGAAACCGGCGTGATCGCGGTGTTCGAGCAACGACCCAATCACTCGCAGAATGCCACCCTGTCGGATTTGATTCGCAGTGGTAAGGTCGGCCTGGTAGACAGTCGCGCTCCCGATCTGTCGATTGACGAGATTGTCCAAATGCTGCTTGGCGAGATTACCCGCTTGAAAGCCACCCGTGTGGTTATTGATTCGCTGTCCGGCTTCGAACTGGCGGTGGCGCCGACCTTCCGTGAGGACTTCCGTGAGTCGCTGTCGCGTATGGTCACAGCGTTGACCCATTCAGGGGTCAGTGTGTTGATGACGTCGGAACTGGAAGATCGTTACACCGATCTGCGTTTCAGCCCTTACGGGACGGCTTTTTTGACCGATGCGATCATCGTCCAGCGCTATATTGAAGTGGAGAGCCGGTTGCTGCGGATCATGGCCGTGGTCAAGGTCCGAGCCAGTGCGCACTCTGACGAGTTACGTCAGTACTCTATAGACGATAACGGGCTGCACATCGGCGACATGCTGCCGGAGCAAGAAGGTTTGCTCGGTGGGCGACCGACAAGGCAGCGTTTGAGCAACGTCGACGGATGAGCGAAAAACAATGAGTGAGGCCAACGGCAAGAATGAGCAGGCTGTAGCCACTGCTGCACGCGAACTGTTCCTCCTTGGCCGAAAAACGGTCGCGGCTCGTGCGGTACTCGCGGCGTTGCATAAGGAACTCAGCCACGCTAGCAACCAGCTTGTTGATAGCGTACAAGTCGAGCAACTCATTGAGGCCAATCAACAGTTGGTGCTGGCAATTTTATCGGCGCAGTCGGATGTTGAAGATCAGAAAAACGCCCAGGCAGAACAGCATCTGTACTTGGAGATGCGTGAAGCCAACGAGCAATTGGTGATAGCAGCGCTTAGCGCCCAAGATTTACAAGTTGCAGCTGAGCAGGCACTGGAGCAGCAGCGCAACGTCCTCTCTAAAGTGGCCCACGAACTGCGAAATCCACTGACGCCCATAAGCATGATTGCTGGCCGGCTAGTAAGGGTTCCTCGCGAAGAATTGCCACGCATGCAGCTATTGATTGAAGGCCAAGTGCAGCAGATGTCCCGATTGGTGGAAGATTTACTCGACATTGCTCGCGCTACCACCGGAAAATTTCGCCTCAATTGCCAAGTTGCCTACATGGCTGACATCATTAATGAGGCAATTGAAATCTGTACCCCGGTCATGCTCGCTCACGGCTTAAATTTTAGCTCAGAACTCTTGGAATCTCGTTTAGCGGTGAACGGCGATCCTGTGCGGCTGACGCAAATTCTCGGTAACCTGCTGGGTAACGCGGCCAAGTACACGCCGAAGGGCGGCACGGTCGCACTTGCAGTTTCTGTTGAAGCCAATCTGCTGCAAATTTGCATCCGGGATTCCGGCATTGGTATCACCCCCAAGGCACTGCCCTTCATCTTTGAGCCGTTTGTCCAGGATGTTCACGCGGTGGGTTTCAATGGCGCAGGCTTGGGTATTGGTCTGACGGTGGTGCGCGAGTTGGTTGAAGCCCATGGCGGAACAGTAACTGGCATGAGTGCGGGGGAAGGCAAGGGAAGCGAGTTCGTGGTGAAAATACCGCTTTTGAATCCTTAGCTTTTCTTACAGTCTCGTACGTCCACAACGGTCAATTTTCGGTTAGCGCATCAGCGGAATTTTTCTGCTGAACTGTTCGGCAGGTAGCAACGTCAGACTTAAAAATTATGCCGAGTACAATCATGGAAATTACTGAAGTGTCCGTCATCAGGGCAGCGAGAGAGTGGGCGGCGAAGAATGATCAAGACGACGCACAAGCGGTAATTGATGCGGCGGATGCTATCGGTAAAATCAGGTACAGATTTACTGGAGATGAGTATCAAAAGGCGCTGAAAGTCCTATATCAGCGCTTCACCGAATCGTAAGCCTGTAGTGACGTATTCTGGTGCATGTGATTGACCGCTTCTGGCCGTTTTCTGTCTGTGGCAACCGGCTGAAAACGATCCAAAGCTGTCACTGCAATGCCAGTCATAGAGCGTTGCTTACTGATGAAGGTCTAGCTGGTTCCACCGAACTTTTTGCAGATCGCGTCCAAGTCATCCCACGGGTTACGCCTTTGTCCCGAGTAGCCACAAGCTGAGGAATGGACGAACGCTTCACTACGATCAATTTCTTTCTGCTGTGCTTGGCAGGATCGGCAAGACACGACGCCGTTAGTGATTTTCCAGCGGCCGTTCCAATCAATCAGATCCTCGCTCGCCGTCATAATCCACCTTTTCAGACATACGGCCTACTAGAGTGAGTAGCTGCTAACGGGTAAGGTTCCAGAAACTCTTGGGCAAGACTTAAATAGTTCTGAAATCGTCTCTGGTGCGGCAGTCAGGACATTGAGTGGAATAGCTGCTCTGAGTTTTTCGCTTCGCACTCAGCCTCAGCTTCCATTCGTGTTGGGAATGACTCGGGTAGTCGAGTCTTTTCCTTGTTGTCGTAGATGTTGTATCCGCACGGCGCCATGGTGGAGTAAAAGCGGGAGCCATTACGTACTGATCCCGTTTCCTTTGGTATCCCAGGAACAACAACGAATCTCGATACCATTTCATCACCTAAATGCTGATCGTCGCTACAAGGTTTAGCGGCATATGGCCAGTACATCAAGCCTTTCGGAATTGGAATCGACAGGTGGGTGCTTTGATTCGCTAGATGGTCAGTTTAGGTAGCTCCTTGGTGACCTCAGGGCCTGGCTGTTGATACTCGCAGAAGGGCACCGCTGCCGCCATGCCGGTGAAGGATGATTCAAGGTGTGTTGACGATGTCGCCTAAGGTGAAATGGATCTTGTCGCGGCCACTGTTCTTGGCCGCATACAGCGCCTTGTCGGCTTCGTTGAGCCAATCTGCGGCATCGTTCATTGCACTGCACCACGATGCCAAGCCGATACTCACGCTGACTCGCAGCTCAGGCAGTTGCTCATTGCGGTAGTTGCCCATTGCCCCTCGTAGTCTCTCCATAATTTCGCCGGCCTGGCTCAGTGGGCTGTTGGGCAGGATCACACAGAACTCGTCTCCTCCACAGCGACCGGCTATGTCACCTTTGCGAAGGTTTTTCTTCAGTTCGGCGCTCAGCTGGCGTAGCACGCTGTCGCCAACGAGATGGCCGTAAGTGTCGTTGATCTGTTTGAAGTGATCGACATCAATAATCGCGATCACCGTTTCGAGGCTCTCCTGCCGGCAGGTGAAAAACTGCAGGTAAAGCAAATCCTTCCACGCCCCATGATTTAGCAGGCCGGTGAGGCTATCGGTACAGCTCAGGGCGCTAAGACGGCGTTTGTGGTCGGCGAGCTTAATGGCCAGGCAATAACAGACCCAGCCCAGTGCTAATGGGTAGAACGTCAGCATCGGCAAGCAGGCGTAAATCTGTAGGGGGCTTACGGTAAGTTGCACCTGCGGGCCGAACAGTGATATCGCAAGCAGAATTCCGACAACTTGGGCCAACGCGCCTTGTACGAATAAACGCTGGCCACCTGCAGCTACGTTGTTCATCGTCATCATCGAAAGGATGGTAACGGCAGGCAACGGATTGAACTGCATGGTCGCGGTCCAGAACCCGCCCATAACTGAGTCGTAGAGCAGGTTGCGGCGCTCTGCCTGGTACGGCTCATTAGCACGGGCGGCCAATTGATAAGCCAGATGCGGCCAAACCAAGCCGTTGAAAAGCAACAGTACCCATACCCATCCCGGCAGTCCCAGCGGCGCAATGGCGGCCAGTACGCTCAGCATGCCAATCCCCAGGCCAATAACGCGTGGCAGGTAGATTCGTTTGGCAAAAGACAGTCCTTTGCCAACTTTATTTTCCATTATCCCATTAACATCCATGTTTCGATCCCTCGATCGTTATTGTCTACTGCAGGAGTCGCCGCTAATCGCTTAATTCGCATAAACATTCTTCAATATTAACGCGAGGGTGAAGATCGACCTTGCTAGCACTCTCAAAGCTTAGGCAAGCCGCTCTGGCTCCTGGCCTTCCACGATCGTACAAATCTCGCTGGCCTTTCGATCATAAGATTGAATCGTCAGCAGAGCGACTTCTGAATCGGTTCTGGCTGGTTTTATAGGCACATCTGACGGGCTGTTTTTGCCGTTCTCTATCGGTCGTAAGCTGCTTTTTGGAATCCGCTGATACCTTGAAAATTTTTTTCGGCAGCTTGTCCTGTGCAACTTCTGGTCGTGAATCCTTGCCGGGAATATCACAGGCCGTATCTGGCGATTGGTGAAACTCTGCTTAGTGTGGCGGGCTGCTTAATCCGTATAAGCTCCCGAGGGCCGCATAGGCGGTAGAAATCTAGAATATCCACGGGATAAAAGGATGTCAGCCTAAAATCGCTGCAATCGCCTCAAGGGAGCTTACAGAGCTATTTCCTTCTTGATCCGGTACACAGTGGCGATACCCACATCAGCCAGCTTTGCTATCTCTTCCATAGTGTTACCGTTACGTTTGAGCAGGTCGGCTACCTGATCCCACTTCTTCTGGTTGCGGCCCTTGCCCCCGACCTTCTCACCACGGGCACGCTTACTATCTAATCCCTGCTTGATACGCTCTACCCGCTTCTCTTGATCTAGGCGGGCCATCGTCGCCATGAGATCCACTAGCATCTCATTGATAACCCGCATTATGCGGGTGCCAATGTCACCATCATCTTTCAGAGTAAGCATCTCGTGAGTGGTCGGCATATCAGCAACAACCAGACGCAGCCCCTTAGATTTGATCGTGGATTTCAGAGAATCCCACTCAGCCATCGTCAGGCGAGATAGGCGGTCTACCGACTCCACCAGCAGCAAATCACCAGCCGAGGCCAAGGCCAGCAGGCGAGACAACTCAGGACGCTCCAGCTTGGTGCCGCTGATGTTCTCTGAATAGATCCCTGCCACTTGCAGGCTCTTGCCCTGGGCAAAGTCCAGCAGGGACTGTTTAGCTCGCTCTGCGTCCTGATAGTTAGTCGAAGCACGAAGGTAGAGATGGGCCTTGATCATGGTTTTTATCCTTTGTCATGATTCGCAATAGTCTAATGATAACCTATCGTTTAACTACCAATCAATTGGTGATTGATATGATCGCACGCCTATTTATCGCCATCTCGGATAGCTATAGATAAATGGTAGGTTCGCCCTTGGCTGACCAACCAAGTGAGCGGGTTCGTGCCGCCGCTCTGGTGCCTGGTGACTCGCCCTGGTCGGACTGCCGCCACTGGCCATGCCGTGGTAACCGATCAGGTGGTGTGTAACGACTGTGTAAGTGGCGTGTAGGTCGCCGGGTGTGGTGCAAGCTGTTGAGTGGCGTAGTCCGCTAGGGTGTAGTGCAGGCCGATCCGGCGAATCGTGAGGCTGTGATCGCTCCCGTGTGAGGAAATCTGCCATGACTGCGGGAACCGCGTGTCGAGGGAGCTTTGTTTGATCCTTTCACGGCTGAGCCCCCGAAAATAGGGGCTTTGACGTGCCACAAAGTGCCTTTAGATGTTGCTGGGCCAACTAGGAGGAATAGATACTCGATTACTTCACCTTGACCGGTTGTTGCTTTTGCATTGAGTTGATGTAGAAGCGGATCATGTATTCTACGAAGTCACGAAGGGGCATCTTGTGCTTGCGAGCGTGGCCGTTAAGTAGGTGGAACTCATCGTCCGTGAAGTTCACACCCAGCAGCCTTGTGGGATTCTCTTGGCTCACGCTACGACCTCTTCCCCCTTCTTGGTCTTAGGCTTGGCTGGTTGCGCGTACGCTTGTAGCAGTTCAGCCAGCGCGACATCCTGGATAGCAGCCAACCTATCTGCTGCAGCTTTGGCTGCTGTTGCCTCTGCTTCCCGCATCTCCCGAGCTACAGTAAAAGCAATCTGGCGCTTCGTTTCTTCCACATTCCGGGCATGTCGCTCTTCGTCGTAGTCAGCCTTCGCCTGGTCTGCGATTTCAATTAGATCAAAATCAATAAGAGAATCTGGCTTACGAAGTTGCACGTTGAAGTCAAGAGGCTTGGAGTAGGCTGTTACTACTTTATAGCCTTTCAACAATAATACTGTTAGGTCCTTAAGAGCCACACCCATTGGCTGATCACTAGACCAACTTACCTGGACCCCGATCTGTGGGTGGAGCAAGGATTCGCTACGGCGAAAGTAATCCACCTCTCGCTGTGCGATGAGGTTCTGTAAAGCTTCATCATCGTGTTTGAAGAACTCGACAACGTCAGTGCCATAGTTATATTGCGGTGTAATATTCATATCGGTTTTCCTTGGTTTACTTGCGTGAGCGGTACTTGCGTAGGGCGCTTATAAGGCTTGCCTTGGCGTTTTCGTTATTTGTCTTTGGGTTGGTGCTGCTAGTCTTGCTATCGCCCTTGGTGGGCTGTTCTGGGGCCTTAGAAGCGGACTTGGTAGGTGGTGTTGCCTTCGCCTTTATGGCCGCATTTACGCGGGCTCTATGCTCTTGTAGATCACGTACAGTTGCCACCATGCCTGGGGCGAACACGGCATCCTCAAGGGCTGATAAGTACGTCAATTCGTCCTTAGTCGCTTGGACATAATCCACCTTGTCGGATGCAGTGGTTGGTTGCTCCAGGACGTAAGATAAAATCGCTCCGTTGCTCTTGCTTACTTCGAGCCACAATGTGCTGTTATCCATCAAGCAGCTCCTTGTTCTGGGAGGCTAGGTTTCTCAAGCTCCTGGGAGATGAACTGCTGCTCTAGTTCCTGCTGAGTGGCTTTGTTGTTGGCTCTCCAGGTTCGTACCTGACACTGCACTGAGCAGAAGCGGCTAAGGGGAGAGCGGCTGTAGAAGTTGCGGCTGCAAGACGAGCAGGTGTGAAGGCGTAGCGGTCGGCGTTTATTAACCATGTTAGTTACCTATAGTATGTTTGGTTGAGTTTGTTGCGGGAAAATAAACCCCGTCTCTCGGGATGAGATTACGGGGTAGTGGTACTGCCTAGTTGCACTGTTATGGGTCAGTGCAATATTGCTCCATTGCGAAGCAAATCTGTGGATTGGCGGCCAGTTTACGCTGCACCCCTGGCCAGGGATTACCATGAAGTTGGCTAAACCAATCGAAGCCTACTATCCGGTACAGCTTTTCAAATGCAACTTCCGATCATCTGCGTCTGGATCGGAAACAGAGCAAAACAACTCGGTCGGGAAAGGAGTGGTCCTAACAGAGTCGTAGCAGTCGGGGATGTTTTTAGTGTTGCGAGAGGTATTGGCGGGTATCTCGATTTACTAGTAAATAGTATCATGTAAAGTGCATATTGTCAATACATTCATGGAAAAATAGTTGCATTTATCTCGGCTTTGTGAGTTGTGCTTACTTGTTTGACTGCATCAATTCCGCCTCTAGCCTTTAGGTGGTAGGTGGAACTAGGAAAATTAGCCTTGCAAGCTTTTTATCTGATCGGAGCATATACGATGACGGCAACGTCAAAGACACTCTGGCCCCTAAGGCTACCTCTTGTAATGCCCCTGTCTGTGCTTCAGGGCACGAAATAACAACTGTACATAGCACAGGGAGAAGATGGGGTGAACCCATCCCCTAATCTTGCTTAGTACTGTGCAAGGGAAGCTGTGCCCATTGGCACTGACTTATATCCTGCGACTATGTCACCGCTAACCTTCCTGCAGTCATTAATCGTGGCTAACGCCACAAGGTATATCTGCAAGGTTTAGAGCAAGAGTAAGAGCAAGAGCAAGAGCAAGTGGCTTTTTGCCCCTCTATTTTATTAACGTATAGAGCGGTATCCAATGCCTATCGGCATGGTGCATGCCTAGAAGTAGTAATACTGCCTACCGGCGAGTTGGTGAATGAAGTGGGGCAGGGCAAAAAGTCCCAAAAGCCTTTGATCTGAATTGTGCATGGATATCTTGTGGCGTATACGCCACAGAGTAATAACTTCTACAGTGTTTTGCACAGTTAATATCAAGAGCAAGAGCAAGAGCAAGAGCAAGAGCAAGAGCAAGAGCAAGAGCAAGAGC
>NZ_JASCAE010000077.1:0-39563 GCF_029967975.1 Pseudomonas sp. V98_8
AAAGCGGTGGGTCAGTCACATTAATGTCGACTGACACTCCGCTTTCGCGAGCAAGCCCGCTCCCACAAGGGGTTATTTGCAGACTTTTGCGATAGCTTCGGCCAGAAGATCCAGGCGCGACGCATCGATCCCCGCCACGTTCGCCCTGCCCGAGCTGACCATGTACACGCTGTGGTTATCCCGCAGGTCTTTCACTTGTTCAGGTGACAACCCGGTGTAGGAAAACATCCCGCGCTGCACGCCGATGTGCGCGAAGCGCTCACGCAAACCATGGGCCTCCAGCGCTTCGAGCAAACCGCTGCGCAGTTGTGCAATGCGCAGGCGCATGGTTTCCACTTCGTCGGCCCAGAGGTTTTTCAGTTCCGGGTCGCCGAGGATGGTCGCCACCACGGCAGCGCCGTGATCGGGCGGCGTCGACCACAGGTTGCGGGCGATGTTGGCCAGTTGGCTGCGGATGTCGGTCAGCTTCTCCGCGGATTTCGCGCAGACAATCAGCGCACCGGTGCGGTCCCGGTACAGCCCGAAGTTCTTCGAGCAGGAGCTGGTGATCAGGACTTCCGGCAGCTCGGCGACAAACAGTCGAGTCGACCACGCGTCCTGTTCCAGGCCATCGCCGAAGCCCTGGTAGGCGAAATCGATCAGCGGCAGCAACTCGCGCCGACGCACCACCTCCAGCACCCGGCGCCAGTCATCATGGGACAGATCGAAGCCGGTCGGGTTGTGGCAGCAGGCGTGCAGCAGCACCACGTCGCCCTTGGGGGCTTCATTGAGCACGGCAAGCATCGCATCGACGTCGAGACGGTTGTCGCTGCCCACGTACGGGTAATGGCTGACCTTGACCTTGGCCGCGGCGAAAATGGTTTCGTGGATCGGCCAGGTCGGATTGCTCAGCCAGACCCCACGGCCTGGCAGGCACTGGGCGATGAAGTCCGCGCTCAAGCGCAACGCCCCGGTGCCGCCCGGAGTCTGGGTGGCGCCGGCGCGCTGTTCGGCGATCAACTTCGAGTCGGCGCCGAGCACCAACTCGTTGATGACTTTGCCAAAAGCCGCGTCGCCATGACCGCCGATGTAGGTCTTGGTGGTCTGGCGATCCACCAGTCGCGCCTCAGCGAGTTTCACGGCCTGGGGAATCGAGGTCAGGCCCTGGGCGTCTTTATAGACACCCACGCCAAGATCGAATTTGCGCGGGTTGGGGTCCTGCGCATAGGCCTCCATCAGGCCGAGGATCGGGTCGCCGGGCACCCGGCCGATGGCGTCAAAATGCATTATTTGCGGCCCTCGGCGTCCTTGGCCACAACGTCTGTGCGCGCTGCCATGATGAAGTCGTTGCGGTGCAGGCCCTTGATCGAGTGGCTCCACCAGGTCACGGTGACTTTGCCCCACTCGGTCAGCAGGCCAGGGTGATGGCCTTCGGCCTCGGAGATTTCGCCGACGGCGTTGGTGAACGCCAGGGCGTGCTTGAAGTTCTTGAACAGGAAAACCTTTTCCAGCTGCATGATGCCGTCGCGAACTTCGATGTTCCAGTCGGGGATCTGCTTGATCAGGATCGGCAGTTCTTCGTCGCTGACTTGTGGGGCGTCGGCGCGGCAGGCTTCGCAGTGGGCTTGGGTTAATGCGGTCATGATGGGTTCCTGAAATCGTATTATTGGAATTCGGCCGTCAATGTCACCACGCTAAAGCAAAGCGTCGGTTCCGGACAGGCTCACTTGATGCTAAAAGCTGCGGATCACGCGGCTTTTGGTTTTGGCGGAAATTTTGGCGCGTGCAGACCCATCTGCATCGCTTGCTTGACCATGCCCATGATGTCTTCGTGGGCCAGGTCGAACAGGCGCTTGAGGTTCGGCAGCACGAAATACAGCGGTTGCAGGATGTCGATACGGTAAGGCGTTCGCATGCACTCCAGCGGATCGAATGCCTGGCGCTCAGGCTCATCCGACAGGCAATAAACGGTTTCCTTGGGCGAAGAAAGGATGCCGCCACCGTAGATGCGCTGGCCTTGCGGGGTGTCGAGCAGACCGAATTCGATGGTCATCCAGTACAGGCGCGCCAGGTACACGCGCTCTTCCTTGGAAGCCTGCAGCCCAAGTTTGCCGTAGGTGTGGGTGAATTCAGCGAACCAGGGGTTGGTCAGCAAAGGGCAGTGGCCGAAAATCTCGTGGAAAATGTCCGGCTCTTGCAGGTAATCCAGCTCTTCGCGGGTTCGAATGAAGGTGGCTACTGGAAACTGCTTGCTGGCGAGCAATTCAAAAAAGGTCTGGAAGGGAATCAGCGCCGGAACGCGGGCGACTTGCCAGCCGGTGGTTTCACCGAGGACCTTGTTGATCTCGCCCAGTTGCGGAATGCGGTCGTGGGGCAGACCGAGTTTTTCGATGCCGTCCAGGTATTCCTGGCACGCACGCCCTTCGATCACTTTCAGTTGGCGAGTGATCAGCGTGTTCCACACCGCGTGTTCTTCAGCGGTGTAGTCGATAAAACCTTGCGCATCGGGCTCACGAGCCACGTATTGCGTCTGCTTCATGCTGCTCTCCTGCTAGGGGATTCGTTCTTGTTATGTACTGCTTTGGACCTAGGAATACCCCAACAATTGCATCGATGCAGCCGGCGAAACGCGTCCTGCGCGGGAAAAACGCGGTCAAACCGTAAAGTTTTCGTTACGTATTGAGCGTCATCGCGCAGATGTTGAGATTGGCGGGTAGGAAAAGCCCTTCACCTGTCACATAATCTTGACGACAAAGTGAGCGTTCCTGCAGAAAAAATCCTGCCAGGGGCCTCTTCATCACTGTCCAGGCCTCTATATGCGTATCAAAGTCCACTGCCAGAACCGCATCGGCATCCTGCGCGACATTCTCAACCTGTTGGTCGAGTACGGCATCAACGTCGCTCGGGGCGAAGTGGGGGGCGAGCATGGCAATGCCATTTACCTGCACTGTCCGAACCTCATCAATATTCAGTTCCAGGCGCTGCGTCCGAAATTCGAAGCGATTGCCGGGGTGTTCGGCGTCAAGCGGGTAGGGCTGATGCCCAGTGAGCGTCGGCACATGGAGCTCAATGCGTTGCTCGGCGCGCTGGAGTTTCCGGTGCTGTCGATCGATATGGGCGGCTCAATCGTCGCGGCCAATCGCGCGGCGGCGCAGTTGCTGGGTGTGCGGGTGGATGAAGTGCCGGGGATTCCCTTGTCGCGTTATGCCGAGGATTTCGACTTGCCGGAGCTGGTGCGCGCCAACAAATCGCGGATCAACGGGCTGCGGGTCAAGGTCAAGGGCGATGTGTTCCTGGCCGACATCGCGCCCCTGCAATCGGAGCATGACGACAGCGAAGCCATGGCCGGGGCGGTGTTGACCCTGCACCGTGCCGACCGGGTGGGCGAGCGCATATATAACGTGCGCAAGCAGGAGTTGCGCGGCTTCGACAGCATCTTTCAAAGCTCGAAGGTGATGGCGGCGGTGGTGCGCGAAGCTCGGCGCATGGCTCCGCTCGATGCACCGCTATTGATAGAAGGCGAAACCGGTACCGGCAAAGAGCTGTTGGCGCGCGCCTGCCACCTGGCCAGTCCGCGTGGGCAATCGCCGCTGATGGCGCTCAATTGCGCCGGCCTGCCGGAGTCCATGGCCGAGACCGAGTTGTTCGGCTATGGCCCTGGTGCCTTCGAGGGCGCCCGGGCCGAGGGTAAGCTCGGCCTGTTGGAATTGACGGCCGGCGGTACGTTGTTTCTCGATGGTGTCGGGGAAATGAGCCCGCGGTTGCAGGTGAAACTGCTGCGTTTCCTGCAGGATGGCTGCTTCCGTCGCGTCGGCAGCGATGAGGAGGTTTACCTCGATGTGCGGGTGATTTGCGCGACCCAGGTCGACCTGTCCGAACTCTGTGCCCGGGGGGAGTTTCGCCAGGACCTGTATCACCGTTTGAACGTGCTGTCGTTGCACATCCCGCCGCTGCGCGAATGCCTCGACGGCCTGACGCCGCTGGTGGAGCACTTTCTCGATCAGGCCAGCCGGCAGATCGGTTGCCCGCTGCCCAAGTTGGCACCCGCGGCCATGGACCGGCTCAGCCATTACCATTGGCCGGGTAACGTACGGCAGTTGGAAAACGTGCTGTTCCAGGCGGTCTCCCTGTGCGATGGCGGGATGGTCAAGGCCGAGCATATTCGTCTGCCGGATTATGGCGTGCGTCAGCCACTTGGCGATTTTTCGCTGGAGGGCGGGCTGGACGAGATTGTCGGGCGCTTTGAGAAAGCGGTGCTGGAGCGTTTGTATTCCGAGCATCCGAGCAGTCGGCAATTGGGTAAAAGGCTGGGGGTTTCGCATACCACCATCGCCAATAAGTTGCGTGATTATGAGGTGGGCAAGACAGAGTCTTAGCTGATTTTTGCGGTGATAGTGCAGGCCTCTTCGCGAGCAGGCTCGCTCCCACAGGGGATCTTCAGTGCGCCGCAGATCCAATGTGGGAGCGAGCCTGCTCGCGAAGGCGGCGGTGGCCATCGCCCAAGGCCAAGCCTTGCCACCCACCGGCACGACACCGCCGGTTTTTCGTCTCTGACACAATCCCCGATTTCCCTCTAAATACCCTCAAGTCCTTTATTTGCCGGGCTTCGCGCCACCAAAAACAACTTGGTCTGCAAATTGCTTATGCCACGTCAGTACAGCATCGGGCGGCAAACGTCCGGCAGGCAGAGGAAAGCGTGTGGACAAGTACCTTTATGTGGCAATGACCGGTGCCAGCCAGAATGCACTGGCGCAAAAGGCTCATGCCAACAACCTGGCGAACATCTCTACCAGCGGCTTCCAGAAAGACCTGGAGCAGGCCCGCTCGATGCCGGTGTTCGGCGACAGCTTTCCGGCGCGCGCGTTTGCCTTGTCCGAACGCCCGGCCACCGACTTTACCCCTGGCTCGCTGGTACAGACCGGGCGCGACCTGGATGTCGCCGTGCAGGGCAGTGGCTGGCTGGCGGTGCAGAACCCCGATGGCGGCGAAAGCTACGTGCGTACCGGCAGCCTGGTGGTGGACGCCTTGGGCGTACTGCGCGCTGGCAACGGCATGCCGGTGATCGGCAATGGCGGGCCGATTGCCGTGCCGCCCGAGCAGCAGATCGAAGTCGGCGAGGACGGCACCATCAGCATCCGGGCGATGGGCGAAGGCCCGCGCGTCATGGCCGAAGTCGATCGCATCAAGCTGGTCAACCCGGACATCAAGAACATGACCAAGGGCCTGGACGGTTCGATCCACACCAAGGACGGTGCACCTGCGCAAGCCGATGCCGGGGTCAAGCTGGTGTCCGGTTTCCTCGAGTCGAGCAACGTCAATGCCGTGGACGAGATGACCCAGGTGCTGGCCCTGTCGAAGCAGTTCGAGCTGCACATCAAGATGATGAACACCGCCAAAGAAGACGACCAGGCCATGGCTCGGGTCTTGCAGATCAGCTAATTACCAGAACGTCGCGCCGTAAAACAGGCGCACGAGGAGAATCGAATGCTTCCGGCTCTATGGGTTGCCAAAACCGGCCTGTCCGCCCAGGACACCAACCTGACCACCATTTCCAACAACCTGGCCAACGTGTCGACCACGGGTTTCAAGCGTGACCGCGCCGAGTTCCAGGACTTGCTGTACCAGATCAAGCGTCAGCCAGGCGCCCAGTCGACCCAGGACAGCGAACTGCCGTCCGGCCTGCAACTGGGTACCGGTGTGCGCATTGTCGGCACCCAGAAAAACTTCAACGCCGGCAGCCTGCAAACCACCGAGCAACCCCTGGACATGGCCATCGACGGTCGCGGCTTCTTCCAGATCCTGCAGCCGGACGGCACCACGTCCTACACCCGTGATGGTACTTTCCACCTGGACTCCAACGGCCAGATCGTCAACGCCAGCGGCTTTGCCCTGGAGCCGGCGATCGTCATTCCGAACGACGCCCAGACCTTCACCGTGGGCAAGGACGGCACCGTGTCCATCACCGTCGCCGGCAACCCGGCTTCCCAGGTGATCGGCAACCTGCAGACCGCCGACTTCATCAACCCGGCCGGCTTGCAGGCGGTGGGCAACAACCTGTTCCTGGAAACCGCCGCCAGTGGCGCGCCGCAAGTTGGCACCCCGGGCCTCGCCGGTTTCGGCACCACGCTGCAGAACACCCTGGAAACTTCCAACGTCAGCACCGTTGAAGAGATGGTCAACATGATCACCACCCAACGCGCCTACGAGATGAACTCCAAGGTGATCTCCACCGCCGACCAGATGCTCTCGTTCGTAACGCAGAATCTGTAATCAAGTCTATGAGGCGGCCGTGCGGCCGCCTGCAGCACCGTGAGGTAGGGTCATGAAACGCTTCGTCTCTGTTCTGGCATTGAGTGGGATTACCGCGCTCGCAGGCTGCGTGCCCGTGTCGCCCAAGCCCAATGACCCTTACTACGCCCCGGTGTTGCCGCGCACGCCGTTGCCGGCTGCCGCCAACAACGGTTCGATCTACCAGGCCGGTTTCGAGCAGAACCTGTACAGCGACCGCAAGGCATTCCGGGTCGGTGACATCATCACCATCACCCTGAACGAGAAGACCCAGGCGAGTAAAAACGCCAACTCGCAAATTGGCAAGAACAGCAAGACCGGCATCGGCCTGACCTCGCTGTTCGGTAGCAGCGCAACCACCAACAACCCGTTTGGCGATGGCGACCTGAGCCTGAGCGCCAGCTATGAAGGTGACCGCGCGACCAAGGGCGACAGCAAGGCCGGGCAGGGCAACAGCCTGACCGGCTCCATCACCGTGACGGTGGCGGACGTCTTGCCCAACGGCATCATCGCCGTGCGCGGCGAGAAGTGGCTGACCCTCAACACCGGTGACGAACTGGTACGGATTGCCGGCCTGGTGCGCGCCGATGACATTGCCACCGACAACACCGTGTCGTCGACCCGCGTCGCCGATGCACGCATCACCTACTCGGGCACCGGTTCCTTTGCCGATGCGAGTCAGCCAGGCTGGTTCGACCGTTTCTTCCTCAGCCCGCTGTTCCCTTTCTAGGTGGTCACCTTGCATTTCAAAAGCCTCATGGTGGCCGCATTGTTGATGTCTGCGGCCTTCAACGCTCAAGCCGAGCGCCTGAAGGACATCGCCAGTATTTCCGGCGTGCGCTCCAACCAGTTGATCGGTTACGGCCTGGTGGTCGGCCTTAACGGCACTGGCGACCAGACGACGCAAACCCCGTTCACCTTGCAGACCTTCAACAACATGCTCTCGCAGTTCGGCATCAAAGTGCCGCCGGGCTCGGGCAACGTGCAGTTGAAGAACGTCGCGGCGGTCTCGATCAGTGCCGACTTGCCGGCCTTCGCCAAGCCAGGTCAGCAGATCGACATCACCGTGGCCTCCATCGGTAACTCCAAGAGCCTGCGCGGCGGCACCTTGCTGCTGACGCCGCTCAAGGGCATCGACGGCAACGTCTATGCGGTGGCCCAGGGCAACCTGGTGGTCGGCGGTTTCGATGCCGAAGGTCGCGACGGCTCGAAGATCACGGTCAACGTGCCGTCGGCCGGTCGCATCCCCGGCGGCGCGTCGGTCGAGCGCGCCGTGCCGAGCGGTTTCAACCAGGGCAACAGCCTGACCCTGAACCTCAACCGTTCCGACTTCACCACGGCCAAGCGCATCGTCGACAAGATCAACGACATGCTCGGCCCTGGCGTGGCCCAGGCCATCGACGGCGGATCGGTGCGCGTCACCGCGCCGCTGGACCCAAGCCAACGTGTCGACTATCTGTCGATCCTGGAAAACCTCGAGATCGATCCGGGCCAGGCGGTGGCCAAGGTCATCATCAACTCGCGCACCGGCACCATCGTGATTGGCCAGAACGTCAAGGTTTCCCCGGCCGCCGTTACCCACGGCAGCCTGACCGTGACCATTACCGAAGACCCTATCGTCAGCCAGCCAGGTCCGCTGTCCAATGGCCAGACGGCCGTCGTGCCGCGCTCGCGGGTCAACGCCGAGCAGGAAGCCAAGCCGATGTTCAAGTTCGGCCCGGGCACCACACTCGACGAAATCGTGCGTGCGGTGAACCAGGTCGGCGCGGCACCGGGCGACCTGATGGCGATTCTTGAAGCACTGAAACAGGCTGGCGCCTTGCAAGCCGACCTGATCGTGATCTGAGGACGGCGACCATGGACATGAACAAGAGCGGTCGGGTCAGCAGCAGCGATTCCGGTGCTTTTTCCGACCTGAACCGGCTGAACCAGCTCAAGGTCGGCGACAAGAACAGCGACGCCAACATGCGCAAGGTGGCGCAGGAGTTCGAGTCGCTGTTCCTTGGCGAGATGCTCAAGTCGATGCGCTCGGCCACCGAATCGTTGGGCAAGGACAACCCGATGAACACCGCCGAAGCCAAGCAGTACCAGGAAATGTACGACCAGCAACTGGCGGTTTCGATGTCCCGCGAGGGCGGCGGTATCGGCCTGGCGGATGTGCTGATGCGCCAGATGTCAAAGAACAAGCCGCTGGCGCCGGGTGAAGCGGCAACGCTGTCCGCCGCCAAGCAGGAGGCCGCGAAAGCCGCTGCGCAAACCCCGGTGGCCGCCGGCACGACGGCGCTCCATGGGCCGCTGTCGCGGGTCAATGGCGAACGTCCATTGTGGGCTTCACGTTCGGTCAGTGCACCGAGCGGCGATGGCGCACATCGCAATGACATGGCGCTGATCAATCAGCGCCGGCTGGCGCTGCCGCCGAAACTGGCCGATCGCTTGCTCGCGGGCCTGGTGCCTTCCGCCACGCCAACCAATGCTGGGGTGGTCAACAAGGCGCCATTGCCCGAGCGCGTCGCAAGCAGCGGTTCCGGCCCCTTGTACAACGGCGACTGGCTGGCCAATGCCCAGGCAGCACAGAGCGGGTCCCTGCAGATTCACGGGCGCGCCATCGCGCAAATCCCCTTGGCGCCAGCGAAAAAAGCCTTCAGCAGCGCCGACGAATTTGTCAACACCATGCTGCCGATGGCCAAGGAAGCGGCCGACCGCATTGGCGTCGATCCGCGCTACCTGGTGGCCCAGGCCGCCCTGGAAACCGGCTGGGGCAAATCGGTCATGCGGGCCCAGGATGGCAGCAGCAGCTACAACCTGTTCGGCATCAAGGCCGGCAGCAGTTGGAAGGGTGATTCGGCACGGGCGATCACCAGCGAATTCAGGAACGGCGAGATGGTCAAGGAGACGGCCGAGTTCCGTTCCTACGACTCCTACAAGGACAGCTTCCATGACCTTGTCACGCTGCTGCAAACCAATAATCGCTATCAAGATGTCGTGAAGTCGGCCGATAACCCGGAACAGTTTGTGCGCGAGCTGCAAAAGGCCGGTTACGCAACCGACCCGGCTTACGCCAGCAAGATTTCGCAGATAGCCAGGCAGATGACGAGTTATCAGAACTACGCTGCGGCGGGCGTTTCAACCACGCCTTTATAGACTAAGGGTCTGAACCATGAGTTTGCTCAACATCGGAATGTCGGGTCTGTCCGCTAGCCACGCATCGTTGGTGACTACCGGTAACAACATTTCCAACGTCGATACAGTCGGGTACTCGCGCCAACAAACCGTGCAGAACAGCAAAAGCTCCATTCAGTACGGCAATGTGTTCATCGGCACCGGCACCACGCTGGCCGACGTGCGTCGGGTGTACAACAGCTACCTCGACGCGCAGCTGCAGACCTCGACTTCGCTCAACAGTGATGCCCAGGCTTACCTGGGGCAGGCCACCCAGGTGGACAAATTGCTGTCCGACAGCGGTACCGGTGTTACCAAAACGCTGCAGGCTTTCTTCTCGTCCTTGCAGACGCTGGCGGGCAACTCCAACGACAACGCCGCGCGCCAGGCATTGTTGACCAATGCCCAAGGCTTGAGCGGCCGCTTCAATTCCATTTCCCAGCAATTGAAGCAGCAAGGTACCTACATCAACGATCAGCTGGGCTCGATGGCCGAACAGGTCAACAAGCTGGCGTCGACCGTGGCGGCCTACAACAAGAAAATCAGTGATGTCAGTGGTTCAGGGGGCACGCCCAACGAGCTGTTGGACCAGCGTAACGAAACCATCCGCCAGCTCAATGAACTGGTGGGCACCCAGGTCACCGAGACCGAAGGTCGCATGGATATCTACCTGGGCAGCGGTCAACCATTGGTGGTGGGCGATACCGTCAACAAGCTGCGTGTGGCGGCCGACCCGGCCGACCCGACCCGTTCCTCGGTCATCATGGACCGTACTGGTTCGTCGATCGACATCACCAACGTGATGAGCGGTGGCGAGATGGGCGGGCTGTTGCGTTATCGCAATGACGTGTTGACCCCGGCAGTCAACGGCCTGGGGCGTATAGCCATGGTCGTGGCCGATCAGGTCAACAAGCAATTGGGCCAGGGCCTGGATCAGAACGGCAATTTCGGCGCAGCGTTGTTCAATAACATCAACAGTGCCGCGGCCATCAGTCAGCGCAGCATTGCCAATGCCAACAACGACCCGGCGTCCGGCAACCTCAACGTTACCATTCAGGACACCAGCAAGCTGGCAGCCAGCGATTACCAGGTGACCTTCACCAGCGCCACGGGCTACAGCGTGCGGCGCCTGTCGGATAACACCGACATGGGCACTTTCACCTTGGGCGCGACCCCGACGCCGGTCATCGACGGCTTCAGTCTGAGCCTCAATGCAGGCCCGGTGAATGCCGGCGACACTTTCAAGATTACCCCGACCCGCAGCTCTGCCGCAGACATGGCCACGGTCATGACAGACACCAAGACCCTGGCCACGGCCGCTCCGCTGACGTCCACCAAGGCTGCGGGAAATGACGGTACCGGCGCTGTCGGCCAGCCGACCCTGAGCACAAGCCTGGACATCTACGACCCGGTGCAGCGCCTGGAAGTGCAGGCGGCGGTCAAGGCATCGATGCCGGTTCGCATGCTCATGACTAGCGCCACCGCCTATGAAGTGTTCGACGCCAAGGGCACCAGCATCGGCACCGGGAGCATCGTGCCTGGCCAGAACAACGACATGAATATTTCGGTGCCCTACACCGATGCCGGCGGCGCTGCCAAAACCTTCAAGGTGGCGATGACGGTCAGCGGCAGCCCGGCATCGGGCGACAGTTTCAACATTGCCATGACCGGAGCCAGCAGCACCGACAACCGCAATGCTCAGGCGCTGCTGGGGCTGCAATCCAAGGCTACGATCGGCGCCACTGCCACCAGCCCGGGCGTGAGTTTTACCGAAGCGTATGGTGGTCTGGTGACGGCCGTCGGCTCCCTGACCAAGCAGGGGCAGCTGGATGCCACGGCCACCGACACCATCGTGACCGGTGCACGCAACGCGCGGGACTCGCTATCGGGCGTCGACCTCGACGAAGAGGCGGGTAACCTGACCAAGTACCAGCAGTACTACACGGCCTCTTCGCAGATCATCAAGACTGCGCAGGAAATTTTCAGCACCCTGATCAATGCCCTTTAAGGAGCCGTAGGACATGCGTATTTCTACCGCACAGTATTACGCCACGACGGCTGCCAACTATTCGCGCAACCTCAACAACGTGATGAAGACGGCGGAGCAGGCCAGCAGTGGTGTGAAGCTCGAGACCGCGGCAGATGATCCGGTCGGCGCGGCGCGGCTGCTGCAACTCGAACAGCAAAAAGCCATGCTGGGTCAGTACACCACCAACATCAACGCCTTGAATACCGCTCAGGCGCAGGAAGAAGGCGTGCTCGACACTATCAACAACGTGCTGCAGAAAGTCAGCGAGTTGGCGATTCGGGCGGGTGGCGGATCGTTGAATGACGATGACCGCAAATCCATCGCCGCTGAGCTCAAACAGTCCGAAGAGCAATTGCTGAGCCTGATGAACAGCAAGGACGCCAACGGCAAGTACATCTTCTCCGGCGCCAGCAACAACACGCAGCCATTTGTACGCGATGGTGACGGCACCTACAGCTACCAGGGCGACCAGACCCAGTTGGAACTGAAAATCGGCGATTCGATGTCGCTGGGCCTGAACGATACTGGGTGGGACGTTTTCCAGCAGGCGATCAATGCTGCACGTAGTTCGACCACAATGACCGCACCCGCCGTCGATGACGGTCGTGTAGCGCTTTCGCCCGGCCTGGTGAGCTCAGGTCCGACCTTCGATGCGAATTTCCGCAGCGGTCAGCCTTATACCCTGTCGTTCGTCAGCAGCACCCAGTACAAGATCACCGATGCATCGGGTAATGACGTGACCGCTGAAGCAGGTGGCGGTGGCAAGTTCGATCCGAATGCCAAGGGCGGTTCCGACGTCGATTTCCGCGGCGTGACCTTCAAGCTGGACATTACGTTCCAGGCCGGCGACACCCCCGCCGACTCCGCCAGTGCCGATGCGGTCATCGCTGGTCACAGCTTTCAGTTGACGGCCAAGCCTGACAGCTTCGTCGCCAACCGCGCGCCGAGCAACACTTCGACTGCGATCATTTCCCAGGCCGTAGTGACCAACGCCAGCGATTACAAGAGCTTCTTCCCGGAAGGCGGGGCGGTGCTGAAGTTCACTGGTCCCGGGACTTTCGAGATGTATGCGCGTCCGTTGACTGCTGGCAGCACGCCAGTGACCACTGGGACCGTGACCGCTGGCGTGGCGACGGCAGCTGGCGTCAGCTTTACCCTCGGCGGCACGCCGGCGGTTCCAGCGGCAGGTGATCAGTTCGATATTGCGGTCAACACCCACCAGACCCAGAACGTGCTCGACACCATCAGCCAGCTGCGTTCGGCGCTCGATGCACCGACCCAGGGCAACCCGGTCGCACAACGTTTTCTCGAAGATACCGTGGCTTCGGCCATTGCCAATCTGAACAACTCGAAGAACCAGGTCGACCTTGCCCGTGGCGCCATCGGTGCCCGTGGCAACGTCATGGACATGCAGACCGAGCAGAACACCAGCACCGGCCTGATCAACGAATCGAGCGGCAATTCGATCAAGAACACCGACCCGGCGGAAGTGTTGACGCGTCTGACCTTGCAGCAAACCATGCTGCAGGCCGCGCAACTGGCATTCGCCAAGATTTCCCAGCTGAGCCTGTTCAACAAGCTTTGAGTCAGGCTTGATCACTCCGCGGCCGGTCCCTGTCATAGGCGACTGGCCTTTTTTTTGGGTTTTTTTTGAATGTAACGAAGCGTGGCAGGACGCGATCCGGACCACAAAATCAAATAAAGCATCGAACTCTGAGTGACCCGTCGGTCAAAACGCGCATCTTCACTGTATCCTGTCTGCGGGCGGTGAAGGTGGTGGGCTGTTCAAGGTGAATCCTTGAGTCCTGACGTTGCCTCCTCTGGGGGCCAGGCCCTGTCTGTAGACGCCCTCGATTCAGCGAGCGGCGATGTTCAGCTGTTTATTATTGGGAAGCCATAATGATTGGCATAAAAAATATAGCGAGTTACGTGCCGACAGCCGGGGTTGATAACTACGCCCAGGGTGCAAAGTTCGACAAGGACGAAACCTTCATCCTTGGCAAGATCGGCTCGGCATTTTTGCCGCGCATGGCTGCCGATCAGGAAACCTCCGACCTGTGCGTCGAAGCAGCCAATGCGCTGTTCGCCGCCAGTCCCGAACTGAAACGTGAGTCCATCGACTGCCTGATCGTCGTCACCCAGAACGGTGATGAGGAAGGATTGCCGCACACCGCTGCGATCGTTCAGGACAAGTTGGGCTTGCCGACCCATGTCGCCGCTTTCGATATTTCCCTGGGCTGTTCCGGTTATGTGTACGGCCTCTATGCGATCAAAGGCTTCATGGAGGCGGCAGGGCTGAAGAACGGCCTGCTGATCACCGCTGACCCTTACTCGAAGATCGTCGATCCGGAAGACCGCAACACCACCATGTTGTTTGGCGATGCTGCGACTGCCACCTGGATGGGCGAAAATGCGGTCTGGCAATTGGGCAAGTCGAAGTTCGGTACTGATGGTTCCGGCGCGCCGCATCTGAAGGTCACCGATGGGGTGTTCTTCATGAATGGCCGCCAGGTCTTCAACTTTGCCTTGCTCAAGGTTCCGGCGCATCTGCATGAGTTGCTGGAGGAGTCGAATTTGCAGGCCAGCGATATCAACGCCTTCTGCATTCACCAAGGCAGTGCGGCGATTGTCGATGCCGTGGCGCGTCGTTTTGAAGAAGGCGAGCCGGAGAAGTTCGTCAAGGACATGCTCGAAACCGGTAACACGGTGTCGTCGAGTATTCCGCTGCTGCTGCAGAACCACGTGTTCGATTCCAAGTGGACTCGCGTGGCCATCAGTGGCTTTGGCGTGGGCCTCTCGTGGGGTTCGGCGATTCTCTATCGCGGCTGATCGGTTTTTCAGCGCTCGTGAACAAAAACGCCCGGTAACGCAAATTATCGGGCGTTTTGCGTTTTCCTGGCGCCAGCTTTCTGGCTCTAAAGCCCTGAAAATAAAGGGCTGGCACCCTGCCACTAAAAATTTGCAAAAAACCCCTCAAGCAAAGCCTCTTCACGACGATAACTATTACGTAGGTTCTCTAGGCCAAACCCGACGGATGTCAGGGCCGGAAGCCGAAGTATCCATCCAACGAGGATTTCGTCATGGCTTTAACCGTAAACACCAACCTTGCTTCCTTGACCGTTCAGAACAACCTGAACAAAGCTTCCGGTAACCTGCAGAACTCCATGCAGCGCCTGTCCTCCGGCCTGCGTATCAACAGCGCTAAAGACGACGCTGCCGGCCTGCAAATTTCCAACCGTCTGACCAGCCAGATCAACGGCCTGGGCACCGCGATCAAGAACGCCGGTGACGGTATCTCCATCGCGCAAACGGCTGAAGGCGCGATGCAGGAATCCACCAACATCCTGCAAAAAATGCGTACCCTGGCTCTGGCGTCCGCGAACGGCTCGCCAAGCGTTGAGGACCGTAAGTCGAACAACGCTGAATACTCTGCACTTACCGCTGAGCTGACCCGTATCGCTACCACCACTACTTTCGGTGGTCGTAACCTGCTGGACGGTTCTTTCGGTACTACCGCTTTCCAAGTGGGCGCTAACGCCAACCAGACCATCAACATGTCCCTGGGTGACGTATCGGCCAACAACATCGGCTCCCAACAGTTGAAATCCAAGGCAATCGTGCCGACTGCAACTGGTGTGGGTGCTGGTGCTATTGTCCTCGTGGGTGGTGGCCAGACCGGTACTATCAACGTTACAGCTGGTGATTCAGCTCAGACAACTGCTGCTGCGATCAACAAAGCAGCTGTTGGTGGTGTGACCGCGACTGCCAGCACCGAAGCCCAATTCACTGTCAACAGTGGTGCGATCGCTGCTAGCGCCAACTTCACCATTAAAGTAGGCAGCGGCAGCGCGGTGAGCATTGTTGGTGTGAAAACCACGGGTGAGCTGGCTGATCAACTGAAATCCAATGCCGCCAAATTGGGTATCAGCGTTAACTACGATGCCAAGGCTGGTACCCTGTCGGTTAAATCCGACACTGGTGAGAACATCGTAATGGACAACGGTGACGCAGACGCAATCGCCGGTATCAAGGTATTGGCTAAAGACGGTGCCGGTGTTTACGGTGCTGCAACTGGCCTCCTGGCAGGCCCTCTGCAGGTTACCGGTGCAGTTTCCTTGAACTCGGCCAACAGCTACTCGATGAGCGGTGCTGGTGTGGCTGGTCTGTTCGCCACCACTGTCTCGGCTAAAACCACTGTCGCAGCCACTGACGTAACTACCGCAGCCAACGCTCAGAACGCGATCGATGTGATCAGCCAAGCGATCACGGCCATCGACTCCCAGCGTGCCGACCTCGGTGCGGTACAAAACCGTTTCGACAGCACCGTAGCCAACCTGCGCAGCATCTCGGACAACTCCACTTCTGCTCGTGGCGTGATCCAGGACGTTGACTTCGCGGCCGAAACTGCGCAGCTGACCAAGCAACAAACTCTGCAACAGGCATCCACCGCGATCCTGTCCCAGGCTAACCAGCTGCCATCGGCTGTGCTGAAACTGCTGGGTTAATTCCGCCGTTTGGTAACTGACGGAAGGGCGCGTTTACGCGCCCTTTTGTTTTTCATGATGAGGAGATCAGGCATGGATATGAGCGTCAAGTTGAACCAGTCCTATCCCGCCGTTGCATCTCAGGGGGTAACGCCGAATGTCACTGGAAAGCCGGAGCTGCCCAAGATTGATGCGGTGAAGGCCTCGAACTCCGAGCCAAAGCGGGACGAGCTGGAAAAAGCTGTCACCGATATTCAGGAATTTGTCCAGGCTGCCCAGCGCAATCTGGATTTTTCCATTGATGATTCCACGGGCCGCGTCGTGGTCAAGGTCATAGCCACCGAAACGGGTCTCGTGATTCGTCAGATCCCATCGGAAGCTGCACTGAAGCTGGCACAAAGCCTGTCGGACGCCAGTAGCTTATTGTTTGACGACAAAGTCTGAGCTGGCATGAATTTTGTTGCTGTCGCAGTTTAAGACGTTCCTGGTCAAGAAAACGGCAGCCACTGGATAAGGAGAGAGAAGATGGCGGGTACATCGGTTAGCGGTATTGGTTCGAACATCGATACCCAGGCGATTGTGAAGTCTTTGGTGGATTCCGAAAGGGCACCAAAACAGACGCAGATCAACAATCAGACGCTGAAAGCAACCACCTCGCTGTCGTCGATCGGCAAAATCCAGGCGGCGCTGGATGCCTTCCGTGGTGCGTTGGACAACATGAAGACCGCTTCCAGCTTCAGCGGATTGAGCGGTATGTCCTCCGATGAAAAAGTCGCTACCGTGACCACCGGTAACGGCGCGGCGGCGGGCAATTTCTCGCTGCTGGTTACCCAGTTGGCAACGGCGTCGAAAATTTCCACCAAGGTGTTCACCGGCGGCGCTTCCTCGGTGGTCAACGCCGGTTCAGTCCCGTCCACGCTTAGCATCAAACAGGGCAGTAACACCTTTGATGTCAGCATTCCTGCGGGCTCGACGTTGCAGCAGGTCCGGGACTCGATCAATTCCCAGTATGCTAACCAGGGTTTAAGTGCCAACATCCTGACCGACGCCAACGGTTCTCGTATGGTGCTGACTTCCAGTACCACCGGTGTCGGTTCGGACCTGACCCTGTCGGGCAACTCCGGTCTGCAAACTGGCACTTCAGTCCTCGCTACGCCACAGAATGCCAAGTACACGCTCGATGGTGTGGCGATGGAATCCAAGGCCAATACCATTGCCGACGCAGTGAGCGGGATTACCGTCAAGCTGGTAGGGGTTTCTCCGGTGCCGTCTGGTGGCGGTGCGGCAACGCCAGCCACTATTACGGTGTCAGCCGATACTGCGACGCTGAAGTCGGCAGTCAAGGGCTTTGTCGATACCTACAACGCACTGATCAAGGCTGCTAACACCGAGACCCAGGTCACTACCAATGCCGATGGTTCGTTGACGTCGGGCGCTCTCACGGGCGACGCGTCTCTGCGTTCGTTGCTTTCGTCGGTGCGTACCGAGTTGAACACCATGGGTGGCACCGGTCAGATGAAAGCTCTCTCTCAGTTTGGCGTGCAGACTGACCAGAAGACTGGGTTACTGTCGATCGATGACAAATTGTTCAGTGCTGCGGCACTCACCAATGCCGCCGATATCAACGGGATCTTTTCGGGCGATACCGGTTTGCTTGCGCGTATGAAGTCCGCGACCGACAGTTTCGCGCAGAAAACTACCGGCGTATTTGCTGCGCGCTCGGCAAGCCTGAGTGACAGCCTGAACGACCTGAAGAAGCAGCAGGACTCCCTCGATGCGCGGATGGCCAGCTTGCAAACCAGTCTGAGCGCCAAATACACGGCCATGGACTCGCTGGTGGCCAGGCTGCGCGCCCAGAGCGACAGCATCATGACCACGCTCAATGCGCTGAACAATCCGAAGTCGGATTGATCTGCATAAGGCATAAAGGACCAGGCCGCCTGTCATAACAGCGCCTGGTTTTTTTATGGATGCACGTCCGCGTTAAAGTTCTGTGTCGACCAGTCGACATATTGGTCAGAGCCTTCCCAATTCCAGCTGTTGTCTGTCACGAGGTAGAACCATGAACCCCATGAGAGCCCTTCGCCAATATCAGAAGGTCAATTCCCATGCCCAGATCTCTGAAGCCAACCCCCATCGCCTGGTACAGCTGCTGATGGAGGGCGGGCTGGATCGCATGGCTCAGGCCAAGGGCGCCATGGAGCGTGGCGACATCGCGCTCAAGGGGTTGATGCTGGGCAAGGCGGTAGACATCATCATCGGCCTGCGCGACGGCCTGAATCCGGAAAAAACCGATGATCCGGCTTCGCTGCAGCAGCTCGATAATTTGTACGCCTACATGATGACGCGTCTGATGGAAGCCAATCGCGAAAACGATGCTGCCATCATCGACGAAGTAGCAGGTTTGCTCGAAACCCTTAAAAGCGGCTGGGATGCGATTGGAACCCCACAGGCCTGACGGCCGAGGATGACGTCATGAGTCAAGCACTGCGGCGAATTGAAGAAACCCGTGAAGCCCTGGTCGATGCCCTGGCGGCGCGAAACTGGGACATGATTGGCGAACTCGATGTGGCGTGTCGCGACTGCGTCGATGAGGTGCTCACCGAGGCGCCGATCGACGAGGAAGCATTACGCACCCACCTTGAGAGCTTGCTCGCGGTGTACAAAGATTTATTGACGGTGACGATGGGTGAGCGTCAGGCGATAGTCGATGAGATGTCGCAGATCAACCAAGCGAAGAGTGCCGCAAAGGTTTACCATCTGTTTGGTTAACTAGTTTCTGCTTAATCCGTGCTCATTGCGCCATAAATTTGACTGTGAACGGTTTTTTGACTTTACTAGTGGCTGTTTCCAGATTTCAGGCGTCTACAGGCATTAACGGTCTGCAAGCGTCTAGCTTGCCCACTCATTTCGGGCACCGGGTCGACTAGGGAAGTTACGATTGCATGTGGCGTGAAACCAAAATTCTGCTGATCGATGACGATAGCGTCCGCCGCCGCGACCTGGCGGTGATTTTAAATTTTCTCGGCGAAGAAAATTTACCCTGCGGTAGCCACGACTGGCAGCAGGCGGTCGTCTCTTTATCTTCTAGTCGTGAAGTGATCTGTGTCCTTATCGGGACGGTCAACGCTCCGGGTTCGCTTCAGGGCTTGTTAAAGACACTGTCGACATGGGATGAGTTCCTTCCGATTTTGCTGATGGGCGATAATTCTTCCATCGACCTGCCGGAAGACCAGCGTCGCCGCGTGCTGTCGACCCTCGAAATGCCACCTAGCTACAGCAAGTTGCTCGATTCGCTGCACCGTGCCCAGGTCTATCGCGAGATGTACGACCAGGCCCGCGAGCGCGGTCGGCATCGTGAGCCCAATCTTTTCCGCAGCCTCGTCGGCACCAGCCGGGCGATCCAGCACGTGCGCCAGATGATGCAGCAAGTGGCCGATACTGATGCCAGTGTGCTGATCCTCGGTGAGTCCGGGACCGGCAAGGAAGTGGTCGCGCGCAACCTGCATTACCACTCCAAGCGCCGCGAGGCACCGTTCGTGCCGGTCAATTGCGGGGCGATTCCGGCCGAGCTGCTGGAAAGCGAATTGTTCGGCCATGAGAAGGGCGCGTTCACCGGGGCGATCACCAGCCGTGCCGGGCGTTTCGAGCTGGCCAATGGCGGCACTCTGTTCCTCGACGAAATTGGCGACATGCCACTGCCGATGCAGGTCAAGCTGCTGCGCGTGTTGCAAGAGCGTACGTTTGAGCGCGTGGGCAGCAACAAGACCCAGAGCGTCGATGTGCGCATCATTGCGGCGACCCACAAGAATCTCGAAAGCATGATCGAGATCGGCACCTTCCGCGAAGACCTGTATTACCGCCTGAACGTGTTCCCGATCGAGATGGCGCCGCTGCGCGAGCGCGTAGAAGACATTCCGCTGCTGATGAACGAGTTGATCTCGCGCATGGAGCACGAGAAGCGCGGTTCGATCCGTTTCAACTCCGCGGCCATCATGTCGCTGTGCCGTCACGGCTGGCCGGGCAACGTCCGCGAGCTGGCCAACCTGGTGGAGCGCATGGCGATCATGCATCCATACGGGGTGATCGGCGTGGTCGAGCTGCCGAAGAAATTCCGTTACGTCGACGATGAAGACGAGCAATTGGTCGACACCCTGCGCAGCGATCTCGAAGAGCGGGTGGCAATCAACGGCCATACCCCGGACTTCACCACCCATGCCATGCTGCCACCTGAAGGCCTGGACCTGAAGGATTACCTCGGTGGCCTGGAGCAAGGCCTGATCCAGCAAGCGCTGGACGATGCCAATGGCATTGTCGCGCGCGCCGCTGAACGCCTGCGTATCCGCCGGACCACGCTGGTGGAGAAAATGCGCAAGTACGGCATGAGTCGTCGTGACGGTGATGAACAGGCGGATGATTGACGCCTGTTTTTCAAGTCGTTCATGTTCAAGCAGTTTTTTTTAGGCACGGGTATTGCTATAGCCCTCGCAACGTTCCGTTTCACTGACGGTCAGCCAAGCGAGAGAGCACCCCATGCCCCCATCCGCCCAGATGTCTCCTGCTCCCGATACCTTGGGGGATGCCCTGGGGCAATCGTCGTCGGTAGAGCAGGCGAGCCGGCTTGGCCTTGAGCAGGCGTTTGCCCTGTTCAACCAGATGTCGAGCCAATTGACCAACTCCTACAGCATGCTCGAAGCCCGGGTGACCGAGCTCAAGGGGGAGTTGGCGGTGGTCAGCGCCCAGCGCATGCAGGAGCTGGCGGAGAAAGAACGCCTGGCCAATCGCCTGCAGCATCTGCTCGACCTTTTACCTGGTGGCATCATCGTCATCGACGCCCAGGGCATCGTGCGCGAAGCCAATCCGGCGGCGTGCGAACTGCTCGGCCTGCCCCTCGAAGGTGAGCTGTGGCGACAGGTCATTGCCCGTTGCTTTGCGCCCCGTGAAGACGACGGTCATGAAGTCTCCCTCAAGGATGGTAGGCGCCTGTCGATTGCCACCCGTTCGCTGGATGCCGAGCCTGGGCAGCTGGTGCTGCTCAACGACCTTACCGAGACCCGTCATCTGCAAGATCAACTGGCGCGCCACGAACGCCTGTCTTCCCTGGGGCGCATGGTGGCGTCGCTGGCGCATCAGATTCGCACGCCATTGTCCGCGGCCTTGCTCTATGCCAGCCACTTAACCGAGCAGGCGCTGCCGGTGGCCACCCAGCAGCGCTTCGCCGGGCGGCTCAAGGAGCGCTTGCATGAGCTGGAACATCAGGTGCGCGACATGCTGGTGTTCGCGCGCGGCGAGCTGCCATTGACCGACCGCGTGACGCCGGCGCAGCTGATGCAATCACTCCAGGCGGCGGCCCTGGCGCATGTGCAGGACTTGCCGATTCGCTGGCAATGCGACGCCCATGCCGGCGAACTGCTGTGCAATCGCGACACCCTGGTGGGTGCGGTCCTCAATCTGATCGAAAACGCCATTCAGGCCAGTGCCGCTGACGTGCGCTTGAAGGTGCACCTCTACACCCGTGGCAATAACCTGCGCTTGTGCGTCAGCGATAGCGGCAGCGGTATCGACGAAGCGGTGCTGGCGCGTCTGGGGGAGCCATTTTTTACCACCAAGGCCACGGGCACCGGTCTCGGCCTGACCGTGGTCAAGGCGGTCGCGAGGGCGCACCAGGGCGAGTTGCGCTTGCGCTCGCGGATCGGTCGCGGCACCTGTGCGCAGGTACTGCTACCGCTTTTTGACAGTGCCCAGGCAGTGGAGTGAAGCTCATGGCTATCAAGGTTCTACTGGTCGAGGATGACCGCGCATTGCGCGAAGCGCTGGCAGACACGCTGTTGCTGGCCGGCCACGATTACAAGGCCGTGGCATCGGCGCAGGAAGCCCTGGAGGCCGCAGCGGGCGAGGCGTTCAATCTGGTGGTCAGCGACGTCAACATGCCGGGCATGGATGGTCATCAGTTGCTCGCTTTGCTGCGGGCGCGACAGCCGCAACTGCCGGTGCTGCTGATGACCGCGCATGGTGCCGTCGAGCGCGCGGTGGATGCGATGCGCCAAGGGGCGGCGGATTACCTGGTCAAGCCGTTCGAGCCCAAGGCGCTGCTCGACCTGGTCGCACGGCACGCTCAGGGTCGGGTCGGCGCCACCGATGGCGAAGGGCCCGTGGCGTTCGAGCCGGCCAGTGCACAGTTGCTGGAGTTGGCCGCGCGGGTGGCGCGCAGTGATTCCACGGTGCTGATCTCCGGAGAGTCCGGCACCGGCAAGGAAGTGCTGGCGCGCTACATTCACCAGCACTCTCATCGGGCCAGTCAGCCGTTCATTGCGATCAACTGCGCGGCGATTCCGGACAACATGCTGGAGGCCACGCTCTTCGGGCACGAAAAGGGCTCGTTCACCGGCGCCATCGCGGCGCAGGCCGGCAAGTTCGAGCAGGCCGATGGCGGGACGATCCTGCTCGATGAAATTTCCGAAATGCCCTTGGGGTTGCAGGCCAAGTTGCTGCGGGTGTTGCAAGAGCGCGAGGTTGAGCGAGTGGGTGCGCGCAAGCCGACAGCCCTGGATATCCGTGTGGTCGCGACCACCAACCGGGACTTGGCGGGTGAGGTGGCGGCGGGGCGTTTTCGTGAAGACCTGTACTATCGCCTGTCGGTGTTCCCCCTGGCTTGGCGGCCGTTGCGCGAGCGCACCGCCGATATCCTGCCGCTGGCCGAGCGACTGTTGGCCAGGCACGTCAATAAAATGAAGCATGCCGCGGCCAGGCTGTCGCCCGCGGCCCAGGCGTGCCTGATCGCCTATCCGTGGCCGGGCAACGTGCGTGAACTGGACAATGCGCTGCAGCGTGCGTTGATCCTGCAGCAGGGCGGGGTGATCGAGCCGCAGGATTTCTGCCTGAACGGACCGATCGCTTGCGCGCCGTTGCCGGCATTGGCGCCAACGCCAGTGCGGGCGGTCGAGGCCGAGTCTGGCGGCGCGCTGGGCGATGACCTGCGGCGCCGCGAGTTCCAGATGATCATCGACACCTTGCGCACCGAGCGCGGCCGCCGCAAAGAGGCCGCCGAGCGCCTGGGCATCAGCCCGCGCACCTTGCGCTACAAGCTGGCGCAGATGCGCGATGCCGGAATGGACGTGGAAGCATATTTGTTTGCTACCTGATCCACCGTGACGCCCGGTTCTCCCGTAGGAGCCAGGCTTGCCGGCGAACCAGGCGCTGCGGTGCACCTGTCACACCGCATCATCGTTCTTCGCGGGCAAGCCTCGCTCCTAAAGGGGGGATCGCGCTGCCGGCTTTTGTTTGAGGTAGGCACGGAGCTGGCACCCTTGTTGCTAACACCTCGTTACCCGCTGAGTGAGCGTCAAAAAATTGCGGGCCGCCAAAGAGAGTAGAGCATGAGCCAAGGTATTGAATTCAATCGATTGATGCTGGATATGCGGGCCATGCAAATGGACGCCATGTCTGCGCCGAAATCGACTGCCGCCGTCCCTGAATTGAATGGCAGCAGCTTTGCCGACATGCTCGGTCAGGCCGTCAACAAGGTCAACGACACCCAGCAGGCTTCCACGTCGTTGGCCAACGCCTTCGAGATCGGCAAGAGCGGTGTCGACCTGACGGACGTGATGATTTCCTCGCAGAAGGCCAGCGTGTCTTTCCAGGCATTGACCCAGGTGCGCAACAAGCTGGTCCAGGCGTATCAGGACATCATGCAGATGCCGGTTTAAGGACGAGATTGAGTCATGGCAGATGCTATCGCTGACAATGTTCCGGCCAAGGCCAACTCCGTAGACGGCAAACCGCCGCTGTTCGGGTTGTCCTTCCTGGAAAACCTCTCCGAGATGACCATGCTGCGCCAGGTGGGGCTGATGGTCGGCCTGGCCGCGAGCGTGGCGATTGGCTTTGCCGTGGTGTTGTGGTCCCAGCAGCCGGATTACCGTCCGTTGTATGGCAGCCTTGCCGGCATGGACGCCAAGCAGGTGATGGATACCCTGGCGGCCGCCGATATCGCCTATACCGTGGAACCCAATTCCGGCGCCTTGCTGGTCAAGGCCGAAGACCTGTCCCGCGCACGCCTCAAGCTCGCGGGCGCTGGTGTCACTCCCAGCGATGGCAACATCGGTTTTGAGATCCTCGACAAGGAACAGGGCCTGGGCACCAGTCAGTTCATGGAAGCGACCCGTTACCGTCGCGGCCTGGAAGGCGAATTGGCGCGCACCATTTCCAGCCTGAACAATGTCAAGGGTGCCCGCGTGCACCTGGCAATCCCGAAAAGTTCGGTGTTCGTGCGCGACGAGCGCAAGCCCAGCGCGTCGGTGTTGGTCGAGCTGTATTCCGGGCGTTCGCTGGAGCCGGGGCAGGTCGTGGCCATCATCAATCTGGTGGCGACCAGCGTTCCCGAACTCAGCAAGTCGCAGATCACCGTTGTCGACCAGAAAGGTAACCTGCTGTCCGATCAGGCGGAAAACTCCGAACTGACCATGGCCGGCAAGCAATTCGATTACAGCCGCCGCATGGAGAGCATGCTCACCCAGCGCGTGCACAACATTCTGCAACCGGTGCTGGGCAACGACCGATACAAGGCCGAAGTCTCGGCGGATGTCGACTTCAGCGCCGTCGAGTCCACCTCCGAACAGTTCAACCCCGACCAGCCGGCATTGCGCAGCGAGCAGTCGGTGAACGAACAGCGCACCGCCAGTAACGGCCCGCAGGGTGTGCCGGGTGCCCTGAGCAACCAGCCGCCGTCGCCAGCCTCGGCGCCGCAAACCACCGGTGGCGCCACGGCGTCGGCCGGCATGGTGCAGCCAGGCCAGCCATTGCTCGATGCCAACGGCCAGCAAGTCATGGATCCGGCCACCGGCCAGCCAATGCTCGCACCGTATCCGGCGGACAAGCGCCAGCAATCGACCAAGAACTTCGAGCTCGACCGCTCCATCAGCCACACCAAGCAACAGCAGGGGCGATTGAATCGCCTGTCGGTCTCGGTGGTGGTCGATGACCAGGTCAAGATCAACCCGGCCAACGGTGAAATCGCCCGTGCGCCGTGGAGCGCCGATGAGCTGGCCCGTTTCACCCGCCTGGTGCAGGACGCGGTCGGCTTCGATGCCAGTCGTGGCGACAGCGTCAGCGTGATCAACATGCCGTTCTCCACCGAGCGCGGTGAAGTGATTGCCGATGTGCCGTTCTACTCCCAGCCGTGGTTCTGGGACATCGTCAAGCAGCTGCTGGGTGTCCTGTTCATTCTGGTGCTGGTGTTTGGTGTGTTGCGTCCGGTGCTCAACAACATCACCGGTGGCGGCAAAGGCAAGCAGTTGGCGGGCATCGGCAGCGACGTCGAGCTCGGCGGCATGGGCGGCCTGGACGGCGAGCTGGCCAACGACCGTATCAGCCTCGGAGGCCCGACCAGTATCCTGTTGCCGAGCCCGAGCGAAGGCTATGACGCGCAGTTGAACGCAATCAAGAGTCTGGTGGCAGAAGACCCGGGCCGTGTCGCCCAGGTCGTGAAAGAGTGGATTAACGCAGATGAGTGATAACCGAGCCATTGCCGCCAAACTGAGCAAGGTCGACAAAGCCGCGATCCTGCTGCTGTCGCTGGGCTCAACCGACGCTGCCCAGGTGTTGCGTCACATGGGGCCCAAAGAGGTCCAGCGTGTCGGCGTGGCCATGGCGCAGATGGGTAACGTGCACCGTGAGCAGGTCGAGCAGGTGATGAGCGAGTTTGTCGACATCGTCGGCGACCAGACCAGCCTGGGCGTCGGTTCCGATGACTACGTTCGCAAAATGCTCACCCAGGCCCTGGGCGAGGACAAGGCCAACGGCCTGATCGATCGCATCCTGCTGGGTGGCAATACCAGCGGCCTGGACAGCCTGAAATGGATGGAACCGCGCGCGGTCGCCGACGTGATCCGTTACGAGCACCCACAGATCCAGGCGATCGTGGTGGCGTACCTCGATCCGGATCAGGCCGGTGAAGTGCTGGGCAACTTCGACCATAAGGTGCGCCTGGATATCATCCTGCGGGTTTCCTCGCTCAACACCGTGCAGCCTGCGGCCCTCAAGGAGCTCAACCAGATTCTCGAGAAGCAGTTCTCCGGTAACTCCAATGCTTCGCGCACAAGCCTGGGCGGCATCAAGCGCGCAGCCGACATCATGAACTTCCTCGACAGCTCGATCGAAGGCCAGCTCATGGACTCGATCCGCGAAGTCGATGAGGACCTGTCCGGTCAGATCGAAGACCTCATGTTCGTGTTCAACAACCTGGCCGATGTCGATGACCGCGGCATCCAGGCGTTGCTGCGCGAAGTGTCCTCCGACGTGCTGGTGCTGGCCCTCAAGGGCTCGGACGAAAGCGTCAAGGAGAAGATCTTCAAGAACATGTCCAAGCGTGCGGCCGAACTGTTGCGCGACGATCTCGAGGCCA
Source organism: Pseudomonas sp. V98_8 (assembly GCF_029967975.1). Classification (NCBI taxonomy): domain Bacteria; kingdom Pseudomonadati; phylum Pseudomonadota; class Gammaproteobacteria; order Pseudomonadales; family Pseudomonadaceae; genus Pseudomonas; species Pseudomonas sp. V98_8. Next base: position 26,339 of record NZ_JASCAE010000077.1, read on the forward strand.
AGGGCCCGGTGCGCGTCAGCGATGTGGAAACCGCGCAGAAGGAAATCCTCACCATCGCCCGTCGCATGGCCGAAGCGGGCGAAATCGTGCTCGGCGGCAAGGGCGCCGAGGAAATGATCTAACGCCATGGCCAAGAATGACGAGCTGCCCTCTGACTTGATCCGCGCCAGGGATGTCGGAGGTTTCGATACCTGGGCGCTGCCCAGCTTCGATCCGCCGGCCCCTGAGCCGGAGCCCGAGCCCGAACCCGAGCCGCCGGAAATGGAGGAGGTGCCGCTCGAAGAGGTCCAGCCACTGACCCTCGAAGAGCTCGAGAGCATTCGCCAGGAAGCCTACAACGAAGGTTTTGCGGTGGGCGAAAAAGAAGGGTTCCATAGCACCACGCTCAAGGTTCGTCAGGAAGCTGATGCGGTGTTGGCGGCCAAGGTTGCCGCGCTTGAAAAGTTGATGGCGCATCTGTTCGAGCCCATCGCCGAACAAGACACGCAGATTGAAAAGTCCTTGGTCGAACTGGTGCGGCACATGACCAAACAGGTGATCCAGCGCGAACTGGCCATGGACTCGACGCAGATCGAACACGTGATGCGCGAAGCCCTCAAGCTGTTGCCGTTGGGCGTCAACAACGTGCGGCTGTACATCAATCCGCAGGATTTCGAACAGGTCAAAGCCCTGCGCGAGCGACATGAGGAAACCTGGCGCATTGTCGAGGACGAGGCGCTGTTGCCCGGTGGTTGCCGAGTCGAAACCGAACACAGCCGCATCGATGCCACGGTCGAAACCCGTGTGACGCAGGTGATGGACAAGCTGTTCGACCAGCTTCACGAGCAGGCCTTGCACCCGGCGGCGCCGGATCTGAGCATCGATCTGTCCAGCGCAAGCAAACCAGCGGCGGTTCCCGATGCACCTTAAGCGCACCAGTTTCACCAAGCGCCTGAGCAGTTACGCCGGGGCGATCGAACTGGCCGGCGCACCGATCCTCGAAGGCCGCCTGTTGCGCATGGTCGGCCTGACCCTCGAAGCCGAGGGCTTGCGCGCGGCCATGGGCAGCCGCTGCATGGTCATCAACGATGACAGCTATCATCCAGTGCAGGTCGAAGCCGAAGTCATGGGCTTTTCCGGCAGCAAGGTGTTTTTGATGCCGGTGGGCAGCGTAGCCGGCATTGCCCCCGGTGCGCGGGTGGTGCCCCTGTCCGACAGCGGTCGCTTGCCGATGGGCATGAGCATGCTCGGGCGCGTACTCGACGGTGCCGGACGCGCCCTGGATGGCAAGGGCGGAATGAAGGCCGAAGACTGGGTGCCGATGGACGGCCCGACCATCAACCCGCTCAAGCGCGAGCCGATCAGCGAGCCCCTGGATGTGGGCATTCGCTGCATCAATGGCATGTTGACGGTCGGGCGCGGTCAGCGACTTGGCCTGTTCGCCGGTACCGGCGTCGGTAAATCCGTATTGCTGGGCATGATGACGCGCTTCACAGAGGCCGACATCATCGTCGTCGGCCTGATCGGTGAGCGCGGTCGAGAGGTCAAGGAGTTCATCGAGCACATCCTCGGTGAAGAAGGGCTCAAGCGCTCGGTGGTGGTGGCGTCGCCCGCCGACGATGCACCGCTGATGCGCCTGCGCGCCGCCATGTATTGCACGCGAATCGCCGAGTATTTCCGCGACAAGGGCAAGAACGTGCTGCTGCTGATGGATTCGCTGACGCGTTTCGCCCAGGCCCAGCGGGAAATTGCCCTGGCCATCGGCGAGCCACCGGCGACCAAGGGGTATCCGCCCTCGGTGTTCGCCAAGTTGCCGAAACTGGTAGAGCGCGCGGGCAATGCCGAGAAGGGCGGTGGCTCGATCACCGCGTTCTATACCGTGCTGTCCGAAGGCGACGACCAGCAGGACCCGATTGCCGACTCGGCGCGGGGTGTGCTCGACGGGCACATCGTGCTGTCGCGGCGCCTGGCCGAGGAAGGCCATTACCCGGCCATCGATATCGAAGCCTCCATCAGCCGGGTCATGCCGGCGGTAGTCTCGCCGGAGCACATGACCCGCGCGCAGTACTTCAAACAATTGTGGTCGCGCTACCAGCAAAGCCGCGACCTGATCAGCGTCGGCGCCTACGTCGCCGGCGGTGACCGCGAGACCGACCTGGCGATTTCCTTGCAGCCGCAACTGGTCAAATACCTGCGCCAGGGCCTCAACGACAGCATCAGCCTGGGCGAAAGCGAGGCGTATCTCGCCTCGATCTTCGCGCCCGCGGCGGGCGGTTAACCGGCCATGGCCCAGACTCGGGCGGGCCGCCTGGCCCCCGTGGTGGAAATGGCCGAGAAGGCCGAGAAAACCGCGGTCCAGCGCCTGGGCCACTTCCAGGGGCAGGTGCGCCTGGCCGAAAGCAAGCTGGCCGACCTCGAAGCCTTTCGACTCGACTATCAGGAACAGTGGATCGTACGCGGCAGCAGTGGCGTGTCCGGCCAATGGCTGCTGGGCTACCAGGGCTTTCTCGCGCAGTTGGGCACGGCCATCGATCAACAGCGGCAAAGCCTGGCCTGGCACCAGAACAACCTGAACAAGGCGCGCGACACCTGGCAGCAGGCGTTCGCCCGGGTAGAAGGCTTGCGTAAGCTGGTCCAGCGCTACCAGGACGAAGCGCGGGCGCTGGAGGACAAGCGCGAGCAAAAGCTGCTGGATGAATTGTCCCAGCGGTTGCCGCGCCAGGATCAATATTGATTGTTGCCTTCGAAAAGATCGCAGCCTGCGGCAGCTCCTACAGGGTTACGCATTTTTCTGTAGGAGCTGCCGCAGGCTGCGATCTTTTGATCTTGATTTGCCCCAACCTCTACCCAATGCTAAACCTTGTACAAGAAGGTTTACCAACGACAAGGAAGCCATGACATGTCAGTCGTTTCAGAAGTGTCCCCGGATGGGCAAAAGCTGACGATATCGGTCAAGGGACGATTCGATTTCGCCAAGCATCAGGAATTTCGGCAATCCTACGAAGACAAGTCGCTCGCCGAAGTCGTCGTCGATCTGAAGGAAGCCACCTACCTCGACAGTTCCGCCCTGGGCATGCTGCTGCTGTTGCGAGATCACGCTGGCGGCGACGATTCCGATATCCGCGTGGTCAACAGCAGTTGCGATGTGAGGAAAATCCTCGCCATTTCCAACTTCGACAAGCTGTTCGACATCAGTTGATCACTGTGCAACCGGCACTCGAATCGCTGACGATCCTGATCGCCGAAGACAGCGCCGCCGATCGGATGCTGTTGTCGAGCATCGTGCGCCGTCAGGGGCATCAAGTGCTGACGGCCGCCAACGGCGCCGAAGCGGTGGAAATGTTTCGCCAGCAACGGCCGCAGCTGGTGTTGATGGACGCGATGATGCCGGTGATGGATGGCTTCGAGGCGGCCGCGCAAATCAAGGCATTGGCGGGCGAAACCCTGGTGCCGATCATCTTCCTCACCTCGCTGTCGGAAAACCAGGCATTGGCCCGCTGCCTGGAGGTCGGGGGTGACGATTTTCTGGCAAAACCCTACAACCAGGTGATCCTCGCCGCCAAAATCAAGGCGATGGACCGCTTGCGGCGCTTGCAGGCCACTGTCGTGCAGCAGCGCGACCAGATCGCCAGGCACCATGAATACTTGCTCAACGAACAGCGCGTGGCCAAGGCGGTGTTCGACAAGGTGGCTCATTCCGGCTGCCTGAATGCGCCCAACATCCGCTACCTGCAATCGCCTTACGCATTGTTCAACGGCGACTTGCTGTTGGCCGCCTTCACCCCGGCAGGGGACATGCATGTGCTGCTCGGCGATTTCACCGGCCATGGCCTGCCCGCCGCCGTTGGCGCCATGCCCCTGGCCGAAGTCTTCTACGGCATGACCGCCAAGGGCTACGGCCTGGCGGAAACCCTGCGCGAGATGAATGCCAAGCTCAAGCGCATCCTGCCGGTGGACATGTTCTGTTGCGCCACGATGCTGTGCCTGAGTGTCCAGAATCGCTCGGTGGAGGTCTGGAACGGCGGCATGCCGGACGGCTACCTGCACAGCGTTGCCAGTGGCGAGCGAACGCCACTGACCGCGCGGCATTTGCCACTGGGGGTGCTGAGCCCGCCAACCTTCGATGATCGCACCGAAGTGTTTCCGATGGCCCTGGGTGATCGGATATTCCTGTTGTCCGACGGGGTGATTGATACCTGCGACGCCGATGAGCAGCTGTTTGGTGTGCAGCGGTTGCAGCAGGTATTTGCCGCCAATCGTCAACCCGACACCTTGTTCGAGGATATCGAGCAGGCGCTTCGGGACTTTCGTGGTGAGGCGCGCGACGACGTCAGCATGGTCGAGGTCAGCCTGCCTGCGCCCACGCAGGCGAGCCCGCCGCTGCCGATCTATTCCGACAGTGGCCAGTCCTGCCCTCTGGACTGGTCGGCCAGTTTCGAGTTTCGCGCTGCAACGCTCAAGCGCTTCAATCCGTTGCCCTACCTCTTGCAATTGTTGCAGGAAGTACACGGTCTGCGGGCTCAAAGCGGGGCGCTCTACAGCGTTCTGGCCGAGTTGTACTCCAACGCCCTGGAGCATGGAGTGCTAGGCCTGGATTCCAGCCTTAAGCGGGATGTGTCGGGTTTCACCCGCTATTATCAACAGCGCAATGCACGCCTGGACGAGCTTGAGGACGGTTATGTCCGGGTGCATTTGCAGGTTACCCCGCAAGGCGAGGGTGGATGCCTGGCAATTCGCGTCGAGGACAGCGGCAAGGGATTTGATGTCGGGCGGGTACTGGAACGTCCCGTCGATCCTGTCCGTCTGTCTGGACGTGGCATCAGACTGATCCGTCAGTTGGGTCATAATGCAAGCTGGTCTGACGATGGTCGAAGTGCCCGCGTGGAGTTTCTCTGGAAGGCTCTGGCATAATCCATAAATTCTTGATCAAGGAGCGAACAAGTGGCTGATGAACATCTGGACCTCGACGCGCTGAACGAGTTGCGCGAGGTCATGGAGGACGCGTATCCGCAGTTGCTGGATACCTTTCTCGCCGATTCCGAAGAGCGCCTGCAAGCGTTGCGCGAGGCAGGTAAAGCTGCGCAGCTGGTAGGCGTGGCGCACAGCTTCAAAGGCAGCAGCAGCAATATGGGTGCCGTCAAGCTTGTCGCGCTATGTGACGAGCTTGAGAAAAATGCTGAAAAGCTTTCGCCCTCCGAAATCCACGAGCTGATCACTGCCATCGACCTTGAGTTCGCGATCGTTCGGCCTCTTTACGAAGCTGAGCGGCAACGGTCCCTGGCGGAGAGCTGAGGCGCACGACGCTTTTCGTCGCCATCAGGCGAAACTGGCCCGCCCCTTGCAATCAACTCTTGCAACTGTACCTACGATCCCAGTGCAGCGGAGACCGTTACATGCCCTTTACCCCAAATTCTCTTCTTCAGGCCGCCGCCCAGGCCAAGAGTCAGGCCACCGCCGCCCCTTCCACGAAGGTCGCCGCCGAGCCCGGGGACAAGGCGTCGAGCTTCTCTCAGGTGTACGCCGCACAAGGCCGCAACCCGGCTGCTGACGAAGCTTCGAAACCACAACCTCACAAGGCCGACAGCTTCGGTAAAAAGGACGGCGTCAAGGATAACGCTGCCGCCGAGACGCCTGTCGTTGCCGATAGCGGCAAAAGCTTGCCCGCCGACAAACCGGCGCAAGCCGACGACACGCAGGACAGCGCCGATGCGACGGACGAACAGGCAGGGGGCGTCGAAGCGGCGCCGGTTGATCCTGCCGCGGTGCTTGTCGTCGCGGCGCCTGTTGTAGCTGATCAGCCAGCCGTCGAAGCGCCCGTTGCGGCGGTCATCCCGCCAGCCGTCCCCGCCACTGACACAGGATTCGATCCCGAAGCCGACCCACTGGACGCCCTGCCAGCCCTGCGCATGGCCATGGAGCAGAGTGGCCATGTCTCGGCCTCAAGCCAGACACAACCCAAGGCACCTCCGACAGAGGTCGACGGTGCACGGACCGCAGCGCAGACCTTCGCCGCCGGCATGGCAAACATGCTCGACGTGCAAACCGACAAGGACAGTACCGACCAGGGCGGCGACCAGGCCTTCAGTGGCCTGATCGATGATGGGCTCAAGGACCTCAAGTCTGCCAGCAGCGATACCCGGGTCGACGATTTCGCAAACCGCCTGGCGGCACTGACCCAGGCAGCGACGCCAAAAACCGCCAACGCCCTGCCGGTCAACCAGCCCATCGCGATGCATCAGAGCGGCTGGACCGAAGAAGTGGTGAATCGGGTCATGTACCTGTCCAGCGCCAATCTCAAGGCCGCCGACATCCAGTTGCAGCCGGCCGAACTCGGTCGTCTCGACATTCGGGTGAACATGGTGCCCGATCAGCAGACCCAAGTGACGTTCATGAGCGCGCATCCGGGCGTGCGTGAAGCGCTGGACGGGCAGATGCAGCGTTTGCGCGACATGTTCACCCAGCAGGGCATGGGCCAGGTTGACGTCAACGTCTCGGACCAGTCCCGAGGATCCCAGGACCAGGCGCAACAACATCAGGCGCAGAGCGGGCGCGGCAGTGCCGGCGGCGGTCGCCTTGATTCGATGGATGACGAGCTTTCGGCCAGCGTTACCCAAGTTGCGGCCAGTCCGACTAGCGTGATTGGCTCCAGCGCAGTCGATTATTACGCCTGATAATTCGCGGCGCCCCCTAAAAGATCGCAGCCTTCGGCAGCTCCTACAGGATGTACGCAGTCCAATGTAGGAGCTGCCGCAGGCTGCGATCTTTTGCTTCTGGCATAACACTTGCTCTTGCCTAGTCGCGCGACTGTAAAAACCGAATAGTGACGGATTATTGGCATGGCGAAGAGCGACGCAGCAGTAAAAGACCCCGCAACCAAAGGCAAACTCAAGCTGATCATCTTGATCGTGGTGGCGCTGTTGCTGGCGATCGGCTTGTCCGTGGGGGCGACCTGGTACTTCATGCACAGTGCCCAGAGCAAGCCTGCCGTCCTGAGCGAAACCAGCCCCGCGGGCAAGCAGCCTGCCGTTTTCGAGCCGATGGCCCCGGCGTTCGTGGCCAACTACAACCAGAACGGGCGCCAGCGCTACATGCAAGTGAGCATTACCATGCTTGCGCGCAACCAGGCGGATCTGGACGCGCTCAAGGTGCACATGCCGGTGATCCGCAACAACCTGGTGATGCTGTTCTCCGGTCAGGATTTCGCGACCCTCGCCTCGCCGGTCGGCCAGGAAATGTTGCGCCAGAAGGCCACCGCCAGCGTCCAGGAAGTGGCGCAGAAAGAGCTCGGCAAAGTGGTGATCGAACAGTTGCTTTTCACTAATTTCGTACTGCAGTAGGAACACGACATGGCCGTGCAGGACCTGCTGTCCCAGGATGAGATCGACGCGCTGTTGCATGGCGTCGACGATGGTCTGGTACAGACCGATATCGCTGCCGAACCCGGCACCGTCAAGAGCTACGACCTGACCAGCCAGGATCGCATCGTCCGTGGACGCATGCCGACGCTGGAGATGATCAACGAGCGTTTTGCCCGCTACACGCGCATCAGCATGTTCAACATGCTGCGCCGCTCGGCAGACGTGGCGGTCGGTGGTGTGCAGGTGATGAAGTTCGGCGAATACGTGCACTCGCTGTACGTGCCGACCAGCCTCAACCTGGTCAAGATCAAGCCGCTGCGCGGCACGGCGCTGTTCATCCTCGACGCCAAGCTGGTGTTCAAGCTGGTGGACAACTTCTTCGGCGGCGATGGCCGTCACGCCAAGATCGAAGGCCGTGAGTTCACCCCGACCGAATTGCGCGTGGTGCGCATGGTCCTGGAGCAGGCATTCGTCGATTTGAAGGAAGCCTGGCAGGCGATCATGGAAGTGAACTTCGAGTACATCAACTCGGAAGTGAACCCGGCCATGGCCAATATCGTCGGCCCGAGCGAAGCCATTGTGGTGTCGACCTTCCACATCGAACTCGATGGCGGTGGCGGCGACCTGCACGTGACCATGCCTTACTCGATGATCGAACCGGTGCGCGAAATGCTCGATGCCGGCTTCCAGTCCGACCTGGACGACCAGGACGAACGCTGGGTCAACGCCTTGCGCCAGGACGTGATGGACGTCGATGTACCGATCAACGCCACGGTTGCCCGTCGCCAGTTGAAGCTGCGCGACATCCTGCACATGCAGCCGGGGGACGTGATTCCCGTGGACATGCAGGAAGAACTGGTCATGCGCGCCAACGGCGTGCCGGCCTTCAAGGTCAAGATGGGTTCGCACAAGGGCAACCTTGCACTGCAAGTGATCGAGCCGATCGAGCGCCGTTGAGGCGGCGCGACTCCCCCTATTAATCAACTCTTCTAATTGAAGAGTTGTTCGCCGAGGACAAATGATGGCTGACAATATGAATACCCTGGACGATCAGGCGCTGGCTGATGAGTGGGCTGCGGCCCTGGAAGAAACCGGCGACGCCGGGCAGGCCGATATCGACGCATTGCTGGCCGCCGATGCTGGCCGTTCCTCGTCCAACCGCCTGCCCATGGAAGAGTTTGGCAGCGTGCCGAAAAACAACGAGCCGGTGAGTCTCGAAGGCCCGAACCTGGACGTGATCCTCGATATCCCGGTGTCGATCTCCATGGAGGTCGGCAGCACCGACATCAACATCCGCAACCTGTTGCAGCTCAACCAGGGCTCGGTCATTGAACTGGATCGCCTGGCCGGTGAGCCGCTGGACGTGCTGGTCAACGGCACCCTGATCGCCCATGGCGAAGTGGTGGTGGTCAACGAGAAGTTCGGCATCCGCCTGACCGACGTGATCAGCCCAAGCGAACGCATCAAGAAGCTGCGCTGAGTGAAAAGGCTCCTGGGGTTGTTTTCGGGGCTGGCCCTGGCGTTGCCAGGCCTTGTGCTGGCCGCCGAGCCTGTCGCCAATGCCGCCGTCGCGCCCGCGGTCAACAGCGGCGTGACCGGGCAGTTGACGCAGCTTGTGCTGGGTTTATTGCTGGTGCTGGGGCTGATTTTCTTCCTCGCCTGGCTCTTGCGCCGGGTGCAACACGCCGGGCCGGCCGGCAAGGGTCAGGTCATCGAGTTGATCGGCTCCCGCGCGCTGGGGCCCCGTGATCGCTTGATGCTCGTGCAAGTCGGCAACGAACAGATCCTGCTCGGCCTGAGCCCGGGCACCATCACCGCGTTGCATGTGCTCAAGGAACCGGTGCAGGTGCCGAGCGGCACTGAAAAAGCTACCCCCGAGTTTGCCCAGCGCCTGATGGAGTTGATGGGCAAGGATCAGAAGGATAAGAAGTAATGGGCGCGCTGCGCATCGTCTTGACCCTGGCCATGATGCTGGCCGCGCCGCTGGCGTTCGCCGCCGATCCATTGTCGATCCCGGCCATCACCTTGGGCACCAACGCCGAAGGTGCCCAGGAATATTCGGTCAGCCTGCAGATCCTGCTGATCATGACCGCGCTGAGTTTCATCCCGGCGTTCGTCATGCTGATGACCAGCTTCACCCGGATCATCATCGTCTTCTCGATCCTGCGTCAGGCCCTGGGCCTGCAGCAGACGCCGTCGAACCAGATCCTCACCGGCATGGCGCTGTTCCTGACGATGTTCATCATGGCGCCGGTGTTCGACCGGGTGAACCAGGATGCCTTGCAACCCTACCTGGCGGAAAAGATGACCGCCCAGGATGCCGTGGCCAAGGCCCAGGTACCGATCAAGGACTTCATGCTGGCCCAGACGCGCACCAGTGACCTGGAGTTGTTCATGCGCCTGTCCAAGCGCACCGACATCGCCACGCCGGACCAGGCGCCGCTGACCATCCTGGTGCCGGCCTTCGTGACCTCCGAGCTCAAGACCGCGTTCCAGATCGGCTTCATGATCTTCATCCCGTTCCTGATCATCGACCTGGTCGTGGCCAGTGTGCTGATGGCCATGGGTATGATGATGCTCTCGCCGCTGATCATTTCCCTGCCGTTCAAAATCATGCTGTTCGTGCTGGTCGATGGCTGGGCGCTGATCATCGGCACCTTGGCGAGCAGCTTCGGCGGTGTCTCGCCATGACGCCTGAAGTTGCCGTCGATATCTTCCGCGAAGCCTTGTGGCTGACCACGCTGATGGTCGCGGTGTTGGTGATCCCGAGTCTGCTGGTCGGCCTGGTCGTGGCGATGTTCCAGGCCGCGACGCAGATCAACGAACAGACCTTGAGCTTCCTGCCGCGCCTGCTGGTGATGCTGGTAACGCTGATCGTCGCCGGCCCTTGGCTGGTGCAGACGTTCATGGAGTACATCCTGCAGCTGTACGGCAGTATTCCGCAGGTTATCGGCTAAGCCATGTCGTCGCTGCTGCAGCTGACCGATACCCAGATCAGTACCTGGGTGGCGACGTTCATGTTGCCGCTGTTTCGCGTCGGCGCCTTGCTGATGGTGATGCCAGTGTTCGGCACTTCCCTGGTACCCAAGCGCATTCGCCTGTACTTCGCCCTCGCCATCACCGTGGTCATCGCTCCGGGCCTGCCGCCGATGCCGCCGGTGAATGCGCTGGACCTGAGCGGTCTGCTGCTGATTGCCGAGCAGATCCTCGTCGGCGCGATCCTGGGGTTCTCCCTGCAACTGTTTTTCCAGGCCTTCGTGGTGGCGGGGCAGATCGTCGCGATCCAGATGGGCATGGGCTTCGCATCGATGGTCGACCCCACCAACGGCGTGTCGGTGGCGGTGATCGGGCAGTTCTTCACTATGCTGGTGACGCTGATGTTCCTCTCCATGAACGGCCATCTGGTGGTGTTCGAGGTGCTGACCGAGAGCTTCACCACCTTGCCGGTCGGCAGCGGCCTGATGGTCAACCATTACTGGGAACTGGCCGGCAAACTCGGCTGGGTGCTCGGCGCGGCGCTGCTGCTGGTGCTGCCGGCGATCACCGCGTTGCTGGTGGTCAACATTGCGTTTGGCGTGATGACCCGCGCCGCGCCGCAACTGAACATCTTCTCCATCGGCTTCCCGCTGACCCTGGTGCTCGGGATGTTCATCCTCTGGGTCGGGCTGGCGGACATTCTCAACCAGTATCAACCGCTGGCCTCCGAGGCCTTGCAGTTTTTACGCGAACTGGCACAGGCGCGCTGAGGCATGGCTGAGAGCGAAAGCGGTCAGGACAAGACAGAAGACCCCACGGAGAAAAAGAAGAAGGACGCCCGTGAGAAGGGTGAGATTGCCCGTTCCAAGGAGCTCAATACCCTGGCGATCATGCTCGCTGGAGCGGGTGCGCTGCTGGTCTTCGGAGGGGCCCTGGCGCAGGACATGATGGACCTCATGCGCCTGAATTTTTCCCTGTCGCGTGACGTGGTGCTGGACCAGCGTTCGATGGGCACCTACCTCCTGCATTCGGGGCAGATTGCCTTGCTGGCGATCCAGCCGGTGATGATCACCCTGCTGCTGGCCGCCTTGATCGGCCCGATCTCCCTCGGTGGCTGGCTGTTTTCCGCCGGCACCATGGCACCCAAATTCAGCCGCATGAACCCCGGCGCGGGTCTCAAGCGCATGTTCTCGGCCAAGGCCGTGACCGAACTGCTCAAGGCCCTGGCCAAGTTCTTCATCGTCCTGTTCGTGGCCTTGGCGGTGTTGTCGGCGGACATCGACGACCTGCTGCGCATCGCCCACGAACCGCTGGACCGGGCCATCACCCACAGCCTGCAAGTGGTCGGGTGGAGTACCTTGTGGATGGCCTGCGGGCTGATCATCATCGCCGCCGTCGACGTGCCGATCCAGATCTGGGAAAGCATCAAGAAGCTCAAGATGACCAAGCAGGAAATCCGCGATGAGCACAAGGACCAGGAGGGGCGGCCGGAGGTCAAACAACGGATTCGCCAACTGCAACGCGAGATGTCCCAGCGCCGGATGATGGCGGCGGTGCCGGATGCCGACGTGGTCATCACCAACCCGACCCACTATGCCGTGGCCCTCAAGTACGACCCGGACAAGAGCGGGGCGCCGATGTTGATTGCCAAGGGCAGCGACTTCCTGGCGTTGAAGATTCGCGAAATTGCGACGGCCAATGAAATTCTGCTGTTGGAATCGCCGGCGTTGGCGCGGTCGATTTACTACTCCACTGAGCTTGAACAGGAAATCCCGGGTGGGCTGTACCTGGCGGTGGCGCAGGTGTTGGCGTACGTCTATCAGATTCGCCAGTACCGCGCAGGCAAGGGCAAGCGGCCGGATCCGCTCAAGGATGACTTGCCGATCCCGCCGGATTTGCGCCGCGATTCCTGAAATCCAAAGCAAACGATCGCGGCCTCCGGCAGCGGTATCTCGACTATCGCTCTATCAGAGCGATAGTTCTCGACTGATCATCGAGGGAGGGACTTGGCAGCTCCTTAAGTGTTTTGCCTGAGATGTAGATCGAGCTCCAACCTCCATGTTCACTCGTATAGTTCGGACGGTATCTTGGGCCCGTCTCTGGCGAGAGCTCGGGTGGCTCCTGTATTCTTTTTTACTCTGGCTTAAAGTGTCTCAATGCGTAATCTCGGATGTACTGTACTCTTTTAATTATTGTCTTCCCTGCAGCTTCTTCCAGGCGTTTTTTTACATTTGGGGGGAAGTGCTCGTTAGCTAGGTGGTGGAAGAAAGCTGCGGCGTCTTCGAAAAAATCGGTACGCAATACTTCTTGACCTGACTTGCTCATGGCTATAATGGGTTTTTTCGGTGCGGGAATTCCTGATTTGTTGTATCGGATTCCTTCTTTGTAATGATGGAAATATCGATCGGTGGCCAGCTCGAGAGTGGCGGGTATTCTGAATTTACTGATATCTCCTGTGTCTTTTCTCGCGGCCGTTAGAGTATTGGTTTCGTCAAATAAGGTTTTAAGTTCTGTGGCTTTTTCAGTTAATAGTTCTTTTACTGCGTTGGGTGATGACGTTCGTGTTTTGATAATTTTTTTCCTTACTGATCTGGAGGCTGATTTATTTATATAAGTATGAGTTTTTGACATAAATGCTTGTGCGATAGGGCTGTGACCGATTGGGTCCATTAGATTGATAGGGTCGCCCCAGCAATACGTATACGAGTTCAATCCGCCCTCGCCAAATGGACTCAAACTATCCGGACTATTAAACCGCATCAATAGCGGATTAAACGCCCGATACCCATTCCCCAGTAAATAACACCTGGTTACCGCATCCGGTCGTTCGCCATTGAAAGCGAGCAGGCTGAGTAACCCGCTTTCACCAGTGCGGTGGCCGTAGGGCGTATAGGCAATGGGCGGTGTTGGAT
>NZ_JASCAE010000078.1:0-39382 GCF_029967975.1 Pseudomonas sp. V98_8
ATACCAACCGAAAACAAGTTGAGGGCTTCACCTCAACCATAGAATCTCCCACAGGTGAAATCTGTGCCTCACCGGGATCATGTGGGAGCGAGCCTGCTCGCGAAGGCGGCTGTACATTCAAAGATGAAATCGCCAGGTACGCGTCATTCAAGCGCCAGGGCAGTGCGGGGCGCTGGAATCGGATTGCGCATCAGTGTCCCGACCACCAGTGCGCCCAGCAACCCCGCCAGGCCCGCGACCCAAAGCAACAAACTGAACCCACCCACGAACGCTTGTCGCGCCAGCGGCTCGACCAGCGGCCGCGCAGCTTCCGGTAACAGACTCAACGCCGTCGGCATGTCACCGGCCACCACCCGCGAGGCGACACCCTGGCTGTATTCGAGCCATTGACCGCCCTGTGCCGCCAGATGGTCGTGCAGCAGCCGTTCGCTGTGTCCCGACAGCAATGCTCCATACACACCGATCGCCAGCATCACCGCGCTGAAGCGCATGGTCGTACTCATGCCCGAGGCCATGCCGGTACGCTCACGAGGCACACAGGCCATGATGTTTTTTTGCGTATCGCCGTTGAGCAGCCCGGCGCCGGCACCCGTGACTGCAATCGCCAGGGCGAAGGGCAGGTATCCGCCGCTGTTGACCGCCCAGGCGCTGAGCAAATTACCGCTGCCCACCAGGGTGAGTCCGACGGCCATCATGTTCGCCGGTGTAACGCGTCCCGCCAGGCGTGCCCCGATGCGCGGGAAAACCAGCATGGTCACGGCAAACGGGAGCATGCCCAGCCCTGCGCAGATGGCGGTAAAACCCAGGCCGTTCTGCAAGTAGAACGGCAGCAAGGTCATCATCACTTGGGCGCACGCGGCGTAGGAAAACATGCCGAGCAACGCGCCGATGAAACGTGGGTGACGAAACAGTTGCAGGTCGATCATCGGCCGCTGTTGCAGGCGCTCGATCACCACGAACAAGCCAAGCAACAGGGCGCCACCCACCAGGCGGGCGTAAGTGACGGGGTTGTTCCAGCCGATGCGGTTGGCTTCGATCAGGCCCCAGATCAGGCACAGCAAACTGGCGCTGAAGGCGAGACTGCCCCACGGATCGAGACGCGCGGCCTGGGCGTCGCGAGACTCAGGCACCGCGCGCCAGACCATGAGCATCAGGAACAGGCCGATCGGCAGGTTGAGGTAGAAAATCCAGCGCCAACCCACGTACTCGGTGATCAACCCGCCCAGAGTCGGCGCCGCCGTCATGGCCACGCCCATGCAACCGCCCCAGAACGCCCAGGCCTTGGCGCGTTCGGCTTCGTCGTGGAAGGTATGGCCGATGGAAGCGAGTGCCGAGGTCAACAGCAGCGCCGCGCCGACGCCCTTGATCGCGCGCGCGATGTCGAGAAACAGCGCGTTCGGGGCGGCGCCGCAGCCGATCGAGGCCAGGATGAATATGCCCAGGCCCCACATCAGGGTTTTTTGCCGGCCAAAACGGTCCGCCAGGCTGCCCGCGGGCAACAGCAACGCGGCGAAGGCCAGCATGTAGGCACTGACTACCCACTCAATGTCAGCGAAATTCGCCCCAAGGTCCCGAGCGATGCTGGGCAAGGTAACGGCGACGATGTTGGTGTCCAGCACGATCAACGAGCACACCGCCGACGCGGTTAGCAAGGTCAGGCGCGGGCTCACCTGGGGTTTGACGGACATGGCAGGGGTTCTCTACTGTGAGGTTCCGTGCAGCTTATCGCCGGCTGGCGACGCTTTTGTTAGGCGCACCGCGTCACTTCATTACCTTTGAGCTAACGCACCGATGGATATTCGCCACTTTCGCTACTTCCTTGCTGTCGCCCGGCATCGCAACTTCACCCGCGCCGCCGAGCAGTTGGGCATCGCGCCACCCACCTTGACCCGGCAAATCCAGGACATGGAAGCGGAGCTGGGTACACGCCTGTTTCTGCGCCAAGTGCGGGACGTCAGCCTGACCGAGGCCGGGGCGGCGCTGGTGATCGACGCTGAGGCCACAGTGCGCCAGTTCGAATCGGCGCAGCGCAACGCACAGCGTGCCGGGCGTGGTGATACCGGTCACATCGAACTGGGTTATGTCGCGTCGGCGGTGTATTCGGGGTTGCTGCAAAAGCAGGTGCAGGGTTTTGCCGGCCAATACCCGGATGTCAGCCTCAATGTGCGGGAAAGTCCAATGGCGAGCCTGCCGAACATGATCCTTGAGGGACGTTTCGATCTGGGCTACATCCGTTGCCCGTTGACGTTGCCCGAGGGTGTCGAGAGTGTGCGCCTGAGTGATGAGGGCTTTGTTTTGGCACTGTCGGTGGACTCATGGCTCAATCGCTTGCCGGTCATCAACTCGGCGCATTTGCACAACGAAAACTTCATTCTTCCCGAGCAAGTCGTCGGTACGTTGCAAGTCGCCGCCCAGGGCGCGTTCGTGCCGAAACTGGGGGCGCAACCGGGTGGGTTGGTGGCAGTGATCGCCTTGGTTTCCCTGGGCCAGGGCGTGGCGGTGGTACCAGAGTCGGTGGTCGGCCATGTCAGTTTGCCGAATGTGGTTTATCGCCAGATCAACGACTGCAACGCATCGTCGTGGCTGGCGTTGATTCATCGCCGGTTCGAGAAATCCCCGGCAGTTGTGCGGTACATCGAGCGTGTGAAGAACCGTTGAAAGCAAAGCCAGCAAGCTTGTTCCTGCAGGCAGCGGCGGCAATTCACAGACCTGCTACAGATCTTGAAATGATTTCGAGCTGTAGGAATTGTCCATATCGACTGTACGATTCAAGTCCTTTTTCCTTTTCAGGACTTGCATGAACGCCCTTACGGAGCCCCCCAGTTATCCTTTCCCCTCGCGCCAACGCGCGGTCTTGCTGTACGCGAAACATCCGGTCTTCTGGCACCCCGATCTCCCTGTCATTGCATTTATCCGGCCTCTGCGCCGCACCTTGCCGTGCCTGGCATTCTGAATTCACTGAATAGATCGAGACATTTACATGGAATGGTTAGCTGACCCCACCGCGTGGCTGGGCTTGTTGACGTTGATTGTGCTGGAGCTGGTACTGGGTATCGACAACCTGGTGTTCATTGCGATTTTGGCGGACAAATTGCCGCCGGAACAGCGCGATCGCGCGCGAATCATCGGCCTGTCCCTGGCGTTGTTGATGCGCCTGGGCCTGCTGGCGAGCATTTCCTGGTTGGTGACCCTGACCCAGCCGCTGTTCGAGGTGTTCGACAAGAGCTTCTCGGGTCGAGACCTGATCATGCTGTTTGGTGGTGTGTTCCTGTTGTTCAAGGCGACCATGGAGCTGCACGAACGGCTCGAAGGCCATGTAGGCGAGCGCACTTCCAATACGGCTTACGCGTTGTTCTGGCCCATCGTGGCGCAAATCGTGGTGCTCGACGCGGTGTTCTCCCTTGACGCGGTGATTACCGCGGTGGGCATGGTCGATGAGTTGTCGGTGATGATGATCGCCGTGATCATTTCGATCGGCCTGATGATCGTCGCCAGCAAGCCGTTGACTCGCTTCGTCAACGCGCACCCTACGGTGATCATGCTGTGCCTGGGCTTTTTGATGATGATCGGTTTTGCCTTGACCGCCGAAGGCCTGGGCTTCCACATTCCCAAGGGCTACTTGTATGCAGCCATCGGCTTCTCGATCCTGATCGAAGTGTTCAACCAGATCGCCCGGGCGCGCCGCAAACGCTCGATGCAGGGCCTGCGACCGATGCGTGAACGCACCGCGCACGCGGTGATGCGCATGCTCGGCGGGCGCAAACTGGCGGCGGAAGAAGTCGGTGAAGAAATCGCCGACATGCTGGACGACGGCGAAGCGCAGAGCGAAGAACTGTTCGACCGTCGTGAGCGGGTGATGATCAGCGGGGTATTGCAACTGGCCGAGCGGCCTATCCGCAGCTTGATGACCGTGCGTGCCGACGTCGACTACATCGACCTGGCCGACGACCCGCAGACCATTCGCACGCGTTTGATGCATTCGTCCTACTCCCGCCTGCCGCTGATTCGCGACGGCGCGGTGGATGAACCGCTGGGTTTCGTGCACAAGAAGGAGCTGCTGAAGGATTTCCTGGCCGGTAACCAGCCTGATCTTGCCCACCTGGCGCGCCAGGCCGTCAACCTGCTGGACAGCTACTCGATCCTCAATGCCCTGGAGCAAATGCGCAAGGCCTCGACCCACATCGCGTTCGTGGTCAACGAATTCGGTGACTTCGTCGGCGTGCTGACCATGACCGACATCCTCGAGTCGATTGCCGGTGAGCTGCCCGACGCCAGCGAAATCGAAGGCCCGGACGTGATCGAGGAGAAGGACGGATTCGTGGTCAGTGGCGCGTTGAACCTGGCGCGAGTGCGTCAACGCACCGGTTTCGCGGCACAACCGACTGAAGACTATCAAACCCTGGCAGGTCTGGTGGTAAGCCTGCTGGACCGACTGCCGATGATCGGTGACAGCCACGAGTGGGAAGGCTGGCGATTGACCGTCATGTCGGTTGAAGAGCGGCGGGTGACGCGGGTGTTCCTGGCGCGCACGTGTAATTGATTTTACCTCCAGCCTGAGGGCGCCTCGCGAGCAGGGAATCGCATCCCGACAGGGAGCGGACCTGCTCGCGAAGCGGCGGGCATGGGTTTTCTGATTTAGAACACTTTTCAATCTCCCCCTACTATTTCCTTCACGACCTGTGGCACACTTTCTGCCGCTTATTCCGTTATTGCAAACCGTATTCCGGTATAGCGGAATCATTTGACTTGCGAGGTTTCGGAGAAGATCTCTGATCCTTCGGTTTTCAGTTCAGGAGAAACACCCATGAGCATTACTCGTTACGGCACCGGCAGCACCGCGGCGGGTGGCCAGCCGCGTCCTTTTGCCCGCGCCGTTGAAGCCGATGGCTGGCTGCACGTCTCCGGGCAGGTGCCGGCGGTGGAGGGCGAGATCATTGTTGGCGGCATCGTCGAGCAGACGCACCAGACCATGAAGAACCTGATCGCGATTCTCCAAGAGGCAGGCTATGGCCTGGAAGACGTGGTGCGTGTCGGCGTATGGCTGGAAGATCCGCGGGATTTCACCAGTTTCAACAAGGTTTTCTCCGAGTACTTCAAGCCTGAACACGCACCGGCCCGGGCCTGTGTGCAGGCGAACATGATGGTCGACTGCAAGGTCGAGATCGACTGCATCGCGTACAAGAAAAAGGCCTGAACTTGACACTGATCGTTCCCAGCGTGGGAACGATCCCCCCCGGCGAATTTGATTGGGAACCACTGACATGAGCGAAGACACCATCAAGCGCCGGGCACGCGGTCTGGACCGGGCGTTCGATATCCTCGATTTCCTCAAGGAGATCGGCCAGCCCCTGCGCCCGAACGATATCGCCAACGGCATCGGCAGTCCGAAATCCACGGTCTATGAGCTGGTGGCCTCGTTGCTGGAACGGCGCATCCTGGAACCGGTGGGCAAGGACGGTCACGTCTATCTCGGCCGCCAGCTGTACTTCCTTGGCCAAGCGCACCTGCGCCATTTTGACCTGACCCGCGAAGCCGATCGGGCCCTGCAGGACATCGTCAACCAGACTCACGAAACGGCGCAGATGTGCCTGCTCAATGGGCGCAAATACACCGTGGCGCTGATGAAGGAGGGCCAGCGGCATTTTCGCATTTCCTCGGACATCGGCGAAAACGCGCCCATTCCCTGGACAGCGTCCGGACGCCTGTTGCTGGCGCACCTGAGTGACAAGGAAATCGTCGACCTGATCGACCACGACGACTTCGTCCTGCCCAATGGCGAACGTTTGCCGCTGGAACAGTTTCTCAAGGAAATCCGCCAGGCTGGCATCGACGGCTTTTTCTCCTTCGACAGCGTGGCCGACACCTTTACCCATTGCTTCGCCGCCCCGGTCAAAGGCCCCGATGGCGTGGCCATTGCCACCCTGTGCATCGTCGCCCCACGGGCCGATGCCAAGACCCATTACAGCGATTACCGCCGGGTGCTGATCGATAGCGCCAACAACCTGGCCCGTCGCATCAACGAATAACAGCGGCTGCCCGCGGCCGCGACTGTGAGGAGTTCGACCATGTCTTCTGCCAAGAATATTGCCGCCGTGGAAAAGGGCTTTGCCCACACTGGCGCCCACCTGGTGCGTGACGTCAGCCTGCCCGCGCTGGTGCTGCATCGCGATGCGCTTGAACACAACATCCGTTGGATGCAGGCCTTTGTCAGTGACAGCGGCGCCGAGCTTGCTCCCCACGGCAAGACCAGCATGACCCCGGCGCTGTTCCGCCGGCAACTGGACGCCGGTGCCTGGGGCATTACCCTGGCCAGCGCCACGCAAACCCGCGCGGCCTATGCCCACGGCGTGCGCCGGGTGCTGATGGCCAACCAACTGGTCGGCACCCCGAACATGGCGTTGATAGCCGATCTTCTGGCTGATCCGGGCTTCGACTTCTATTGCATGGTCGATCACCCGGACAACGTCGCCGACCTCGGCGCCTATTTCGCTTCACGGGGTGTGCGCCTGAACGTGATGATCGAGTACGGCGTGGTCGGCGGTCGTTGCGGTTGCCGCAGCGAACAGCAAGTGCTGGACCTGGCCAAGGCCATCGCCGCACAACCGGCCTTGGCGCTGACCGGCATCGAAGGGTATGAAGGGGTGATCCACGGTGATCACGCGGTGAGTGGCATCCGTGCATTCGCCGGCTCCCTGGTACGTCTGGCCGTGCAGTTGCAGGACAGCGGCGCCTTCGCGATTGCCAAGCCGATCATCACCGCTTCAGGTTCGGCCTGGTATGACTTGATCGCCGAAGAGTTCGAGGCGCAGAACGCTGGTGGGCGTTTCCTCAGCGTCTTGCGCCCCGGCAGCTATGTGGCGCACGACCATGGTATCTACAAGGAAGCGCAATGCTGCGTGCTCGACCGTCGCAGCGATCTGCATGAGGGCTTGCGTGCGGCGCTGGAGGTCTGGGCACATGTGCAGTCATTGCCGGAACCAGGCTTTGCGGTGATTGCCCTGGGCAAGCGCGACGTGGCTTATGACGCTGGCCTGCCGGTGCCGTTGCTGCGCTACCGGGCCGGTGTCATCCCGGCCAAGGGCGATGATGTGAGCACTTGCAAGGTAACCGCCGTGATGGACCAGCACGCCTTCATGACCGTGCCGCCGGGGGTCGATTTGCGGGTGGGCGACATCATTTCGTTTGGCACCTCACACCCGTGCCTGACATTCGACAAGTGGCGGGTGGGTTGCCTGGTGGATGAGCAATTGAACGTTATCGAGACCATGGAAACCTGTTTCTAAGTCCAGTGCCGAGGTGCGGCCTTCGCGAGCAAGCCCGCTCCCACATTTGGAATGCGTTCCCCTGTGGGAGCGGGCTTGCTCGCGAAGGGGCCCGATCAGACAACACGGCAACACCAGAGACCCCACAACATGAACACCTTCAACACCCTGGGCCCCCACACCCCGCGCATCGCCCTGATCGGCGAATGCATGATCGAATTGCAACACCGCGCCGACGGCAGCCTGCAACAAAGCTTCGGCGGCGATACCTTGAACACGGCGGTCTACCTGTCCCGCGAACTGGGCACGGCGGGTTCGGTGGATTACGTCACGGCCCTGGGCGATGACAGTTTCAGCGATGCCATGTGCCAGAGCTGGGCCGCCGAAAACATTGGCCTGAGCAAGGTCCAGCGCTTGTCCGGTCGCTTGCCGGGGCTGTATTGCATCCAGACTGACGCCGCCGGCGAGCGACGTTTTCTCTATTGGCGCAATGAAGCAGCGGTGCGCGATTGCTTCACCACCCCGGCCGCCGCGCCGATCCTGGCCGCGCTGCCGGATTACGACGTGCTGTATTTCAGCGGTATCACCCTCGCGGTATTGGGCGAGGGGCGGGAAAAATTGCTGGAAGTCTTGATCGAGGCCCGCCGGCGCAATACGCGGATCGTCTTCGACAACAACTACCGACCGCGTTTGTGGGCCTCGGTGGAGGAAGCGCGAGTGGCGTACCGCAAGGTGTTGCCCTATGTTGACCTGGCTCTGCTGACCGTCGATGACGAACAGGCGCTGTTCCATTTCGCCGATTGTCAGGCGGTGTTTGCAGCGTACGAGCAGATCGGCACGCCTGAAGTGGTGCTCAAGCGCGGCGCCGAGGCCTGCCTGATTCGTTGTGGCGGCGAGTCATTCGAGGTGCCGGCGCAGAAAGTCGAGCGAGTGGTAGACACCACCGCGGCCGGGGATTCGTTCAGTGCGGCGTACCTGGCTGCGCGGCTCAAGGGTGCGAGCCCGGCCGAGGCGGCCGAGGCGGGGCATCGGTTGGCGAGTCGGGTGATTCAGGCGCCGGGGGCACTCATCCCCTTGGTTTGAACAAGAACGCTGTGTAGGAGCTGCCGCAGGCTGCGATCTTTTGATTTGCTTTTAAAAACAAGATCAAAAGATCGCAGCCTGCGGCAGCTCCTACAGGTGGAGATCAATCCCGGTAAAACACCTGCACCAGGTGATACCCAAACTTGCTCTTGATCGGCCCGTGCACCACCCGCAGCGGTTTCTTGAAGATCACCGCATCGATTGCACCGACCATCTGGCCCGGGCGCACTTCACCCAGGTCGCCGCCGCGTTTGCCGGAAGGGCAGGTGGAGTACTTCTTGGCCAGCACATCGAAGGCTTCGCCCTTGGCGATACGTTGCTTGAGTTGCTCGGCTTCTTCCGAGGTTTTCACCAGGATATGGCGGGCTTGAGCTTTCATGGGGCAGATACCTTGTTGCGGTCGTGACAGCCAGGGGGCGCGATTATGCCCCAACTCACTGCGGTTGACCGATCATCGTGCGAATCTTGTTGGCCAGCAGATCGATGGAAAACGGCTTGGCCACCATGTCCATGCCTTCTTCGAGAAAGCCCTGGCGTTCGGCGGCGTTTTGCGCGTAACCGGTCATGAACAATACCTTCAGTTGCGGGCGATGCTGGCGCGCGATTTCCGCCAGTTGTCGCCCATTCATCCCGGGCAGCCCGACGTCGGTGACCAGCAGGTCGACGCGCAAGTCGGATTCGAGCAAGGGCAGGGCGGTCTTCGCGTCTTCGGCTTCATAGGCGTGATAACCCAACTCCTTGAGCAGATCGGTCACCAGCATGCGCACCGCCGGATCGTCTTCCACCAGCACCACCGTTTCGCCAGCAATCGCTGACGGTGCTTCGCTGATCACGGGCGACAGCACATCCTGTGGTTCGTTGCCTCGTAGTCGCGGCAGGTACAGGCGCACGCTGGTGCCCTGGCCCGGCAGGCTGGACAGGGTCACATGGCCGCCGGACTGCTGGGCGAAGCCGTAGATCATCGACAACCCCAGCCCGGTGCCCTGGCCGATGGGCTTGGTGGTGAAGAACGGATCGAAGGCCTTGGCCAATACCTTGGGGGTCATGCCGGTGCCATTGTCACTGACGGCGATCATCAGGTAATCCCCGGCCTTGACCGGTTCAAGCGTGGTGATATCGCTGCCGTCGAGATAGACGTTGGCGGTTTCGATGCACAACTGGCCACCCTCGGGCATGGCGTCGCGGGCGTTGATCACCAGGTTGAGCAGGGCGTTTTCCAGTTGACTGACGTCGGTGCTGACCGGCCAGGCATCTTCGGTCAGTAGCAGCTTGAGTTCGATGTGGTCGCCTTTGGTACGGCTGAGCAAGTCTTCCAGGGAGTGGATCAGGTCGTTGGCGTTCAGCGTCTTGCGATCCAGCGACTGACGCCTGGAGAACGCCAGCAACCGATGGGTGAGGGCGGCGGCGCGGTTGGCCGAGGAAACCGCGGCCTCGGAGAAACGGTTGATTTCGGCGGCGCGGCCGTCGGCAATGTAGCGTTGCATCAAGTCCAGGCTGCCGATGATGCCAGTGAGCATGTTGTTGAAGTCATGGGCAATGCCGCCGGTGAGCTGGCCGAGTGCTTCCATCTTCTGCGCATGCCGCAGGGCTTCTTCGGCGCGCTCGCGTTCGAACATCTCGCTGAGCAGTTTTTCATTGGCCTCGGCCAATTGCCGGGTGCGCGCGCTCACCCGTTCTTCGAGGGTTTCGTTGAGGTTGCGCAGGGCTTCTTCGGTCTGTTTACGCTCGGTTTCGTCGATGACGAAGATATAGAAACCATTCACCGCGCCATCCGGGCCGTGACGCGGCAGGTAATTCATGAGCGCCTGGCGGATGCTGCCGTCGCGGTGCGCCGTGCCGATGCTGAAGCAACAAGCCTTGCCGCTCAGGGCCTGGGCGATGTGCTCTGCGCGCAATGCGTAGGCCTCATCGCCCAGCACTTCGCGAATGGTTCGGCCGTAGAGTTCCTGGGGCGTCAAGCCATACCAGTCCAGGTAGGCGGCGTTGTTCAAGCGAAAGCGTTCCTCGCGGTCGACGTAGCTGATCAGGATCGGCATGGCGTTGATGATCAACTGCAGCTCGGTCTGACTCTGGCGCAAGGCGTGCTCGGTGTTTTTGCGATCGGTCAGGTCAAGGGCGGCGCCGAGGAAACGGATCGGCCGCCCATGGTGATCCTTGTAGCAGCGTCCGCGAGCAAACACCCAGCGCAACTGGCCATCAGCTTGCAGCAGGCGGTATTCCTCGGCGTACTCGGTGCCGTGAGTGATGCAGTGCTTGATGCTGCGGGCGATCAGGGTGCGGTCTTCGGGGTGGACGCCGTGCAGGTATTCGCTGATCGGCAATTGGCCAGACAGGGCCGGGTCGACGCCGTGCAATTGGGCGAAGTGAGCGTCGGCGATGAAGCGGTCCTCACTGATGTCCCAGTCCCAGGTGCCGACCGCGTCGGTGGCGGCGAGGGCCAGTTGCAGGCGTTCTTCGGTGTCTTGCTGAGCCTTGAGGCTCGCAGCGGAGCGCTGCTCCAGTTCGAGGGCGATGCGCCGGCGCTCGTTGGTTTCGATGGCGGTGACCAGGATTCCGGCAACCTGGGCATTTTCGTCGCGGATGGGGCTGTAGGTCAGGTCAAGCCAGAAGTCGGAATCAGTACCGTCGCGCTGCAGGGTGAAGCGCTGTTCGCTGTAGGTTCGCACCTGTCCTTGTAGGACCGCGCTGTAAATTGGGTCAGTAAAGTCCTTTAATTCGGGCCAGATCAGGTGGGTTGGCTGTCCGAAAGCGTGCGGATGCTTGCTGCCGGCCAGCAGCGCGAAGCCGTCGTTGTAGATCTGCGTCAGCTGCGGCCCCCAGAGCAACAGCATCGGCATTGGCGAATGAATCACGATGTCCACGGCGGTTCGCAGGCTCTGTGGCCAGGTGCCAGCAGCGCCCAGGGGGCTGTTCGCCCAATCGAGTCTGGCAATCAGGGCCTGGGCATCGCTGCCGGTGGGTGATGCGTTCATCAAGATGTCCTGCACAAAAGTCGGTGTGGCGGCGTCAACTATCCTTGCAGGGCAGTAGACGCTGGATGACCTGCTTCAGGTCATTTTTTAACATTGAATGCTTCGTCGGTGCTTTTTGCCATGGAAATCGACGCGTTGTTAAGGCGCTTGGCCAGCCAGGATGGCTCCGATCTTTACCTGTCCACGGGTGCGCCTGCGAGTGCGCGGTTCAACGGTGTAATTACCGCCCTGGCCGATCAACCGATCAAGCCGGGAGCAATCGCGACGATTGCGGCGTCCATCATGGACGCCGAACAGCGCCTTGAGTTCGATCGGGAACTGGAAATGAACCTGGCGATCTCCCAGGCGGGGATTGGACGCTTTCGAGTGAACATTTTCAAACAGCGTAACGATGTGTCAATGGTCGTGCGCAACGTCAAGCAAGCTCGCTCGCGATGGTCGTCAACGATGTCGCTGGATGCCTGACACCCCGCGGCGTTCTCGGGTTCATCGTCGGAACGCCGCCCGGAGCATGCTCGCTCCTGCTGGAGGCGATATTCAATCCTGGAGTTCGGGGCGATCGCGGAATTGCTCGAGCGCCTCGGGGTTGGCCAGCGCGTCGGTATTCTTCACCTTCTGCCCATGCACCACATTACGCACCGCCAATTCGACGATTTTGCCGCTGATGGTGCGGGGAATGTCGGTCACCGCGACAATCTTCGCCGGCACATGACGTGGTGTGGTGTTGGCGCGAATGACCTGGCGGATCTGCTGCTGCAGCGCGTCATCCAGTTCCACGCCCTCGCGCAAGCGCACGAACAGCACCACCCGCACGTCGCCCTGCCATTGCTGACCGATGGCCACGCTGTCGAGCACCTGCGGGACTTTCTCCACTTGCCGATAGATTTCCGCCGTGCCGATGCGCACGCCACCGGGATTGAGCACCGCGTCGGAGCGCCCATGGATCATCATCGCGCCGTGGGGCAGTTGTTCGGCGTAGTCGCCCTGGGCCCAGACACCGGGAAATTGGCTGAAGTAGGAGGCCTTGAGCTTTTCGCCATCGGGGTCGTTCCACAGGCCGATCGGCATCGCCGGGAAGTGCCGCGTGCACACCAGTTCGCCCTTTTCGCCGATGACCGCCCGGCCCTCGTCGTTCCACACTTGCACGGCCATGCCCAGGCTCTTGCCCTGGATTTCGCCACGGCGCACCGGCTGCCACGGGTTGCCGTTGACAAAACACGAGACGATGTCGGTGCCTCCCGACATCGAGGCCAGGCACAGGTCGGCCTTGAAGTCGCGATAGACATAGTCGTAGCTCTGCGGCGACAGCGCAGAACCGGTGCAGAGCAAGGTCTTGAGGCTGCCCAGGTCATGGCTTTGCCCAGGCCTCACGCCGCTGCTTTGCAGGGTGGCGAGGTATTTGGGGCTGGTGCCGAATACGGTGATGCGCTCGTCGTCGATCAGGTCGATCAAGCGTTCGGCATTCGGATGGAATGGCGAGCCATCGTACAGCACCACGGCACTGCCTACCGCCAGGGCCGAGACCAGCCAGTTCCACATCATCCAGCCGCAGGTGGTGTAGTAGAACAAGCGATCGCCCGGGCCGAGGTCGCAGTGCAGGCCGTGTTCCTTGACGTGTTGCAGCAGCACGCCGCCGGTGCTGTGAATGATGCACTTGGGCACGCCGGTGGTGCCGCTGGAGTAGAGGATGTACAGCGGATGGTCGAAGGGCACGGCGACGAAATCCGGATCGCCACCCGGGTCATAAAAATCATCCCAGAGCGTCACATTGGCCTGGGTACGGAAATCTTCGATCCGTGTTCCGGGGCGTGCGTAAGGCACGATCACCAGTTGCTGCAATGACGGCAGGCGTTCGAGGATTTCGTTGACCTTGGCGTGCTGGTCGATCTCCTTGCCGGCATAACGATAGCCAGCGCAGGTGACCAGCACTTTCGGTTCGATCTGGCCGAAGCGGTCGATCACCCCTTGGGTGCCGAAGTCGGGCGACGAACAGGACCAGATTGCCCCCAGGCTGGTGGTGGCGAGCATGGCCACCAGGGTTTGCCAGGTGTTGGGCATGCAGGCCGCCACCCGGTCGCCAAGGCCGACACCGGCCGCCATCAAGCCCTTCTGAAATCCTGCGACATGCTCCGCCAATTCGGCCCAGGTCAAGTGTTCACGCTGGCCGTTTTCAGCCACGGCCACGACGGCTACGGCATCGTCGCGTCGACTGAGCAGGTGTTCAGCGAAATTCAGGGTGGCGCCGGGGAACCACTGGGCGCTGGGCATTTGTGGGCCTTCCAGTAGCACCGCGTCGGGTTGCTCATGGAAGCGGATGTCGAAGAAGTCGACGATGGCCTGCCAGAAATCCGGGCGCTGGTCGATCGACCATTGATGCAGGGCGGGGTAGTCGTCGATGTGCAGGTGGTGCCGTTGATTGACGAAGCGCCGAAAGGCTTCCATGCGAGTCTTGCCGATGCGTTCGGCGCTGGGTTGCCAGAGAATGTCGGACATGATTTGCCTCTTCTTCTAGTTTCAGATCCATTCGCGAGCAGGCTCGCTCCCACATTGAAATGCGATCCCCTGTGGGAGCGAGCCTGCTCGCGAAGAACGATGACGCGGTTTAACATCAGATCACTGCGCCAACCACCCACCATCGATATTCCACGCCGCGCCGCGTACCTGGGTGCCAGCCTCGCTGCACAGGAACAGCACCAGTTCACCCAACTGTGGCGGCGTCACGAACTCCAGCGACGGCTGTTTCTCGGCCAGCAGGTCATGCTGCGCCTGCTGTGGGTCGATGCCCTTGGCGGCGCGATCGTCGATCTGCTTTTGCACCAGTGGTGTCAGCACCCAGCCCGGGCAAATTGCGTTGCAAGTGATGTTGCTGGTGGCCGTTTCCAGGGCGACCACTTTGGTCAGGCCGATCACGCCATGCTTGGCGGCGACATAAGCGGCTTTGCCCGTCGAACCTACCAGGCCATGCACCGAGGCGATGTTGATCACTCGGCCCCAGCCTTTGGCGCGCATCCCCGGCAGGCTCAGGCGGGTGCTGTGGAACACCGATGACAAATTGATCGCGATGATCGAGTCCCAGCGTTCCACCGGAAACTCGTCTACCGGCGCCACATGCTGAATGCCGGCGTTGTTGACCAGAATATCGACGCCGCCGAATTCGCGCTCGGCGTAGGCGATCATGTCGGCGATCTGCGCCGGGTCGCTGACGTCGGCGGGATGATGGCCAACCTTGCCGCCGAACTGTTCAACCTCGGCAATCACTTTGGATGCATCGCCAAATCCGTTGAGGATCAGATTGGCGCCAGCCTTGGCCAGGCTCAGGGCAATGCCTAGGCCAATGCCGCTGGTGGAACCGGTAACCAGTGCGGTCTTGCCTGAAAGAGTCGTCATCAATGCCTCACACAATGCCAGTGGCGTAGAAAGTGCCGATCACTACGAAAACCGCCAGGGTCTTGATCAGCGTAATACAGAAAATGTCTTTGTAGGCTTCGCGGTGGGTCAGGCCGGTGACCGCCAGCAAGGTAATCACCGCGCCGTTGTGCGGCAGGGTATCCATGCCCCCACTGGCCATGGCCGCCACCCGGTGCAGGACTTCCAGTGGGATGTTGGCGGCATGGGCCGCTGCGATGAAGTCATTGGCCATGGCCGCCAGCGCAATGCTCATGCCGCCGGACGCCGAACCCGTGATGCCCGCCAGCAGGGTCACGGTGATCGCTTCGTTGACCAGCGGGTTAGGGATGCTTTTGAGCCAGTCGGCCAGAACCAGAAAGCCTGGCAGCGATGCTATTACCGCACCAAAACCGTATTCAGACGCGGTGTTCATTGCTGCCAGTAATGAACCGCTGACTGCACTTCTGCTGCCTTCGGCCAACTTGCCGCGAATCGCCTGGAAGCCGAACACCAGCACCATGATGATGCCGACCAGCAGTGCAGCCTGAACGGCCCAGATCGCCGTGAGCTTGGCGATTTCGGTGGTCACTGGCGCAGCCATGCCCGGCAGCGCGAGACTGTGGGTCTTGCCGTACCACTGTGGAATCCACTGGGTAAACAGCAGGTTCATGATGCCCACGGCCAGCAGTGGCGACAGGGCGATCCACGGATTGGGGAGTTTGATGTCGGCAGCGGTTTCCGGCTCATTGCGCAGGTCGGTGCCGTAGCCTTCGCCGCTAAGCTGAGCCTTGTTACGTTGGCGCTGCAGAAACAGCATGCCGGCGCAGACCACGAAGATCGACCCGATCAAACCCAGCCATGGCGCGGCCCAGGCGGTGGTGTTGAAGAAGGTGCTGGGGATGATGTTCTGGATTTGCGGGGTGCCGGGCAGGGCGTCCATGGTGAACGAAAAGGCGCCGAGGGCGATGGTCGCCGGGATCAGGCGTTTGGGAATGTTGCTCTGGCGGAACATTTCCGCGGCAAACGGATAGACCGCGAACACCACCACGAACAGCGAGACGCCGCCGTACGTCAGCAGGGCGCAGACCAGCACGATCACGAGCATCGCCTGGCGGGTGCCGAGCAAGCGAATCGCCGCCGCGACGATCGAGCGCGAGAAGCCGGATAACTCGATGAGTTTGCCGAACACCGCGCCGAGCAGGAACACCGGGAAATACAGTTTGATGAAACCGACCATTTTTTCCATGAACACCCCGGTGAAGGCGGGGGCGACGGCGGAAGGATCGGTGAGCAGGACGGCGCCGAGGGCGGCAATCGGGGCAAATAGGATGACGCTGTAGCCACGGTAAGCAGCCAGCATCAGCAGCGAGAGGGCTGCCAAGGCAATGATCACACTCATGGTGTGTCTCCTGGATTGTTATTTTTGTGAGGGTGAAACGTTGTAGGAGACGGCTTTAGCGAGTTTCGTGCCATGTGGGTAAGTTGTTGAAATATAAGGATATAATTTTGTGCGAAGTGGCGATTAAGTGCTTTGTGTCTCTATTTGGAGACTTTTTGTGCCTGAAAAGATCGCAGCCTGCGGCAGCTCCTACAGGGAAACGCTGGAAACCCATGTAGGAGCTGCCGCAGGCTGCGATCCTTTGATCTGAAAATTACATCTACAAATAGAGATTTATGTCTCTTTATTGAGACTCTGCAATCCCCAACGCCACCATCTTCTTGTACAAGGTCGACCTTCCCAGCCCTAACCGCGCCGCCGCCTCGATCACCTTGCCCCCGCATTGCGCCAGGGCCGCTTCAATCAATTGCCGGTCAAAGCGCTCGCGCGCCGCACTGAACGTTTCATGCTCCAGCGGTTCGATGGGCAACGGCGCCACGCGCTGCACTGGGGTAAAAGTTCCGATCGCCGCGCGGATATCTGCCTCCGTCAGGCGCAGGTCGTCACTGAGCAATGCCGCCCGCTCCAGCACGTTGCGCAGTTCGCGAATGTTCCCCGGCCAGGCGTGTTGGCCCAGGAGCGCCAGCGCATCGCTGTTCAGTTCGTGCTGGCTGCGCAGTTCTTCAAGGATCGCTTCACTCAGGGCAGGCAGGTCGTCGAGGCGCTCGCGTAGCGGTGGCACCTGGATCGGCAGGACGTTGAGGCGGTAGTAGAGGTCGGCGCGAAACTCACCACGCTTGATCGCCGCTTCCAGGTCGGTCGAAGTCGCGGCGATCACCCGCACATCGCTCTGGATCACTTCGTTGGAACCGACCGGTTCAAATTCCTTTTCCTGCAGCACCCGCAATAACTTGCTTTGCAGGGGCAACGGCATATCGCCGATTTCATCGAGAAACAGCGTGCCGCCCTGGGCGATCTGCAGTTTGCCGGCGCGGCCTTTGCGGTCGGCGCCGGTATAGGCGCCAGGCGCAGTGCCGAAGAATTCGGCTTCGAGCAGTGCTTCGGGGATCGCCGCACTGTTGATGCTGACGAACGCCTTGTGGGCTCGCGGCGATGCATTGTGGATCGCCTGTGCCAGCAATTCCTTGCCGGTGCCGGTCTCGCCGAGCAGCAACACCGGTGAGTCGGTGCTGGCGCTGCGCCGGGCGCGGCGCTTGACTTCCAGGCTGGCGGCGCTGGTGCCGATGAAGTGGGCGAAGTTGTAGCGGGTCTGTCGCGCCCGCAGCAGCGAGCGCGTGGAAGCAAGCTCTTGCTGCATGCTCATGTAGCGCTTGAGCATCGGCGACAGGCTGCGCAATTCGTCGAACAAGGCGAAGCCGATGGCACCGATCACCTCGCCGGCATCGTCATGAATCGGCAGGCGCATGACCACCAGGGGTTCCTTGGGGGTGTCCTGCATGTCGAGCAGAATCGGTCGACCGGTGCGCACCACCTCGCGCAACAGGCTGCCGGGGATGACGCTTTCGCAAGCCTTGCCAATGGCGTCTTCAGCCGATGGCAGGCCGAAACGCTTGGCATAGCGTTCGTTCATCCAGACGATGTTGGCGTCGCTGTCGACGATCACCGTGCCTTCACTGGACTGCTCGATGATCTCGAACAGCGAGCGGATCGCCAGCAGGCGCACGCGCTGGTAGTCCTTGAGGCTTTCGGTGGTGTTCATGAGGGCTGATCCTGATTGTGTGTTGCCTGTGCCGGCCCCTTCGCGAGCAGGCTCGCTCCCACACTTGGTCTGTGTGTTTCACAAATCCCCTGTGGGAGCGAGCCTGCTCGCGAAGGCCGCGACGCGGTCTGGCCGGATTATGCCTGCCCCACATGCGCCGCCGCCAACAGCTCTTTGGTGTAGGGATGCTGCGGTGATTCGAACACGTCGTGGCTGGCGCCGCTTTCGACCACCTTGCCGTCCTTGATCACGATCATGTCGTGGGCCAGGGCGCGCACCACCGCCAGGTCATGGCTGATGAACAGGTAGGTCAGCCCGTGCTTTTCCTGAAGTTGACGCAGCAAGGCGACCACCTGCTTTTGCACGGTGCGATCCAGCGCCGAGGTGGGTTCGTCCAACAGGATCAGCGCGGGCTTGAGCACCAGCGCCCGGGCGATGGCGATGCGCTGGCGCTGGCCGCCGGAGAATTCGTGGGGGTAGCGATGCCGGCTTTGTGGGTCCAGCCCGACTTCCTGCAGCGCCCGGATCACCTCGGCGTTGCATTGCTCGGTGCTCAACTGGCTATGCACTTCCAGGCCTTCGCTGATGATCTGTGCCACGGACATGCGCGGGCTGAGACTGCCAAACGGATCCTGGAACACCACCTGCATTTTCTTGCGCCATGGCCGCAACTGCTTCTGCGTCAGGCCATCGAGTGCCTGGCCCTGGAAGCGGATAGCGCCCTCGGAGTCCAGCAGGCGCAGGATCGCCTGGCCGAGCGTGGACTTGCCGGAGCCCGACTCGCCGACGATGCCCAGGGTCTTGCCGCGCTGGATGCTCAGGCTGATGCCGTCCACGGCCTTGAGGTAAGTCTTGCGTTGGAACAATCCGCCACCGACGGCAAATTGCACCCGCAGGTCGTGCACTTCCAGGACTTTTTCGCGTTCGTCCCGGGGCAGGGCTTCGCCTTCGGGCTCGGCGTTGAGCAACAGGCAGCTGTAAGGGTGTTTCGGTGCGGTGAACATCGTCTCGCAGCTGGCTTGCTCGACAATTTCCCCGGCTTTCATCACGCAGACGCGCTGGGCGATGCTGCGCACCAGATTGAGATCGTGGCTGATCAGCAGCAGCGACATGCCCAGTCGCTGTTGCAGCGACTTGAGCAACAACAGGATCTTGCGCTGCACTGTCACGTCCAGCGCCGTGGTCGGCTCATCGGCGATCAACAATTCCGGTTCGCAGGCCAGGGCCATGGCAATCATCACCCGCTGGCGCTGGCCACCGGACAGCTGATGGGGGTAAGACTTGAGCCGCTCCTGGGGCTTCTGGATGCCCACCAGATGCAGCAACTCGAGTATCCGCGCTTGTGCCGCTTTACCGGCCAGGCCCTTGTGCACCAGCAGGGTTTCGCCGATCTGCTTCTCGATGCTGTGCAACGGGTTCAGGGAGGTCATCGGCTCCTGGAAGATCATCGCGATGCGATTGCCCCGCAGTTCGCGCAATTTGCGGGCATCGGCGCCCACCAGTTCCTGGCCACGATAGCGGATGCTGCCGGTCGTCTCGGTGCCGCATTCGGGCAGCAACTGCAGGATCGAGTGAGCCGTCACCGACTTGCCCGAACCCGACTCTCCCACCAGTGCCAGGCATTCACCGGGGCGGATGTCCAGGCACAGGTCGCGTACCACCGTCTGGCCGTTGAAGGCGACGCTGAGGTCACGGATTTCGATCAGGTTGGTCATGGCAACAGTCCGCTTCACGAACGAGGGTCAAAGGCGTCGCGCAAGGCTTCGCCGATGAACACCAGTAGAGAAAGAATCAACGCCAGGGTGAAAAACGCCGTCAGCCCCAGCCACGGTGCCTGCAGGTTCTGTTTGCCCTGGCCG
Organism: Pseudomonas sp. V98_8; assembly: GCF_029967975.1. NCBI lineage: Bacteria > Pseudomonadati > Pseudomonadota > Gammaproteobacteria > Pseudomonadales > Pseudomonadaceae > Pseudomonas > Pseudomonas sp. V98_8. The sequence continues at coordinate 19,662 of NZ_JASCAE010000078.1, forward strand.
ATCAGCTCGCCCAGGGAGGCACTGCCGGCCGGCATGCCGAAACCGAGGAAATCCAGCGCGGTGAGGGTCGAGATGGCCCCGGTCAGAATGAACGGCAGGTAGCTCAAGGTCGCGTTCATGGCGTTGGGCAGGATATGCCGCACGATCACTTTGCGGTCGGTGAGCCCCAGCGCCCGGGCTGCCTTGACGTATTCCAGGTTGCGCCCGCGCAGGAATTCGGCCCGCACCACGTCCACCAGGGCCAGCCAGGAAAACAGCGCCATGATTCCCAGCAACCACCAGAAATTCGGCTCGACGAACCCCGAGAGGATGATCAGCAGGTACAGCACCGGCAGCCCGGACCAGACCTCCAGCAGCCGCTGGCCGAGCAAGTCGACCCAGCCACCGTAATAGCCTTGCAGGGCACCTGCGGCGATGCCGATCAGCGCGCTGACGAAGGTCAGCATCAAGGCGAACAGGATCGATACCCGCGCGCCGAAAATCACCCGCGCCAACACGTCCCGCGCCTGATCGTCAGTGCCCAGCCAATTGACCCCTGAAGGCGGGCTCGGGGCCGGTTTGTTCAGGTCGTAGTTGGGTGTGTCGTCGCTGAAGGGGATCGGTGGAAACAGCAACCAGCCACCGTCCTTCTTGATCAGGTCCTGCACATATTCGCTGCGGTAATCGGCCTGGAACGGCAGTTGCCCGCCGAATTGCTGCTCGGTGTAGCGCTTGAACACAGGGAAATACAACGAACCCTGGTAGCTGACGACCAGCGGTTTGTCATTGGCGATCAGCTCGCCACCCAGGGTCAGCAGGAACAGCCCGACGAACAACCACAGCGACCACCAGCCGCGGCGGTTTTTCTTGAAACGCTCGAAGCGGCGTCGGCCTAATGGCGATAGCTGCAGCATCAGGCGTTCCTCGCAGCGAAGTCGATCCGCGGATCGACCAGGGTGTAGCACAGGTCGCCGACGAGTTTTATCAGCAGGCCGAACAGCGTGAAGATGAACAGTGAACCGAACACTACCGGATAGTCCCGTGACACGGCCGCCTCGTAGCTCATGCGCCCCAGGCCGTCGAGGGAGAAGATCACTTCGATCAACAGGGAGCCGGCAAAAAACACACTGATGAAGGCCTGGGGAATCCCCGACACCACCAGCAGCATGGCGTTGCGGAACACGTGACCGTACAGCACCCGGCGTTCGCTCAATCCTTTGGCACGGGCGGTGACCACGTACTGGCGGGTGATTTCGTTGAGGAACGAGTTCTTGGTCAGGATGGTCAGGGTCGCGAAACCGCCAATCACCAATGCGGTCACCGGCAGTACCAGGTGCCAGAAGTAATCGACGACCTTGCCCAGGGTCGATAGCGATTCGAAATTGTCCGAGACCAGCCCGCGTACCGGGAACCAGTTCAACGAGGTGCCACCGGCGAACACCACGATCAGGAACATGGCGAACAGGAAGGCCGGCATGGCATAGCCGATGATGATCGCCGTGCTGCTCCAGACATCGAAATGGCTGCCGTGGTGCACGGCCTTGCGAATCCCCAGGGGAATCGACACCAGGTAGGTGATCAACGTCGCCCAGAGCCCGAGGGAGATGGTGACCGGCATTTTTTCCAGGATCAGGTCAGTGACGGTGGCACCGCGAAAGAAGCTTTTGCCGAAATCCAGGCGCGCGTAACTGGTGAGCATCAACCACAGGCGTTGCGGTGCCGGTTTGTCGAAACCGTATTGTTTTTCGATGTCCTTGATCAGCTGCGGGTCGAGACCGCGGCTGGCCCGGGAATGGCCCATGGTTTCGCTCGAACCACCACCGACACTGGCTCCGCCGATGCCCTGCAAGTGCGCGATGGCCTGTTCCACCGGGCCACCTGGCGCGGCCTGGACGATGACGAAGTTGACCAGGAGAATGATCACCAGTGTCGGGATGATCAGCAGCAGGCGCCGCACGATATAAGCCCACATCAATGCGGTCCTCCGGGTCTGCCACGACGGATGCGCTCGGCGGTCATCTGCTGGTTGGTCAGCGGCGTGGTGCTCATTTCCCACCAGCTCTCGATGGCTTCGTCATTGCTCGCCTGCACGTTCGGTATGCCGAAACGATTCCACCACACGGTGGAGCTGCCCGGCGGGTAATAGTTGGGAATCCAGTAATAGTTCCATTGCAGCACCCGGTCGAGCGCATGGGCATAGTGCAACATGTCGGCCTTGGTGCTGGCGCGCAACAGGCCGTTGATCAGCGTATCCACCGCCGGGTTCTGCAAGGCCATGTAGTTGTTGGCGCCGGGATCCAGGGCCGCCGCCGAGCCGAAGTAATTAAGCAGTTCGCCGCCGGGAGAGGTGGTGACCGGATAGCCGGTGACAATCATGTCGTAGTCACGGCTCATCAGGCGGTTGACGTACTGGGACGAATCGATGCGGCGGATGTTCATGTCGATGCCGATCTGTTTCAGGGTGCGCTTGTAGGGCAGGAGCAAACGGTCCATGCCGTTCTGGCTGACCAGGAAGGTGAAACTCAGCGGCTCGCCGTCGGCGTTCACCAGTTGATCGCCCTGGGGTTTCCACCCGGCCTGCTCGAGCAGGCCCAGGGCTTGCAATTGCTTGTCGCGAATCACACCGCTGCCATCGGTTTTCGGTGGTTCGAACACTTGGCTGAAGACTTCATCGGGGATCTGTCCGCGCAAGGGCTCCAGAATCGCCAGCTCACCGGCATCAGGCAACTGCCGGGCCGCCAGTTCGGTATTGGAAAAGTAGCTCTGTTGGCGGATGTACAGGTTGCGCATCATCTGCCGGTTGCTCCATTCAAAATCCCAGAGCATCGCCAGTGCCTGGCGCACCCGGCGGTCCTGGAACATCGGCTTTTGCAGGTTGAACACGAAACCCTGGGCCGATTGCGGCGCTTCGGTGGCCAGGTGGGCCTTTTGCAGGCGACCGTCGCTCAGGGCCGGGCTGTCGTAGCCGATGGAGTAGCCGGTGGCGGAAAACTCGCGGTTGTAGTCGTAGGCGCCGCCGCGCAATACCTGGCGCGCGACATCGGTATCGCCAAAGTACTCAATGCTGAAATGATCGAAATTGTACAGCCCGCGGCTGACCGGCAAATCCTTGCCCCACCAGTCGGGGTTGCGCTCGAAAGTGATGCTGCGCCCCGAATCGACCTTGCCGACTTTGTACGGTCCGCTGCCCAATGGCGGCTCGTAACCGCCGCCATTGGCAAAGTCACGGTTCTTCCACCAGTGCTCGGGAAACACCGGCAAGGTGGCGATGTCCAGCGGCAGGGTGCGGTTTTCGTTGTTCTTGAAATCGAAGCGCACGGTCAATGGCGACTCGACTTCCACGCCCTTGACGTCGGCGAACTGCGTGCGATAGCGCAGGCTGCCCTGGGTCATCAGCAGGTCGAAGGTATAGCGCACGTCCTGGGCGGTGATCGGCGTGCCATCGGCAAACTGCGCCTTGGGGTTGAGGTAGAAACGCAGGGACAGGCCATCGTCGGAGCGCTCCATCTGCTGCGCCACCAGGCCGTACACCGTGTAAGGCTCATCCAGAGAGCGCTGCGCCAGGGGGGAGTAGAGCAGGCCATCGATCTGCGTCACGCCGATGCCCTTGTCTATATAAGGCAGGACGTGATCGAAATGCCCGATCTCGATTGCGGAACGGCGCATCGTCCCGCCCTTGGGCGCTTGCGGGTTGGTGTAGGCAAAATGACTGAAGCCGGCAGGGTACTTGGCGGGCTCGCCGTATACGGTCAACGCATGTTGCGGTGCGGCATTCACACCGGCGGCACCCAGGAGCAGGGCCACGGCAGTGAACAATAAAGTCGGGAAAGCCAGTCGCATTGTCAGCCTTAGAGCCGGGTGGTCGTTAACCACAATTTGTACGCTAGCGGCGCGTCCCTCGCCAGCCGAATTACGTATCTGAAACACGACGGCCCACCGGAAGGCGGGCCGTTGCACAGCCAATCCAGGGTGTGATCAGTCCTGGCGGCTGGTCACTTCCAGCAGGTGGTAGCCGAACTGGGTCTTGACCGGACCTTGCACCACGTTGATCGGTGCGCTGAAGACCACGGTGTCGAATTCCTTGACCATCTGGCCTGGACCGAACGAGCCCAGGTCGCCGCCCTGGCGGCTGGAAGGGCACGAGGAATTGGCTTTGGCGACTTCGGCGAAGTCTGCACCCGCCTCGATTTGGGCCTTGAGTTCGTTGCACTTGGCTTCGCTGGCAACAAGGATGTGACGGGCAGTGGCTTTGGCCATGGGAAAACTCTCCATTCAATGTACGGTAAAGTGCTGAGCCTACCGGATTCAGTGGGGTATTTCTCCTCAAAGTTCCGTTGCCAGCGCTCTGGACGGCAGGTTTGGTTTAAAGTCCGGCTTTTTCCAGGCGCTCGGCGTGCTGTACGTAAAGATCGATCGGGTCGATGCGCCTTTCAGTTTGACCGCTTCCCTGGCGAAGGGTGCCCAGATGGTCCAGCGGATAATCGGAGCGGATGACGGTGCCCAGATGGGAGCTGTAGCGCCCGACCATGCCATCGTTCTGCAAGGGCTCGGTGGTGAAATAACGTGACAGCGCCCGCAGCAGGCCGTGGGACGGGTCCACTTCGGCATCCTGCCGCTTTCCCTGCAGGACGCCACTCCAGGAATAGTAGCGGACACCATTGACCTGCTCGGGCCCCTTGCCTCCCCAAGTCTGCGGCAAGCCCTGCGGGTACTTCTGGTTGAACGCGCCCACACCTTGCGTAGTCAGCGCATTCAGCGCGGCGATAGCATTTTGCGGCATCCGGCGCTGACCGCTGAGCAATGACAGAAGGTCGGCGAACAAGGTGGCAACGATTTCGGCCAGCGTTTCCGGCAGGTGGCCTGGTGTCAGCGCACTGCGTAACAAGTCGGCCAATTCCGACCCGTGGTTCGGCCCGCTGACGGACGTCACCGAGGCCACCTTGCCTGGCGCAGTCGCGGCAGCATAACGTGCGGCCAATGCGCCTTGACTGTGGCCGATCAGATTCACCTTGGGGGCGCCGGTCCCCTGCAGTACCCGCCGGATTTGCGCCAGAAGCTGTTCGCCGCGGACCTCATTGCTATGGGTGGCGGACAGTTGCGCGACGAAAACGCTTGCCCCCGCGTCCCGCAGGGCCTGCTTGACCTCGTGGAAGAGTTGCACACTGCCGATCCGCTCGAAGCCGAAAAGCCCGTGCACCAGCAGGATTGGATAATGAGTCTTTGCATTCCGTTGCATGTTCATTCCTTTTTCCAGGGTTCGAGAAAGTGATTTCCGACCTCACTTTAAAGACTCCAATGCCGGCGCGATGCATGAAATAGCCGCGGTGGTTGGGGGAAAAAGGCATAGGTACGGTACGAATGCGCGGAGGTGGAGGTGGCTTCCTGGACTGCCCCCGTGGCGCATTGACACCTCGACTATAGGAGCGAGCATGCTCGCGAAAAACCCGAGAGCACCGCGGGGTGTCAGGCTCCCCGCGTCATCGTTGACCTCCATCGCCAGCGTGCTCGCTCCTGCAGGGGTTATTCCTGTGCCCGCAGCCGCTGCGCCGCCTGGCGCAACAGTTGTTCTGTCGCGCTCCAGCCCAGGCAGCCGTCGGTGACCGAAACACCGTACTTCAACGACGGCCCCAGCGGTTGGCAGCCCTCGAACAAATGACTTTCGATCATCATGCCGATCAGCGAGCGATCACCCGCAAGGCGTTGTTCCAGTACATCGTTGAACACGGCGGGTTGGCGCAGTGGATCTTTACCGCTGTTGGCGTGGCTGCAGTCGACCATGACCCGGGCCGGGATCTTCAGGCGGGTCAAGTCAGCGTGCACGCGGGCGATGCTGGCGCGATCGTAGTTCGGGCCGTGATGGCCGCCGCGCAGCACCAGATGGGTGTCCGCGTTGCCCGGCGTCTGGATGATCGCGGGATGGCCCTGGCTGTCGACACCGAAGTGGCGATGTGGATGGGCGGCCGAGCGCATGGCGTCACAGGCCACGCCGACCCCGCCGTCGGTGCCGTTCTTGAAGCCTACCGGCATGCCCAGGCCGCTGGCCATCTCCCGATGGATCTGCGATTCGGTGGTGCGGGCGCCAATGGCCACCCAGCTCAGCAGGTCATCGAAGTAGCCGGCGGCCATCGGTTGCAACAGTTCAGTGGCCACCGGCAAGCCGAGCATGAGCATTTCACGCATCAGCTCGCGGGACAGGGCCAGGCCGCCGGCCATGTCATCGCTGCCATCGAGGTGCGGGTCGTAGACCAGGCCTTTCCAGCCGACCGTGGTGCGAGGTTTTTCGACGTAGGCGCGCATTACCAGGAGCATCTGGTCGCTGACGTCGGCGGCCAGGCGGGCCAGGTTCTCGGCATATTCGAGCGCTGATTTCGGGTCGTGGATCGAGCAGGGGCCGACGATGACCAACAGGCGCGAGTCTTTCCCGTCGAGGATCGCGCGAACCGCCTGGCGGTGAGCGGCGACTTGGAGGGCGAGGGCGTTGCTCAGTGGCAATTGCTGTTTGAGTTGCAGCGAGCTTGGCAGGCGCAGGGTCAGCGCTTCGTTGGCAGGGTTGAGGATCGACAGTGGCAGAGCAGAGACGGACGAGTTCATGTTCAGGCTTCCTGGGCGGCGGCGGGTTGTTCCCGCGCGCTCGGCCCTACTGGGGTGTTCGACAATTGGCCGGATTGGCTGCGTGTGAGTGCTTGCCACCTGTGGGTGACCGATCGGAGGCGGCAGGCTGTCCCGAGCGGAGGGTGGTAAATCGCCAGGCGCTAAAACTGTCGTGACGGTAATAAGTGGCGTAGTTCATTTCGTGAATCCTCTTGATGGCGGTGTGTCGCTAAATAAGTGGCGGGCCCAAAAAACAAAACCCCCGGTCGGGAGGCCGACCGGGGGTTGAAAATTCTCTGGTGGCGACCCGTTTGAAGTGGGCGCCGTGTGGGTATCAGGCGCGCCAGTGGCTAAACCAATACCCAAAATAAAAGCTTGCCGGAGCGCACGCGTCGTTCACCCGGGCAGACGCAACCGAGCGCGGGGCGCTGGCGGTACGAAGCGGTGGGTGGGCATTGAACATGGTCGATCTCCGATGAGTGCACCGAGCTTACTAGAGGCCGGTGCGAGGTTTCAATCAGAAAATGCTATCGATCATCAAAGGCGATTTCTATCGCTTGAGTGCCCATGCGCTTGTGGCACACACTCCCTGTTTATGAAAACAACCACCCTCCCGGGATCGAGCATGACGCCATTACCTGATGTTCGCCGCGGCTTGCCGGATCTCGACTGGCGCCGGGCAATGGACTGCGACCTCGATTTCGCCCGGGACCTGACGTGCGTCAACATGCTGCGCTATTACATCCAGCACGATCTGGTGTGGCTGGACGAAGCGTTCGATGTCGCCTGGGCCGGGCGCGACAACCGGGTAATGGTGCACGGCGAACGTCAATTGGGGTTCGTCAGCCTCAGTCGGGATGCCAGGGCGTTGTACATCCGCGAACTGCATGTTGGCCCGGCGTTTCGAGGGCAGGGGGTCGGTTCCTGGGCAATCGATCAAGTAGTGGCACTGGCGCGCAGGGAGGGACGCCAGCGCTTGCGCCTGACCGTTTTCGAAAATAATCCGGCGCGGGCCTTGTACGAACGCAAGGGCTTGAAGATGGTTGGCAAAGACGAGTGTTTCCTGCGCATGGAGCGTGAAGTCTGCTTTGCGGCATGCTGAAACACGCTGCCGACAAGCGCTGCAAGACGAATGGAAACTTTTTATATAGCGCTTGGCGCTAGGTCTGCCACTTGCTTTTTGCTAAGGTGGCGGGCATTCCAAATAAGATCATATCGCGAGGTGTCTGCTTGATTAGGGTGCTAGTAGTCGATGACCATGATCTCGTTCGCACAGGCATTACGCGAATGTTGGCTGACATCGATGGCCTGCAAGTAGTCGGCCAGGCAGAGTCCGGGGAAGAGTCCCTGCTCAAGGCGCGTGAGTTGAAACCCGATGTGGTCTTGATGGACGTCAAGATGCCGGGGATCGGCGGTCTTGAAGCCACTCGCAAATTGTTGCGCAGCCATCCCGACATCAAGGTCGTTGCGGTGACCGTGTGCGAGGAAGATCCGTTTCCCACGCGGCTGTTGCAAGCCGGGGCGGCGGGCTACCTGACCAAGGGCGCCGGGTTGCCGGAAATGGTCCAGGCCATCCGCCTGGTGTTTGCCGGGCAGCGCTACATCAGCCCGCAAATTGCCCAGCAATTGGCGATCAAGTCTTTCCAGCCGACCAACGATTCACCCTTTGATGCCCTGTCGGAGCGGGAAATCCAGATCGCCTTGATGATCGTCGGCTGCCAGAAAGTCCAGATCATTTCCGACAAGTTGTGCCTGTCGCCGAAAACCGTGAACACCTACCGATACCGCATTTTCGAAAAGCTTTCGATCAGCAGCGATGTCGAGTTGACGCTGTTGGCGGTGCGACACGGCATGGTTGATGCCAGCCTCTGAAAATGACTGAAACCTTCGATCCAAGCGCGTTCCTGTCAACGGTCAGCGGGCGCCCCGGTGTCTATCGCATGTTCGACAGCGATGCGCGCCTGCTCTACGTCGGCAAGGCCAAGAACCTCAAGAATCGCCTGTCGAGCTACTTTCGCAAAACCGGCCTGGCGCCCAAGACCGCTGCGCTGGTCGCGCGTATCGCCCAGGTCGAAACGACCATCACGGCCAATGAAACCGAGGCCTTGCTGCTCGAGCAGACGCTGATCAAGGAGTGGCGTCCGCCGTACAACATCCTGCTGCGCGACGACAAATCCTACCCTTATGTCTTTCTCTCCGATGGCCAGTTTCCGCGCTTGAGCATCCACCGCGGGGCGAAGAAGGCCAAGGGCAAATATTTTGGTCCCTATCCGAGCGCTGGTGCGATTCGCGAAAGCCTGAGCCTGTTGCAAAAGACCTTTTTCGTTCGCCAGTGCGAAGACAGCTATTACAAGAACCGCACGCGGCCTTGCCTGCAGTACCAGATCAAGCGCTGCAAGGCGCCTTGTGTCGGCTTGGTCGACCCACAGGTATATGCCGAAGACGTGCGACATTCGGTGATGTTCCTCGAAGGTCGCAGCAATGCGTTGAGCGACGAGTTGTCCGCGGCCATGGAAGAGGCGGCGATCAACCTTGAGTTCGAACGTGCCGCCGAACTGCGCGACCAGATTTCGCTGCTGCGCCGGGTCCAGGATCAACAAAGCATGGAAGGCGGTACGGGTGACGTCGATGTCATTGCCGCGTTCGTCAACCCGGGTGGCGCCTGTGTTCACCTGATCAGCGTGCGCGGCGGGCGAGTACTGGGCAGCAAGAACTTCTTCCCGCAGGTGGGCATTGAAGAAGACGTGTCTGAGGTCATGGCGGCGTTTCTTGGCCAGTACTATGTCAGCAGTCCCGAACGCGACTTGCCGAGCGAGCTGATCGTCAATGTGGTCCACGAAGATTTTCCGACACTGATTGCGGCCATTGACGAGCTGCGCGGTCGCGAACTGACCATCAGCCACCGAGTGCGCGGTACGCGTGCGCGCTGGCAGCAATTGGCGGTGACCAACGCCGAGCAGGCCCTGGGCGCGCGCCTGGCCAACCGACAACACGTTGCCGCGCGGTTCGAGGCCCTGGCCGAAGTGCTCAAGCTGGACGAGCCGCCCCAGCGCCTCGAGTGCTATGACATCAGTCACTCCAGCGGGGAGGCGACCGTGGCCTCGTGCGTGGTGTTCGGCCCCGAAGGCCCGATCAAGTCCGATTACCGGCGCTACAACATCGAAGGTGTCACGGCGGGCGATGACTATGCCGCCATGCACCAGGCGCTGACCCGGCGCTTCAGCAAGCTCAAGGACGGGGAGGGCAAGTTGCCGGACATCCTGCTGGTCGATGGCGGCAAGGGCCAGCTATCGATGGCCCGTGACGTGCTCGACGAACTGGCGGTCCCCGACCTGATCCTGCTCGGCGTCGCCAAGGGTGCGACGCGCAAGGCCGGTTTCGAAACCCTGTACCTCAACGACGCCGCCCACGAATTCACCTTGCGCGGCGATTCCCCCGCGCTGCACCTGATCCAGCAGATTCGCGACGAAGCCCACCGTTTTGCGATTACCGGGCACCGTGCACGACGCGGCAAAACCCGCCGCACCTCGACGCTTGAAGGCGTTGCCGGGGTCGGGCCGACACGCCGGCGCGATTTGCTCAAACATTTTGGTGGATTGCAGGAGCTGTCTCGTGCCAGCATCGAAGAAATCGCCAAAGCCCCCGGGATCAGTAAAAAGCTCGCAGAGTTGATTTATGCAAATCTGCACAGCGAGTAGAATGCCCCCTCACCTCGTAGCCAGTTGTGCCGATGAATATCCCTAATCTGATTACCGTTCTACGCGTCCTGCTCATACCGATCTTCATTTTGCTGTTCTACCTGCCTTACCAATGGAGTTACCTGGCGTCAGCCTCGGTCTTCGCCTTCGCCGCCGCCACTGACTGGCTGGACGGATACCTGGCCCGACGCCTGGAACAAAGCACGCCGTTCGGGGCTTTCCTCGACCCGGTGGCCGACAAGCTCATGGTCGCCGTCGCCCTGGTGTTGCTGGTCCAGGAACACGGCAACCTGTGGCTCACGCTGCCGGCCGCGGTGATCATCGGTCGCGAGATCGTGGTCTCGGCCCTGCGCGAATGGATGGCCGAGCTCGGCGCCCGTGCGCACGTGGCCGTATCGAACCTGGGCAAATGGAAAACCGCCGCGCAAATGCTGGCGCTGGTAATCCTGCTGGGCAATCCGTCGGACTTCAGCTTCTGGGTCTTGATGGGTTACGCCTTGCTGATGGTCTCCGCCGGCCTGACATTGTGGTCGATGGTTCAGTACTTGCGGGCTGCCTGGCCGCATCTGAAGACTGACGTGCAAAAGAAATAAAACTTTTTTGAATCAAGGGGTTGACGGGGCTTCTGGATTCTATAGAATGCGCCACACCAAGACGCGGGAATAGCTCAGTTGGTAGAGCACGACCTTGCCAAGGTCGGGGTCGCGAGTTCGAGTCTCGTTTCCCGCTCCAAGTTTTACGCATTTGATGTCGCGCTACTGACAGCAGATGTTTTGAGGCCGAGTAGCAAAATGGTTATGCAGCGGATTGCAAATCCGCCTACGCCGGTTCGATTCCGACCTCGGCCTCCACTATAAATAGCCCCGTAGATCAATGATCTACGGGGTTTTTTATTGCCTTCGAAAAAGCAATGTGTTCCGCAATTTTTTGCATGTGTTCCGCAACTAGCTCATAGCTGACGTGTGTAAAGGGCAGAAATCGACTCAAATCGATCACCCTGTTGCTGCTGACCCAACTGACCCAGTAGAGACTTTTTACCAAATGTAAGCTGGCCGAAGCGGGTGGTGGCGTATAGCTATGGGGGCAATGTACGATCCGCACTCTGATATCAGGCAGGGATCGCAGCTCATGGAGCTACTGGCTTTAATAGCGGGCATAGCCGCATTCGTTCTTTTGATAAAAGCAACGAAAGCAAAGGGACTTATAAGTCAGCTGAAAATGGAGCTGACGTCACGACAGAACGACTTGAAGTCAACCGAGAAAGAGGTCGCTGCGCTGCGGCAACAACTGCAGCAGAAGCTGAGGGAGTTGGAGCGTTTCAAGGATATTGTGGATGCGGAAGCCGAGGCGGTCCGCATCCTCGGTGATACCAAAACGGAGCGTAGCCGATTAATGCAGCAAGCTCAGTCGAAGGTGGATCAAGCAGAAAAGCGATTGACCCAAGCGATCGCTGATGCAGAGAAAATAATCGCAGGCGCCCAAGAACGAGCGCAAGAGATGGCGGGCGATGCCCTTGAGGCCATGGGCAAAGCCAAGCATTACGCTGAAGCGGCTCAGGCGATGAGAAACATAATTGAAGGTTATGGTGATGGCTACATCGTCCCGACGTACAACCTTCTAGATGATCTCGCTGAAGAGTTTGGCTTTACCGAAGCAGGCAAAAAGCTAAAGGAGGCACGTGAGTTCACGCGACTCATGGTCAAAACTGGCAGGGCGGCCGCCTGCGATTACGTCGAAACCAATCGCCGCGAGACCGCACTACGATTTGTGGTGGACGCTTTCAACGGTAAAGTCGACTCGATTCTTTCGCGCTCAAAATCAGATAACCACGGAAAGCTCGAACAGGAAGTTCGCGACGCTGCGGCATTGGTAAATCTGAATGGCGCGCCATTCAGAAACGCCAGGATAACTGATGAATACCTTAGATCTCGCCTGGCAGAGTTGCGATGGGCTGTCACGGCGAAATTGCTCAAAGACCAAGAGCGAGAAGAGCAGCGTCAATTGCGTGAGCAAATCCGGGAAGAGGAGAAAGCTCGCCGCGAGTATGAGCGGGCTATCAAGGATGCAGCCAAAGAAGAATCCAACCTTCGCAAAGCCCTCGAGAAAGCCCAAGAGCAGGTAGCAGCAGCAACTGCTGCAGAGCGTGAGGAGTTTGAATCTCGTTTGGCTCTGCTGCAGGAACAATTGCAGGCTGCTCAAGAGAAGAATCAGCGTGCGCTTTCCATGGCGCAGCAAACTCGCGCAGGTCATGTCTATGTCATTTCCAATGTTGGCTCCTTCGGCGAGCAAGTCTTCAAGATCGGGATGACACGCCGATTGGAACCGCTCGATCGTATACGTGAGCTAGGAGACGCCAGTGTCCCGTTCGAATTCGATGTTCACGCAATGATCTTCAGCGACGATGCACCAGGCCTCGAGAAAAGACTTCACCGGCACTTCTTGCGCGAGCAAGTCAACAAAGTCAATCCACGAAAAGAATTTTTCCGAATCGGGCTGCCAGCAATCCGTTCCGAGCTTGAGGACTTGGGCGTAGAAACTCTTTGGACGATGAGTGCAAAGGCTCTTGAATACAAAGAGACCCAGCGGATCGAGCTGCAGATTCTGGAAAACCCAGCAATCGCCGCAGAATGGACGCAACATCAGCTGGAAGTAGAGGAGGCGATTGAGCATTCGGAGGAGGAAGCGTTGGCGTCAGCCTAACGCTTTTCTCACCTAAGCGTGTCCCAGCAATCGACTTGCATAGTCCGGCTCGGATTTCACTGCCTGCTTCGGGGCGAAAATCTCGAAACTTACCTAGAATATTAGCGGCCAGCAAAGAGTTGCCTTTGGGCACCTTCAAGCAGCAAGCAGCCGGCCTGCGCGGCGATCAATCCTATCGCCGATTTCCCGCTCAAAGTTTTACGCATTTGATGTCGCGTTACTGAGAGAAGATGCTTTGAGGCCGATTAGCAAAATAGTTATGCGGCGGATCGAATCCGACCTCCACTATAAATAGCCTCTTAGATCAATGATCTACGGGGTTTTTTATTGCCTTCAAGAAAAGGACGTGTTCCGCAATTTTCCGATGTTGTTTCCCAACCTAAAATTTCTTGCTTGGCGAAAGCTAGCTGAGTCGGTGGTCATCTTGTCACCCCTACCCCAAGGAGGGCCAGGGGGTAGCGATGCTTTTCTAGCTGTTCCAAATGCGTATTTTTTTTACAAGCTCAGTAAGCTGTTCTTCCAATTCAGGACGAAACGCCAGGTTTTCTTTGGAAAGATGCTCTGCATAGGCGAAAGCCTTACTGTGCTTATTTGTATAGTCTTTAGCCCCCGATATTTTGTTTTCGCGTAGATAATCTTGGATGGGTTCAAATTCGCCAATCTGCGAAAGGCCGGATTTGCCGTGGACCCCTTCAAACGCTTCTTTGGGTATATAATTTTCAATTTCCTTGCAGCGAGTAACCCAAACCATTGCTCGCGTCCCAGCCACGTCTTTGATCAGCTGAGCAACTCTTGGTTTCAGTGAGCCGCTGGAGTTTTTGCGATCGCTATCGCAAACAAATGCGAAGTTTCGATTTATTTTAAAAGCGCTAATTGCCTCTCTTGTTTCATCGTCAGGTATACACGCATTTATGTTTGCGAGTACGCTGCCTCCATAGAAAACGAATTGATAGTGACGGCCTTCAGTGAATTCACCGCGGCTCCATATGTCGATCCATTTTTTTAAAAATACACGGTCTGACGGGCCTTCAACCCAAATTAAACCGTTTGCTTGTAGCAGGTCACTCGCTCGAACTCCGAGGTCATCTAGAACTCCATGGCCAGTAGCGTCTCCTGTATATGTGCTTCCTGTGACGCCCTCGTCTCCTCGTATGACATGCAAAATCTGTGAGTGCTCGGAGTGTCCGAATATATCAATAGCAATATTGGAATGGGTTGTCAGAAAAATATGGCACTTGTTGGATAGTGCGAACTCTTCCAAATATATAAATAGGTTTCTTTGTAGGGCTGGGTGTAGGTTGTTTTCTAGTTCTTCGAGTGAGAATATATATTGTTCTATGGGTTTCTTTTCAAAGTCAGGGCGCACCAGTAAATTCAGTAGGGACAAAATTACTGTTTTGAGTCCACTCCCAGATGCTGATAATGCGACTGGGCCTTTTGTAGCTTCGCCCAAAAAAATTTCCCATTGATTGGTGGTTGAGTAGAAGCGAGTAGTTATTTCGTTGAAGACAATGTCTGGCGAAAAAATTTTATTAAGTGCCTCAAGCAGGTTTTTTTGAATTAAAGAACGATCAAATTCCACGTGTTGTAGATACTTGTGAATTATTTGTGTTGCCCCAACACCATCTGTTGAAAGTGACATGTTCTCGCTTATGCTCTCAGGGGTTATGTCACGATCCGCATCAAGTTTAATGTGTTTGAAAAGGCGCAATGCTGAAGTTGGTTTTATTTTTGCGATATATTTTTGCTCTATTTCGTTGGCTTGTGCACTTGAATTGATAAACTCAGTGGTTTTTTCTGAGGTTTCTTTCCATGTAATCAAAGCGTCAATAAATTTAACTCCATGGTCCTCCCAATGTTGTCCACCCAAATCTCCTCTACTGGTATTTGGTTGAAATACCTGCATCAGGTCCTGCTTGTCTAGAGCCTGTGTTATCTCTATGCAGTGGGAGATATTAGAGTGATTGTTGCGATCTTTACATAAAAAGTCTAGTGCGTGTAATAGTGCTGATTTCCCGATGTTATTTCGTCCAACAATAACATTGATTGGTTTTATGATTTTGAATCCGGCGCCTACAGGGCCGAAACTTTTATAGTTTTTTAACTGGAATCCGGTGTTTATGGTCATGGTGCCCTCCTGGCGGCACCGTATTTTTACCCGAAATCGCAGTGGTAGACCACCTGTTGAGATTTTTTATTTCTAAATATTGTTAATCAATGTCGATGGATTTGACAAAGGGCGCTTGAAGTGAACGGCGATGGTTTAGTGACTAATGCCAGTGGTTATTTAGTCTCTGTAACAATCTCAATAACGCGCAGATACAACTTTTTCGTCATCTCTTTGAAGAGTGCTCCAAGCAGCCGGTATGTATGGTCTTTGCCGAGGTTAGATTCTGCTCGGTTAGCAACAGCAACAGCAACAGCAACAACCACAGCTCTGGATGGACTATGTTGCGACCCACTCAGTGCCCATGGACTACATCAGCTCGCACCCAAAACGGCCAAGTCAGCATTGATCGCTCTTTGCGAACATTGTCTAAGTCCGCAACCCATCCAAAAGGGCTGCAACTGGATGTCCCAAAAGGCGCGGTCATCAGCAAAGCGCCGACAGGGTTGTCGGCGCTTTGAAGACCAGGCGTATGACGCGCTACGCTTGAACGACGGGGATATGACTGTTCACTGCCGCTTCACGGTACTCGGCGATTTGATCGAAGCTTAAGTAGCGGTAAACGTCGGCCGCCATGCTGTCGATGTTGTTCGCGTACTCCATGTACTCTTCGAAGGTTGGCAGCCTGCCCAGGATCGAGGCCACGGCAGCCAGCTCGGCCGAGGCCAGGTAGACGTTCGTGGCGTCGCCCAGTCGGTTCGGAAAGTTACGGGTCGACGTCGAGACCACAGTCGAGCCGGTCTGCACTCGCGCCTGGTTGCCCATGCACAGTGAGCAGCCTGGCATTTCCATGCGCGCACCGGCCTTGTCGTAAATGCCGTAGTAGCCTTCCTCGGTCAGTTGGTGAGCGTCCATCTTGGTTGGCGGGGCCAGCCATAGACGGGTAGGGATGCCCCCCTTGACCTTTTCCAGCAGCTTGCCGGCAGCGCGGAAGTGACCGATGTTGGTCATGCAGGAGCCGATGAACACTTCGTCGATGACCTGGCCCTGTACGGTCGACAGCAGGCGCGCGTCGTCCGGGTCGTTCGGCGCGCAGAGTACCGGCTCCTTGATCTGCGCCAGGTCGATTTCGATGATCTCGGCGTATTCGGCGTCCTCGTCCGCTTGCAGCAGCTCAGGGTTGGCCAGCCAGGCTTCCATTGCTTGTGCACGACGCTCCAGGGTGCGTGCATCGCCGTAACCTGTGCTGATCATCCAGCGCAGCAAGGTTATGTTCGAGCGCAGGTATTCGGCAATGGCCTTTTCAGGCAGCTTGATGGTGCAGCCCGCGGCGGAGCGTTCAGCCGAGGCATCGGACAGTTCGAAGGCTTGTTCGACGGTCAGTTCGTCCAGGCCTTCGATTTCCAGGATGCGTCCGGAGAAGGCGTTGATCTTGCCTTTCTTCTCGACAGTCAGCAGACCTTGCTGGATGGCGTAATAGGGGATGGCATGCACCAGGTCACGCAAGGTGATACCTGGTTGCAGCTTACCCTTGAAGCGCACCAGCACCGACTCCGGCATGTCCAGCGGCATGACACCGGTGGCGGCGGCGAAGGCGACCAGCCCGGAGCCCGCCGGGAACGAGATGCCGATCGGGAAACGGGTGTGGGAGTCGCCACCGGTGCCGACGGTGTCCGGTAGCAGCATGCGGTTGAGCCAGCTGTGGATGATGCCGTCGCCAACTTTCAACGAAACGCCGCCGCGGGTGCGCATGAAGTCCGGCAAGGTGTGATGGGTTTTCACATCCACAGGCTTGGGGTACGCCGCGGTATGGCAGAACGACTGCATCACCAGCTCAGCCGAGAAGCCCAGGCATGCCAGGTCTTTGAGTTCGTCACGGGTCATGGGACCGGTGGTGTCCTGGGAGCCGACGGTGGTCATTTTCGGTTCGCAGTAGGTGCCCGGGCGGATGCCGGTCACGCCACACGCCTTGCCGACCATTTTCTGCGCCAAGGTGAAACCCTTGGTGCTTTGAACCGGTGCTTCAGGCGTTTTAAACAGGTCCGAAGGAGGCAGGCCCAGCTCGGCGCGGGCTTTCTCGGTCAGGCCACGTCCGATGATCAGAGGGATACGGCCGCCAGCACGTACTTCGTCCAACAGCACCGGGGTCTTCAATTCGAAGGTGGTGATAACGTCTTGGGTGCCGTGCTTGCAGACTTTGCCGGCGTGCGGGTAGACGTCGATCACGTCGCCCATGTGCAGTTTCGAAACATCGAACTCGATCGGCAGTGCGCCAGCGTCTTCCATGGTGTTGTAGAAGATCGGGGCAATCTTGTTACCGAAGCAGAATCCACCGGCGCGTTTGTTAGGTACGTACGGGATGTCGTCGCCGAAGAACCACAGCACGGAGTTGGTCGCCGATTTTCGCGAGGAGCCAGTACCCACCACGTCACCGACGTAGGCCACCGGGAAACCCTGGGCCTTGACGGCGTCGATCTGCTTGAGCGGGCCAATGGCGCCAGGCTCTTGCGGCACGATGCCGTCACGGGCCATTTTCAGCATGGCCCGGGCGTGCAACGGGATGTCCGGGCGCGACCAGGCGTCCGGGGCAGGGGACAGGTCGTCGGTGTTGGTTTCGCCTGGCACCTTGAACACGCTCAAGCTGTACTTTTCTTCGATGGCCGGGCGGGCGGTGAACCACTCGCCGTCAGCCCAGGATTGCACTACGGCTTTGGCATGCACGTTGCCGGCCTTTGCTTTTGCAGCGACGTCATGGAAGGCGTCGAACATCAGCAGGGTGTGCTTCAGTTGTTCGGCGGCAACGGCGGCCAGTTCTGCGTCTTCCAGCAGTTCGACCAAGATGGCGATGTTGTAGCCACCTTGCATGGTGCCCAGCAGTTCTACAGCGCGCTGCTTGTCGATCAGGGGGGATCTGGCTTCGGCCTTGGCGATGGCGGACAGGAAGCCTGCCTTGACATAGGCCGCTTCATCCACGCCTGGCGGCACGCGATGGGTGATCAGGTCGACGAGGACTGCCTCTTTACCCACCGGGGGATTTTTCAGCAGCTCGACCAGGCCTGCGGTTTGTTCGGCGTTCAGCGCGAGGGGCGGCAAGCCTTCCTCGGCGCGCTCTTGTACGTGACGGTCATAGGCTTGGAGCACAGCGATCTCCTGCGGGGGTAATGGCACGCGAGGTGGGGTAGTGGGACAGTCCATTCCCGGGAAAAAAGCAAAAGCAGGGATTCGGTTTCCACCGAGGGTGACCACCCGTGGCTGCACCGAAAAGAACCTGCTCCTGCAAAACTATAAAATCATTGATTGTCGACACATTGCTATTGCGATGCGAAATCTAAAAGGATATTTCGCCTAATGCAACTAGATTGTCGACACATGGTTGATTTTTGTTCGTCAGAAGACCGCGGAGCGCCTGACGGACTCCATTCGAGAAGGTATTGAGGATTGCGAGGCCGCTTGATAGTCGGCCTCGTAGGAGCAAGCCTGCTCGCGATGGTCGTCAACGATGACGCTGGGCACCGGATACCTTCGGTGCCTTCAGGTTCATCGCCTTAGCCCGGGTGCCTTTGACGTACCGGGCCGATTACTTCTCAGGGCGTTTCAATAGCGCCGTGAATGACAGGCCTCGCCAATGATGTCGAGGAAGTCATCGTGGGACACTGGCTTGCTCACGTGGTAATTGAAACCCGATTGCCTGGTTTTTTTCTCGTCGCTGCTGGTGGCATAGCCCGTCAAGGCAATCGCCGGTGTGTGCTTGAGATGGGCGATCTGGCGAATGGCATGCATCAGTTCGTGGCCATTCATGAGCGGCATGCCGATGTCCGAGATGATCACGTCGTAGCTGCTGTCCCTGGCGGCTTTCAGGGCCTTGTGCGGATCGCTGAAGGCATCGACGTGAGCATCCTCCATTTCCAGCAACGTCTGCAGGACCTCCATGACGTCCAGGGAGTCTTCCACCAGCAGCACTTTCTGGCCGATCAGTCGCCCCGACGCACCCGGCCCATGCGGTTGCTCGTTGGCGTGCTGTGGCGCCTGGCACAGAGGCAACAGGACGGTAAACCTGCATCCGCGGCCCAGGCCTGCGGAATGTACATTCACCGAACCGCCGTGGGCTTCCACCAGTTGCCGCACCAACGACAGGCCAATGCCCAGGCCTTCGCGCTGATGACTGGCGTGCTGGTTGTCCGCCTGGCTGAAGAGATCGAACACCTTGTGCAGATTGTCCTGCTCGAGCCCCACGCCGCTGTCGATGACGTCCAGCTGCGCCATGTTCTCGACACGATGGGCGATCAGCTCGATGCGGCCATCCCTGGGCGTGAACTTCAGTGCGTTATTAAGCAGGTTCCAGATGATCTGCTCCAGGCGTGTGCTGTCGGCATCGACCACCAGGGGAGGCTGGGGCAGTTGCAGCGTGACCTCGCACGGATGCTGGTCATTGATCACCACGGTGTAGATATCCTGGAGAATGCGTCCCAGGTCCACCGCCTGTTTTTTCAGCTTGAGCTTGCCGGTGCGCACCCGGGCGACGTCCAGCAGGTCGTCGATGATCCGCGCCTGGCTGGCGACGGCATCGCAGATGGTGTTCACGGCTTTGATGGCCGGCCCGGCGGATTTGGTCATCGGCAGGCGCCGCAGCAGTTCGGCATTGAGCT